>CACYGY010000021.1:0-68458 GCA_902774025.1 uncultured Eubacteriales bacterium
TGCATTTTTATTATTTTTTAATTAGGTGGATTTGTTGCGAAAATTAAGCCTCATGTATACGCTACGCAGTGTGTGATTGAGCTTAACTGAATGACATTGACCCAAAAACGGAATTTAGGCTGTCAAATCTGTTATTTACTAATTTGTAGTCCATCGGACGCCTCAAAATGCAAGAATTCCTGTGATTTGGTAGATGTATGATCATGAGTTGCAGTTTGAATGTAAAACCGGTCAGTAAAGACGTGTATGCCGGTCATGGGAAGACGCAATTACCGGTCACAAGTTGACGTAATTGGCGGTCAGCCTGCAGGTGGAACGTGATTCCGGACAGTGAAGACAGGAGAAAAGTGCAAAATATTATTGGTGGTTGTTGCAACTCCAAAGTGGAGAAAGTTGCAGATATCTATCGTCGTCGCCCCCCTCCGCAGCCACCTGGGCGTGTTTGTTGGGCTGTCCTTCGTACCTCGGACAGCTCAACCAAACGCTCTGGCGGCTGCGGAGGGGGGCGGCGATCTGGTCATGCCTTATGCCCGTGGTGCAAAGAACGGAAGAATACTGCATCCCTCCCATACATTTCTCCGAAAGTGTTTGAGTCAGGTGGAAAGGACCATTCAGGGACGGGTAAGCAGGGTCATTTTTCAGTCGGTTTAAAAGCGTCTCAGCGATGATCCGGATTGTTTCGGAAAGATGGACAGGATATGTGGTCGTCTTACTACCGGATTTACCGCTGAGATTCTGAAACTGTGAGGTGACAGCGTATGACAGACTGGACTGTAGTGTTACGCTGGGCTCCGCCCAGACCCGAGGTTTATCGCTTTACACCTCAGGGGTTCCTCTGCCGGTATCATTTGCTGTCTTACATCTGACCGCCTATTACGACCGGAAGTGACCGGGAATTACGTCTTTCCCTGACCGGGAATTGTGTCTTTGATGACCGTCTCAGACGGCTGTCTGCATGAGTGGTACAGAAAAAAGTGGAGATAGCTGAAAACGTCGGAAAAAAGCCGATATATGGCTTGCCAGAGGGGAAAAACTATGTTATACTCCCCGCGTTCCCGCCTGTTGAAGGCCTCTGCGGGCCTGCGGGGGAATAATGACAGTGACTGAAAGAAGGGCTTAGCCGTTAAAAGAGTGGACATGGCCTCAGGAGAAGGTATGGCGAGGAATCCCGGGGTGGGGGCGTCGTGTACCTTTCCGCTGAAGGGGCTGTGGTCGTCCACTCTTTTCGTTTGGAAAGACGAGGGGAGGAGGAAGGCATGGCCAGGAGTGACTGGATGAAAAAAGTGGAGCCCAGATGTCTGGAAATCGCTCAGAAACTGGGCTGCGAGCTGGTGGAAATCAGTCTGGATAAGGAAAATACCGGAAAATATCTCCGGATCTATATTGACCGGGAAGATGGCATGGATCTGGATGGATGCGAAAGATTTCATCGAATGGTGCAGCCTCTCCTGGAGGATTACGACTATGACTTTCTGGAGGTTTCTTCTCCCGGCATTGACCGTCCTCTGAAGACGGATCGGGATTATGACAGGGCCCTGGGCAGCGAAGTGGAAGTCCATTTCTTCCGTGCCCTCGATGGCCTGAAGGAAGTCGGTGGCATCCTTGTGGATTATGACGGGGAGTCCCTGACACTGGAAGTGAACGGAGACAGGGTTCGGTATGAGCGCAGCGCCTGCAGCCTTGTGCGCCCCGTGGTGGATATGACGGGCGTGGAGGACGTGGACCTGGGTGAAGACTCAGCCCTGAAGGAAGGAGAAATCGTCTCATGAGTTCGGAAAAACCGGAAGTCATCCAGGCTATTGAAATGCTGGCCAGGGAAAAGGACATCAGCGAGGAGATGCTGTATGCCACCATTGAGGAGGCCGTGAAGGCTGCCTACCGGAAGAATCTTCCCAGGGGTGTGGCCGAGCCTTCCAGCGTGCTGGCCAGGGTGGACAGAAAGGACGGTTCCATCAAGGTCTATGCCCGGATGATGGTTGTGGAAGAGGTGGAAAATCCCTCCGGCCAGATTTCCCTGCAGGAGGCGCGGAAAATCCGACCCAGCGCGGAACTGGATGATATTGTGGAAAAGGATGTCACGCCCAGAGGTTTCCTGAGAGTAGCCGCGCTCACAGCCAAACAGGTGATTACCCAGCGGATCCGGGAAGCTGAAAGAGGCCGGATCTACGATGAGTATGTGGAAAAGACCGACGAGATTCTCACCGGCGTCGTGCAGCGCCTGGAAAGCCACGGCGCGGTTGTGGAGCTGGGACATACAGAGGGTCTCCTGGAGAACGGGGAAATGATTCCCGGAGAAGTCCTCCGGGAAGGGGATCATGTGAAGGTCTATGTACTGGAGGTGATCCGGGGCGCCCAGTCCCATGGACCTCAGGTGCGCGTTTCCCGCATTCATCCCAATCTGGTCAAGCGCCTGTTTGAGATGGAAGTGCCGGAGATCGCGGGCGGTGTGGTCACCATCAAGAGCCTTGCCCGGGAGGCGGGCAGCCGCAGCAAGATGGCCGTGCATTCCAATGATCCCATGATTGACCCTGTGGGTTCCTGCGTGGGTCAGGGCGGCGGCCGTGTGGACCGGGTGGTGAACGAGCTGCGGGGGGAAAAGATCGACATTATCAAATGGAGTGACAATCCCGCGGAGTTCATTGCCAACGCACTGAATCCCGCCCATGTTACCGATGTGTACATCGGCGAGGATGCCAAGGTGTGCCGGGTGGTGGTGCCGGACAAGCAGCTTTCCCTGGCCATTGGCAAGGAAGGGCAGAACGCGCGTCTGGCGGCCAAGCTTACGGGCTGGAAAATCGACATCAAGTCCCAGACGCAGGCCAGTAATATGGACGATATGGAATATGACGGCGGCGTGGTCCAGGAAGAGGTGCGGGAAAGCCATGAACCGGTGCGCTTCAATCTGGAACAGCTCATGCCCGCGGATGACGAGGACGATACCATCTGACGAAACATGGGCCGGCATCCTGCCGGCTTGAGGAGGATCCTCAATCGAATGAAGCAGAAGAAAATACCCATGCGCATGTGCGTGGGCTGCCGGGAAATGAAGCCCAAGAAGGAACTGATCCGGGTAGTCAGAAGTCCGGAAGGAGAGGTCACCATGGATCCTTCAGGACGCAAGCCCGGAAGGGGTGCCTATGTGTGCCGTTCCGGAGACTGCCTTGCCCGGGCGATCCGACAGAAACAGCTGGAGCGACAGCTGGAACACCCTCTGAGTCCGGAGACAGCCCAGGCTCTGCGGACGACCCTGGAGGAGATTCAGGCACGGGAGGAGGCAGAATCCACGGGTGGATGAGGAGAAGGTGCGAGGACTGCTGGGACTGAGTGTCCGGGCAGGCCAGGCCATGTTCGGCCAGGGCGGCTGCCTGACGTGGATCCGGAGCGGAGCGTGTGCACTGCTGCTTCTGGATTCCGAAGCCTCCGGAAATACCATGGACCTGTACAGGCGGGCATGCCGTGAGCATGATGTGCCGCTGGGCATTCTGCCATGCGGCCTTCTGGAGAAGGCAACGGGCAGGCCGGGGGTGGCAGTGGCCCTGAAGGCAGGAGGGCTGACGGACCAGCTCCTGAAGCTGGTGGATACAGTACGTTGAGGATCCTTTCATAACGACAGGAGAAGCGGGGAGATACCATGACGGAAATCAATCTCAAGGATGCCAGCCGGGAACTGGCACAGGATGCGGGCCAGGCTGTGAACGATGCGGCTCGGCTGCACAAGAGTGCGGATGCTCTGGTGCAGAAACTGCGCGGTCTGGAGAATGAATTCAGGAAGCGCAGAGAGGAAGAAAACCAGGCCAGAAAGCGGGAGGAACAGCAGAGGCTGGTTTCTTCCCATACCCGCGCCTATACCTCCGAGACGGGCTATACCACCGAGGAGGAAATGGGTGATATAAACCTGGAGTATGGTGTATTCTCCCCGGATGAAGAATCGCCCAAGGCCGCCGTAAAGAAGGAAAAAGCAGAAAAGGCTGCCGAGCCCAGGGCGGAGAAAGCCGGGAACCTCGCACAGCCCGAGAAGGCGGAGAAACCCGCAAAGGCAGACAGGCCCGAAAAAGCGGAGAAGGCTGAAAAAACGGAAAAGCCTGAGATGACGACAGCTGCAGCCGGGGAAGAAGTCCCCGGAAAGCAGGAAAAGGCCGAAAAGACCGAGAAAGCCGAAAAACCTGTCCAGCCGGACAGGCCGGAGAAGACCGAAAAACCGGAAAGACCCGACAGGCCTGTCAGAACGGGAGCGGCTGAAGCCGTGCCGGACAGAAAGGCGCCGGAAAAGAAAGCGGAGGTCTCTTCGGAGAAACAGACCGAAAAACCTGTGGAGAAGCCGGCTGAAAAGTCTGTGGAGAAGCCTGCCGAAAAACCTGCGGAGAAGTCTGCTGAAAAGCCTGCCGAAAAGCCCGCGGAGAAGCCGGCGGACAAACCCAAGCGCCCTGTCATCGGACAGATCATGTCAAGGCCCGGGGATCCTGTGCCCCAGCAGAAGCCCGTGGGGCTTGCGCCGAATGTCATCAAGCCCCCGACACCGCCGCGCACCATGAACCGGCCTGTGCCTGCGCAGGGCCAGGCGGGACAGGCCAGACCTCAGGGCCCCTATGGAAGGCCGGTTCCCGGCCAGAATCCCCAGGGTCAGCCCAGGCCTCAGGGTCCTTATGGGAGACCTGTGTCCCCCCAGGGGGGACAGCCCAGGCCTCAGGGCCCCTACGGAAGGCCCGCTCCCGGTCAGGGTGGTGGTTCCGGACGTCCCGCTCCCGGTCAGGGAGGCGGCGCCCGTCCTCAGGGCGGTCAGCGTCCCGCACCGGGTGGATTTGCTCAGCGTGGACCGGCGCAGGGCCGTCCCGCACCCAGGCGCGCTCCGGACCTGCCGCCGCCCGTTGAAAAGGAAAGGGTTTCCAATTACGATCCCAACAAGAAGAATTATATCCGGCAGCATGATCCGGAACATATTGCCCGGAACCGGAAACAGGAAGCCCGGAATCACTACAACAGCTTTGATGATGATGTGATCCGGGGCGGCAAGCGCTCCAGAGCCAAGAAGCCCTCCGTGCAGCAGAGCATGGCGCCGATCAAGATTGAGACGGCGTACATGTCCGGTGATGTGATCACCGTGCGCGATCTCACCGAGCGCATCGGAAAGACCGCCGGCGAGATCATCAAGCAGCTGCTCATTCTGGGCAACATGGCCACCATCAACTCGGAAATTGATTTCGATACCGCATCTCTGGTGTGTCAGGAGTTCGGCATTACCCTTGAGAAGAAGGCGGACCGCACCGCAGAAGATCAGCTGGTGGAGGAGAACTTCGAGGACGATGAGAGCAATCTCCAGCCCCGTCCTCCCGTGGTCACCATTATGGGTCACGTGGACCATGGCAAGACCAGCCTTCTGGACTATATTCGCAAGAGCCGTGTGACGGCCGGGGAAGCCGGCGGCATTACCCAGCACATCGGCGCCTACACCGTGGACGTGGACGGCCGTCAGATCACATTCCTGGATACTCCCGGCCACGAGGCGTTCACGGCCATGCGCGCCAGAGGCGCCCAGGCCACGGATATTGCCATTCTGGTGGTGGCGGCGGATGACTCTGTCATGCCCCAGACTGTGGAAGCCATCAACCACGCAAAGGCGGCGAATGTGCCCATCATTGTGGCCATCAATAAGATGGACAAGCCTGCGGCGGATCCTGATCGGGTCAAGCAGGACCTGACCAAGTACGAACTGGTCTGCGAGGACTGGGGCGGCGATACGGTCTGCGTGCCGGTGAGCGCCCTGACAGGGGACGGCGTGGACGAACTGCTGGAAATGATTCTCCTCCAGGCGGACATGATGGAACTGAAAGCCAATCCGGACCGTCTGGCCCGCGGCGTCATCATCGAGGCCAAGCTGGACAAGGCCCGCGGCCCCCTGGCGACGGTCCTGCTCCAGAACGGTACGCTTCACGTGGGCGACAATATGATTGCCGGCCTTGCCAGCGGCCGTGTGCGCGCTCTCATCAATGACCGGGGTGAGAAAGTCAAGGAGGCAGGGCCCTCCATGCCCGTTGAAATCATGGGCTTTGACGAGGTGCCCAGCGCCGGAGATGAAATGGTCGCCGTGGGTGATGACCATCTGTCCCGCCAGGTGGCGGACGAGCGCCGTGAAAAGCTGCGCGCCAGCAGAGAAGCCACTGCTGCCAAGGTGACCATGGAAAACCTGTTCTCCACCATCGAGGAGGGCAAGGTGACCAACCTGAACCTGATCATCAAGGCAGACGTGCAGGGCAGCGTGGAAGCGGTCAAGCAGGCCATGGAGAAACTCAGCAACGACGAGGTCAAGGTACGGGTGCTGCACTCGGGTGCCGGTGCCATTACCAAGGACGACGTGAACCTTGCTTCCGCCTTCAATGCCATCATCATCGGCTTCAACATCCGCCCCGACGCCTCTGCAAGGGAAGCGGCCGAGCGGGAAAAGGTGGACGTCCGTCTCTATACCGTCATTTACAAGGCCATTGAGGATATGGAGATGGCCATGAAGGGCCTCCTGGCGCCGGAATACAGGGAAGTGCTTCTGGGCCACGCGGAGGTTCGGAATGTGTTCAAAATCACGGGCGCGGGCATTATCGCCGGCTGCTATGTGCAGGATGGCAAAATGCAGAGAAACGCCAGTGTCCGTCTCCTCAGAGACAGTGTTGTGGTCTTTGAGGGCAAGCTGTCCAGTCTGCGCCATCTGAAGGACGACGTGAAGGATATGGCGGCCGGATATGAATGCGGCATGAGTCTGGAAGGTCATAACGACATTAAGATCGGCGACATTGTGGAATGCTTCATCATGGAAGAAATTCCGCGCTGAAACACGCAGGGCAGGTGATTCCTGCCCTGTTTTCAGGAGAAAGGAAAACATATGAATTATCAGCGGGTGGACCGGCTCAGCGAAGAGGTCCAGAAGGAAGTGGACGATATTATCCGCCATGATCTCAAGGATCCGAGGATCGGCGGAACCTATTCGGTGACAAGGTGTGAAGTGACCCGGGATCTGAGATACGCCAGAGTCTATGTGAGCGTTCTGGAGGACGACAGGCGCGACGGACTCATGGAAGCCCTGAAAAAAGCCGCCGGATATGTGCGGCGGGAGCTGGGGCACCGTCTGCAGATCCGGTATATTCCGGAGGTGCAGTTCATCAGGGATGAGAACATTGCCTACGGTGTGCATATTGCTCAGGTACTGAGTCAGGTATCCATGGGGGAGGAAGAACATGCGGGGGAACATTGACCGTCTGGCGGAAAAACTGAAAGAAGCCGGACAGGTTGAACTGGTGAGCCATATGAATCCGGACGGGGACACCATCGGATCAGCGCTTGCCACTCAGCGGATTCTCGATCGTCTGGGCATCCCGTCACGGGTATACTGCAGGGACAGAGCGCCGGAACCGGTGGATTTTCTGCCGGGCGCCGCGGAGATTCTGCCCCTCACCTCCCTCCCGGAGCATCCTCAGGTTCTGATGTTTCTGGACTGCGCCGATTATGACAGGGTGGCTTCCCCGGGAGACCCGGGGAGGGAGAGCCTCGACCGTGCCTTCACAGGGGCGGATGTGACACTGCAGATGGATCACCATGTAACCAATCCCGGTTACTGTGGGGAGAATGTGGTGGAAAACACCTCAGCCGCGGGGGTACTGGTGCATGAGCTGGCCCGCAGTCTGAATGTGCCCCTGGACCGGGAAATCGCGGAGTGTCTCTATGTGGCCCTTGCCACGGATACCGGGAATTTTACGCAGAACAATACCGACTCCGCCTCCATGCGGGTCATGGCGGATATTCTGGAGACCGGGTTTGATCTGGTCCCCGTCTGCCGCCGTCTCTTTACGGAGAGGAGACCTCAGCAGGCCCGGCTGATCGGGGAGGCGCTGCGTACTCTGACGTTTGCGGAAAACGGCCATGTGGCCTTCATGTCCGTCAGCCGGGAAGCCATGGAAAGAGCGGGAGCCCGGGATGCGGACGCGGAGAACCTGGTGAATTTTGCCAGGGACATCACAGGCGTGCACATGGCCTTTCTGGCCAGGGAAACTCAGGACGGGATCCGGGTGAATATCCGGTCCATCGCTCCATGGACCATTCATGAGACGGCGCTGAGTCTGGGGGGCGGCGGACACCGTCAGGCCAGCGGTGTGACACTGAAGGAACATACATTGGAGGCGGCCGTACAGGAGATTGCCGGACGTCTGGCTGAATCTCACAGGCAGCAGGAAAAGGCATGAATGGATTTCTGAATATGCTGAAACCCCCGGGGATGACCAGCGCCGGCCTTGCAGGACTGTGCAGACGCCTTACCGGGGAAAAAAGGGTGGGGCATGCCGGTACCCTGGACCCGGAGGCCGCGGGGGTTCTCCCGGTTATGGTGGGGCGGGCCACCAAGCTTTTTGATTATCTGGTTGAAAAGGAAAAAACATACGTGGCAGAGGTGGCTTTCGGGGCATCCACGGATACCATGGATGCCGAAGGCCGGGTGCTGGAAACCGGAGACCGGTATCCGGATGAATCAGCGGTCCGGGAAGCCGCCCGAAAGCTGGAAGGGGATATTATCCAGCACCCCAGTATGTATTCGGCCATCAAGAAGGACGGAAAGCCCCTGTATCGACTGGCCAGAGCCGGTGCGGAGGTGGAAGTGCCGGAACGCAGAGTGCACGTGGAGAGCCTGGAGGTTCTCCGGGCTCTTCCGGACCATGGCTGGATGATCCGGGTCCGGTGCGGACGGGGAACGTACATCCGTTCTCTGTGTGATGATCTGGGCAGGCTCTGCGGCTGCCCGGCCCATATGCGGTTTCTCCTGAGAACGGCGACCGGGGTTTTTGACGTGGAAACGGCGCTGACCCTGGAAGAACTGGGGGAAATGGAGAAAAACGGCTGCCTGGAAAAGGCGCTCATTCCCATGGACCGGCCTCTTTTTCATCTGCCGGAAGCCCGCGTATGTGAGAAGAGTACATCCCGGGTCCTGAACGGGGTGCCGCTGGGGATGGAGGAACTGGAGTCAGGGAGTGTGGACGGGCTGACCCGTATGTATCTGAAAGACCGGTTTCTGGGTCTTGCCCGCAGGGAAGAGGACAGGATCGTATTCCGAGTTCTGTTTTCCTGAGAAAGGATGGACATGGAACAGAGAAAAGTGCCAGGGAACCCGGGCCCCTGTGTCCTGGTTCTGGGCATGTTTGACGGTGTGCACCTGGGCCACCGGCAGCTCCTTCTGGCCGGAAGAGAGCTTGCGGACAGGACCGGAAGCCGGCTGTGCGTTCTGACCTTTGAGCCGCACCCCATGGAAGTGCTGTGTCCTGACAGGGCTCCCGGACGTCTGACGACGTCGCAGGAGCGGGCACAGAAAATGGAAGAGATGGGCGTGGATGTGCTCTGTGTCCAAAATTTCAACAGATCGGTTGCAGACATGACGCCTCAGGCCTTTCTGGACCACCTTCTGGACACATGTGATGTGGCCGGAGTGGTATGCGGATACAACTACACCTTCGGAAAGCTTGGCAGGGGTCATGCCCGGGACCTTGAGGCCTGGGGAAAAGAACAGGGAATTCCTGTCCTGGTGATGGATGAGGTGCGGGTGGATGGTGAAGGGGTCAGCTCCACCCGCATCCGGCAGCTTCTGGAAGAAGGCGATGTGGAAAAAGCGGCCAGGCTTCTCGGCGGGCCCTACAGTCTTGAGGGATCTGTGGTCCACGGCAAGGGTATCGGGCATACGCTGGGTTTTGCCACAGCGAACGTGAAGGTGCCTGAGGGGAAGGCCCTGCCGGCATTCGGCGTTTACCTGGCCTGGGCCGATACGGATCACCGGTATCCTGCCATGGTCAATATCGGACGGCATCCCACGCTGCCGGAAGGGCCCGTAACGGTGGAGGCTCATCTCCTGACGGGGGATGTGGACCTGTACGGGCGGATACTCCGGCTTGAGATCCTGAAGAGAATGCGCGGTGAGGTTCATTTTTCAGGGGTGGATGCCCTGATTCAGCAGCTCCGGGAAGACCGGGAGCGTGCCCTGACGTGGTTTCAGAGTCAGCGGACATGACGGCCGGAGGGGACGCATACGGGTCAGGCGGCAGATCATGCAATGCAGTGACGTGCCGGAAGCTCCGCCCCCGGTTATGATGATGCGGATTCCCAAAACAGTCCGGTGCGAAGAGGTAACCAGAGATGAACGGAACAGAGAAAGACATACCGGGACGGAACGGGAAAATCTGCATCCTTGCAGGCCTGCTCGCTTTTATCATCGTATCTTCTTTGTTTTTTTCCCGTGCGATTCAGGAGAGCAGCCTGATTCGGTTCGGGTGGATAATCCACGGAATAACCATCGCGGTTCTGCTGTTCACGGCGATTCTCTGCCTGAAGATGAACTTCTCCGCGGGCAGAGCTTTTCTGTGTGTGGCCATTCCTCTCGGATGTCTGTATATGGTGCTCATGACACCTTTTTCGATTCCCGACGAGCATTTCCACTATCAGACCTCTTACGAATTATCCAATCGTCTCATGTTCAGATCGGGGGAACAGGCGGAACTGGGCGATTCTGAACATTTTAACTATACGAGTTTTCCACAGCACCAGAACAGGGCCGAAGGATATGAGCGGGTTCTGAAGGAGATTCTGAAAAAACCGGAAACAGGCACGCTGACAGCCATACCGGCACACAGGTCTCTTGTGTACTTTGTGATGCAGCTGCCTCAGGCAGTGGGCATCACAATCGGAAGGATCTTCAATGCCAATTTTATCACCTTCTTCTATCTGGGAAGGCTGATGAATCTACTGGCCTACCTGTCATGCGTTTATCTGGCTCTGCGGGCAGTGCCCTTCCTGAAACCGATGTTCTTTCTTGTGGGCATTTCTCCCATGGCCCTTCATCAGGCAGCGTCCTATTCTTATGATTCAGTCACCAATGGGCTGGCACTGCTTTCAATTGCCCTCTTCCTCAGGGCGGTTTATCGCCGGGAAAGGATGCGGTGGAGGGAGTATCTGCAGCTGCTGATTGTGGGAACGCTGATGGCACCCTGCAAAGCCGGCTATTTCCCCATCCTTTTTCTTGCTTTTCTGATTCCCTCTTCCCGGTTTTCATCCGGACGTGGAAAACTGCTTATGGTGAGCGGAGTGCTGGCTGCCGCTTCCGCTGCGATGTTGCTGGTCTGGATTCCCGCGATGCAGGCGGGAAAGGCGGTGATTGACTGGGGATATGAGTGTTACTCACTTGCGTATATACTGGAGCATCCGCTCAGTGCCGCAAGAATCTTCCTGAATTCCCTCCGGTCGGAATGGTTCACATGGGTGATGACAGGCATGGGAGCGGAACTGAGCGGATTTACGCTGAAGCTGCCGGTTTATCTGCCGGTATGCTATCTGATCCTTCTGATTTTCTCCGCCCTTGGCAATGAGCAGGAACAGCAGACATTCGGTATCTCAAGGACTCAGCGCGCGGTTTTCCTGGGAATTGGCGGGATCTGTATCCTGCTGGTGATGGGTGCGCTGTTTGTTACATATACGGCTGTCGGTACAGACCGGATTGTGGGAATTCAGGGAAGGTACTTTCTTCCGGTTTTCCCGTTCCTTCTGTTATCTCTGAAAAACGGGAATCTGTATTTCAGAAAGGCGATGGACAGATCGTTCATCTTTTTTGCCTTGCTGCTGCATTATAACCTGTTGAATTCTATTCTCACATACACCTTGAACCATTAACCCTGGAGAGCAGCAGGTTCATCTTAACAAATGACTGCTGAATCATGCCGTTTTTCGGAACCGATTGATTCCCGAACACGGTAGGAACCCTTCGGCGGGCAGCGCAGACGGGGAAAGAGCGGAATCCCATCAGAGACCGGGGCAGGAGCCGCGCGGTGGCTGCAGTTCGGGGATGTCTCCGGAATGCACAGGATCTGAAAAGCTTTCCCGGAGACGGTACCTGCGCGTGCTGCAGAAGGGCCGGTTTGTGGTTCGGTCCTGTGAGGGGAACCGGCAGGGACAAAACGTTTATTCCACGAAAAAACAGGCACCCGCGTGCCTGTTATGCTGCTTCCAGCCGGGCAAAAACCATTCGTCCCGCATGGGTCTGAAGGGATGAGGTAACGGTCACGCGGACTTCCTGCCCCACATGTTCCTGACCGCCGTCGATGACGATCATGGTGCCGTCCTCCGTGTAGCCAATACCCTGACCTGTTTCTCTGCCTTCCCGGATGACCAGAACCTGCAGAGAGTCGCCGGCATTCACGGTGGGCCGCATGAGCGCGGCCAGGGCATTAAGATTCAGCACCCTCAGTCCGCTGAGAGTGCCCGCACGGGCAAGGTTGTAATCACAGGTGACGACCGGGGCGTCCATGTCACGGGACAGAGCCAGAAGCCGCATGTCCACGTCCCCGTCGGTCAGACGGGTTTCCAGGATCCTTGTCTGGATGGCAGGATCCTTTTCCATCCGGTCCAGCAGGTCCAGCCCGCGGCGCCCCTTGGCCCGCTTGGCGGCGTCAGAGCTGTCGGAAACATGCTGAAGCTCCAGGACCACAAAGTCGGGAACCACTGCCAGCCCGCTCAGGAATCCGTTCCGGAACAGATCCAGCACGCGTCCGTCCATGAGGGCAGATGTATCCAGAAGATGCGGACTGGGGTCTGCTTTCATGGCTTTCCGGGATGCGCGTTTCATCTTTCTGGAGGAGAAATGATGGCCTCCGTGGCGCAGACGCCGCAGCAGGCGGAGATAGTCCTCGTACCGGCTTCGGCCCACCATGTAGCCGAAGACTCCGAGGATGACGCAGAGAATGGCGGAAAAGGATACAGTGAAAACGGAGGGACCCATGAACTGGAGGGTGGGGGTCAGCAGCGCGGCCACGCACATGCCCAGGATCATGGAGAGAACTGAGCAGAGCAGCTGCTCAATGGGCATCTGCTCAAAGCGGCTGTAGATCGACGCGCCGGCGTTGAGAATGGCATCGCTCATGCGCCCGGAGAGCAGGAAAAAGAACAGGCCGAAAAGGATGCCAAGCCCGGCGTAGGCGATGATGATGAGGCTGAGACTCAGTTCCCGGCCGGGGTTTCCGGTGCGGAGGATGACAACGGCAGAGGCGGCCACGGCAATCCCCACGCCCACGCCCAGAAATACCAGCAGCCATCTGAGAATCTGGCGCACAATGTTAAGTTTCAAGAAGAAGGCGGCCTCCTTTCCGCTGAAATCAGAAGATGACGGCCATACACTGCATGAGTGTGTCCACCCCGATGAGACGGACGCCTTCCGGCGCCTGCAGCTGTTTCAGGTTTTCCCGGGGCAGGACAATGGTGGTGAAGCCCAGACGCTGACACTCCGCCACCCGGCGTTCGCACTGGGGTACCGCCCGCACTTCGCCGGCCAGACCCACCTCTCCGAAGACAGCGGTTTCCGGAGCCACGCTCCGGTCCTTCAGGGAGGAAACAAGGGCTACGCACAGAGCCAGGTCCGCGGCGGGTTCAGAGAGCTCCAGACCGCCGGCCACGTTCACATAGACATCCTGGTTATAGGTTCGCTGCCCGCAGCGTTTTTCCAGGACGGCCAGGAGCAGCATGACCCTTCCGGTGTCAGCGCCATTGACCGTACGCCGGGGCGTGGCGGCAAAACTCTGGGTGACCAGAGCCTGAACATCACAAAGGATGGGACGGGATCCCTCCAGTCCGCAGAAAACCACGGAGCCGCTGGCGCCCTTGGCCCGGTGGGACAGAAGCTGTTCGGAGGGGTTGGGCACGGGAACCATGCCGAGTGTGGTCATCTGGAAGACGCCCAGCTCATTGACGGAGCCGAATCGGTTTTTCACCGCCCGGAGCAGGCGGTACTGATGCTGCTGATCTCCCTCAAAATAGAGCACCACGTCCACCATATGCTCAAGCATCCTCGGGCCCGCGATGGCTCCGTCCTTGGTGACGTGGCCCACCAGAAAGATGGAGGTGCCGGTTTCCTTGGCCAGGCGCATGAGAAGGGAAGTACACTCCCGGATCTGGGAAACGGACCCGGGGGCGGAAGCCATTTCAGGGCGGTACATGGTCTGAATGGAGTCCACCACCATGACATGCGGAGACAGCTCCTGCATTCGGCTTTCCATCTGGTCCAGGGCGTTTTCCGCCAGGATGTAGAGCTGGGGCACATCGATCTGAAGGCGCCTGGCTCTGAGCTTGATCTGCCGGGCGCTTTCCTCGCCGCTGACATAGAGGACCTTCCGGCCTTCCCGGCACAGATGAGCGCACACCTGCAGCAGCAGAGTCGATTTTCCGATGCCGGGATCGCCTCCGAGAAGCATGAGGCCCCCTTCCACAATACCACCGCCCAGCACACGGTCCATTTCCTCCATCCCGGAGGTGACCCTCATGGTCTGATCCTCAGGGATCTCATTGAGCAGCATGGGCGCGCTTCCCGTGCCGGGCCGCTGCTTTATGGCCTTCTGGGGAGTGGTCTCCCGGCTTCCGGTGAGACTTTCCTCCATCGTATTCCAGGCCCCGCAGGAAGGGCAGCGGCCGGCCCATTTGGGAGACTCGAAACCGCAGGCCGTACAGGCATAACAGGTGCGAATCCTGGCCATAGGTCCACCTCTTTTCAGTGCTGTTCATTATACCGGGATTGCGGGGAAGGATCAAGCCGTTTGACAGGGGGAGAGGGGAAACCTATAATGGCAGGGAATTTCAGAGACCGGAGGTAGCCTATGACCCGGAAAATGCTGTATGTCCTGATCCTCGTCCTTCTGGCGGGCCTGACAGCCTGGCTCGTGTCTTCGCCGGTGGCGCTGGCGGAGTGGCCGGCTTACGCTCCGGTTACCCTGGATCATGCAGAGGTGGAACCCCTGCCCATGGATCAGAAGCCTCCCTACGCGGGCGCGGAAAGCGCATACCTGGAGAACGGCAGCGGCTATCTGGACCCGACCCTCAGCGTGCGGATTGAGAAGATGCACGAGTATGATACGGATATTTACATTACATGGGTACAGATCGCAGACCCCACGCAGCTGCGGACGGAACTGAACAAGCCCTATCCCTCCAAGACGGTCGCCTATGCCGAGCAGATCGCCCGGAGGGTGAAGGCAGTGCTGGCCATCAACGGGGATTACTTCATTGACCGGAAGGAAGGCTGGATTGTCCGGAACGGGAAGGTGCTCAGAACCTACTACTATAAGGGATTCGATGCCCTGCTCATTGACCGGGAGGGCAACTTCCATATTGTCAGGGAACCCGATGAGGAAAAGCTCTCTGCCTATGACGGACAGATTCTGCATGCCTTTTCCTTCGGTCCCGGTCTCATCATTGACGGAGTGCGCCAGAGTGAGTTCACCGCCAAAACCATGAGTCCTGCAAAGCGGACGCAGCGCATGGTTCTGTGCCAGATGGAGCCCCTGAGCTATATGATCCTGACGGCGGAAGGACCGGAGCAGAAGAATTCGGAAGGCCTGACCCTGGAAATGACGGCGGATATTCTGGAAAGGATGGGCGTTCAGCAGGCTTATAACCTGGACGGCGGTTCCTCCACCTGGCTGGTGCTGAACGGCCATAAGGTGAACGCTCCCAGCAAAAAACGGGGGATTGCGGACATTGTCTACTTCGTGACCGCTCAGCCGGAGGAAGCGCAATGAGTCAGGAGCCGGTTTTTTCCCTGGGCAGTCTTGCGTTTACGCCCTACGGCCTGTTCATGTCCCTTGGCCTTCTGCTCGCTGCCCTGACAACCATCATGGTTGCGTGGAAAAGAAACGTGGACATGAACCGGGCCTTTCAGGTCCTCATCGTTTCCGCTCCCGCCGCCCTTCTGGGAGGCCATATCGTGTACTGTCTGGCCATGCTGCCGGTCCTGCAGGCGGATTACGGCGGATGGACAGTGCTCTTTCGCCCGGATCGGGGCGGATATACCCTGTATGGCGCGGTATTTGCCGTGATGCTCGCCCTCCACGTTCTTGCCCGGATCACCCGGACGAGGACCCGGGAACTGTGGGATCTGGCAGCTCCCGGCGCCATGCTGGCCCTGTGCGCCGGCCGCATCGGCGAGGCCTTCACCGGACAGGGCCTGGGGGCTTTTGTGGAAGAAGGCTGGTTCCGGCGGTTTCCCTTCGCCGTATGCACCTACAATGACGGGGAATGGTCGGAGTGGTATGTGTCGGTTTACGTCTTTGAGGCACTTGCCGCCTTCTGCCTGTTTCTTCTCGCGCTTCACCGGCAGAAAAAAGGTCAGGCCTGGCTGTACGTTCTGACCTGGCTCAGCGCTTCCCAGATTTTCCTGGAGCAGCTCCGCCAGGATGACTGTATCCGTTTCGGATTTGTGCGCTTTACCCAGCTGTGCGCGGCGGCCCTCTTCCTGGCCCTGATCATTCAGGTTCTGATGAAAAACCGGGAGCACTGGATTCTGCGCCTGTCCGTCTTTGCGGTCTCTGTTCTGGGCCTGATCTTCATGGAATTCTGCCTGGAAAAGCCCCAGTTCCTCCCCTGGATGCGCTCGACGCTGATCGTTCAGACGCTTCTGACGGTCTGGGGTTTCCTGACGTACAGGCAGAGGATGCGCCCCTGGCAGAAGGGAATCGCGATTTTCCAGTGCCTTCTGGGCACGGCTTTGACGGTATGCCTGTACCTGGGTCTGGAGGCGGAGAATGTCATCCTGTATGTGTCCATGGCGGACTGTGCCGCGATGATGGCTCTGTGCATTCTTGCGGACCGGCGCGGAGCCGAAGACCACTGAGCCCCTGAAGAACCCGATCTCCCGGTCCGGGTGATCAGCAAGGAGAAGATATGCAGCATCTGCAGCATCCCATGGGTCCCCTCCATCAGATTCCGCCGGAAGACGTGTTTCTTTCCGTGGATGACGGCGGCACACAGACCGGCATGGGCTATGTCATCTGCCAGGTTCAGCCTCATCTGGACCCGGACTGCCCCATCAATATCTATTTTTCCCTGGAATGCGCTCCTCAGGTCCGGTTTCTGCTCTTTGGGGCACTGGTGGCCCGGGCCAGGCAGCTCCGGGACGTGAACCCCTCCATGAAAGCCCGGATTTATACGGCCATCGGGCCCGGGGAAACCGAGACGGCATCCTTCTATGAGAGCAGCGGCTTGACGCTGAATCATACGGAGGTCATGGTCCGGCTCAATCCTCTGACCAGGGAAGCTTATCTGCCCATGGGGGCCTCGATTAAGGAGATTCCCCTGTTTTCCCCGGAGGAACAGATGCGGCTTCTGGGCCGCTTTCAGCAGAATGATCTGAAGTATCTGGATGCGGCGTATCTTCAGCAGATGATGAACACGCCGCATTTCCGGGCCATGGGTGTGGTGCAGAACGACCGTATCCTGGCCGAGGGTGTGACGGCCGGTGTTGGGGGAAAATGTGAACTGCTGGCTCTGTATGTTGCTCAGGATGTGCGGCGGCAGGGGATTGCCAAGGTCCTTCTGCGCCAGTTCATGATAGTGATGATGGCGGAGGGCGTGACGGATTTCACCGCGAGAATCATGACAAGATCCGCACCTCAGTCAGCTCTGACCCGGGCGTTTGCTGCGGAGCAGCTAGAGGTTCTGACGCTGTTTCCGGAACTTTCGATCTGACGGAGGAAAGATATGGCCAAGCTTTATTACCGGTACGGGGCCATGGGCTCATCCAAGACAGCCAATGCCATCATGGTGCAGTACAACTACATGGAGCGGGGGCAGAAAGTCCTCATGGTCAAGCCCGCCATGGAGAACCGGGACGGTGCCCGGACCCTGAAAAGCAGGTGCGGCCTCAGCGCCGAATGCGTGTTCATGGAGGAACTGCCGGATCTGCCCGTGGAAACGTATGACTGTGTCATCGTGGACGAGGCGCAGTTTCTCACCAGGAATCAGGTGGAATACCTGGTGCACATTGTGGACGATCTGAACGTTCCTGTGATTGCCTATGGACTCCGGGCGGATTTTCAGGGAAATTTCTTTGAGGGCAGCCAGTATCTTATGGCCTGGGCCGATACCATCGAGGAAGTGAAAACCATCTGCTGGTGCGGGAAAAAGGCGACATGCAATGCCAGGGTGGTCAATGGCCGGGTCGTGAAGGAGGGCGATCAGATCCTTCTGGGAGGCGATGGCCAGTACATTTCCCTGTGCCGCAGACACTGGAGCAGCGGGGATGTGGGTGCCTTCGGGGATCTGCATCTTGGGGACTGAAAAAAAGCGCCGCAGGGCGCTCTTTTTCATGCCTCACTTCTGAGAATCAGAAGCCCGTTCACGGGAAGAACAAGACAATCCCGGAGAGTCTGGCCGTGGATCATTTCCTTCCAGCACCGGTCCGTGGGAATGCGGACTTCCCGGCCGGAGTAATTCTGGAGGAAGAGGTGATCGGCCCGCCGGGTGACGATGACACCATGGGGCAGGGGGTGCGGGAAGGGGGACAGGATACCGAGATCCTTCAGGAGATCCTGATAGAACCTGGCAAGTCCCTCGGGGGTCAGGCGGGCTGCCATGTACAGGGCGTGACCCAGTCCGAACACGCTGCGGGTGATGCACGGACTTCCCGCGTAGAAATCATCCGTGTAGGACGCCAGAACCTGGGCGCGGCCGGCCTGAATGATGCTGCAGAAATCCCGGATTTCCAGAAGGGTGTTCTCCCGGTAGAGGGCATGGTTTCTTTCCTCAGGATACAGGGCGTCCAGTTCCTGATAGGCAATGCCCAGCACATCCGTAAGTCCGTAAGGCGTGGGGCCAAGAAAGGCCTGATCCGTCCCGTCCACCATGCCGCTGACATAAGTCATGACCAGAGTACCTCCCTGCTCCACATACCTCCGGAGCCTGTCCTCGATTCCGGAGGAGAACATGAACAGCATGGGCGCGATGACCAGGGCATAGCCCTCATCCGGGTCGAAACGCTCACAGTTCCGGAAGTCCACGGAGATTCCCTGTTCATACAGACAGCCATAGTGCTCCCGGACGGTTTCCAGATATCCCATGTTTCCGGGCATGCCCATTTCGGCGTAATCCAGGGCCCAGCGGGTGTTCCAGTCATAGAGGATGCAGACCTGCGGCCGTTTCAGAGGCGCATGGTACAGATGCGACAGCCTTTCCAGGGTGAGGCCCACCTCCGTCACGTCCCGGATGACCCGGGTGTCTTCCCTGAGATCATGATCCATGACGGCCCCGTGGAACATCTCGGCGCCGCCCCGGCCCTTGCGCCACTGGAAGTACATGACGGACTGGGCCCCATGGGCAACGGCCTGCATGGAGGAGAGAAGGTGCATGCCCGGCCGCTTCAGCTGGTTGACCTTCTTCCAGTTGACAAGGGAAGGCGTGGACTCCATGAGAAGGAAGGGACGGTCCAGGAAGGACCGCATCATGTCGTGGTTCATGGCATAGTTGCGGGCCGTTTCCGTGTTGTCTCCCCGCCCCCAGGCGGGATAGCAGTCCCAGGATACCAGGTCCAGGGATCCGGACAGTTCAAAATAGTCGTAATCATGGAAGTCTTCCATGAGATTGGCGGTGCAGGGGAGATCCGGACAGAACCTGCGGACCGCGCGCTTTTCCATCTCAATGAAGCGGCGGCACTGGAGGGTGGAAAAGCGGCGCCAGTCCAGTTTCATGGCCGGCAGGGATTCCTGCCCCATGGGACCGGGGGGCTCAATCTGATCAAAGGATGTATACATGGCGGACCAGAAGGACGTATACCAGCTCCGGTTCAGATTCTCAATGGTGCCATAACGCTCCCGGAGATATGCCCGGAAGGCTTCCTGACACCGGGGGCAGTAACAGTCTCCGGAAAACTCATTGGACAGGTGCCAGAGGATGACAGCGGGGTGGGCGGCGTACCTGCGGGCCAGGGCCTCATCCATGGCTGTGACCTTTTCCTGATAGACCGGGGAGGAGGGGCAGTGATTATGCCGTCCTCCGAAATGACGGGGACGGAAAAAACGGTCCCACCGGAGGACTTCCGGGTATTTATCCGCCATCCAGGCAGGTCTTGCGCCGCTTGGCGTGGCCAGGCAGACATGGATATGACTGGCCCAGAGACGTTCCACCAGATCGTCCATCCAGGCAAAGTCATATTTCCCTTCCTCGGGCTCCAGCTGCGCCCAGGCGAAGATCCCCAGGGAGACGCAGTTCACATGCGTGCGCTTCATCATCTCGATGTCCTGGTGAAGGATCTCGGGATGATCCAGCCACTGGTCCGGATTGTAGTCCCCTCCGTGGAGGAAGGTGGGAAAACGGGGTGTCAGCTCCATACAGCGGAAATCCTCAGGGGGATTTCCTTCACCTTCTTTCCTTGAATCCTTGTCCGGATGATAACATGGGGGAAAGCCGGGAACAAGGGGGACCCCGGGGTCTTCGTAAAGCCATGGACAGTTCGGCATGCAATTGACCGAATTCAACAGGAAACGGCGAAATCCGTAAAATCTGACCTGAAAAGTGGACATTTCAGCGGACTTCTGCTAGAATGTGCCCCGTTCAAGAAAAGGAGGGATGGACAATGTCCACGAAAGTATTTGAGAGTCTGAAAGAGCTGCGCGCTGCGGAGAAACTCAGCCAGGCCGCCTTCGGCAAAGCCCTGGGCGTCAGTGCCACGACGGTTGCGGCCTATGAGTCCGGGAAATCCCATCCGAACGGGAAGGTTCTGGAAAAGATCGTTGAAGTCTTCGGAGCAACCCTGAAGACTGCGGACAGGGATGAAGAAAAGACCGGGGAAAAGAAGAGTGTGAAAAAGGCCCTGAAGGCGAAGGTGATCATCCAGTCCCCCATGGGTGGCGAGATTACCCCCGAGGAAATCCTTGCACGCATCGGAGAAGCGGAAACCGTGTATGTCCGTGTGGACCAGAACAAGGCTTACTGGGTCAACGGCGAGGATGGCGGCGAAGTGGATCTCTGGTAAAAACCGGGAGCCTGACAGAAAGGCATTGCCTCCGGGCAGTGCCTTTTTGTGATTCAGAGATGAGAAAGCGCGGAGGAGGCGGAAATCATGCCGGACGCGGCGATGCACTGGATCTTCGGAAGAAAGGTCATGGAGGAGATTCCGTGGATCCGCAGCCCCGAAGTTTTCAGCTTTGCCCTGACAGGGGGAGATGACTGGGCACTGTATGGATTTCCCCTGCTGCGGAAAAGCAGAAACGGCAGGGCGGAGGAAATGCATACCCGGAAAACAGGCCTGTTTCTCAGAACCCTGGAGGCAGAGACGGAACTGCGGGACTACTGGGCCGGATTTGTCTGTCATTATGTCCTGGACAGTCTGTGTCATCCGTACATTTCGGCCCATGCCGGAGTCTATGACGGAACAGAGGAGACCCGCATGTACCGGGGCGGCCACACGGCCTGGGAGAGAGCCCTGGACCGCTGGATTCTCAGAGAGGAAGGGATTCCGGGCAGGCATCCGGTTTCCGATATGGTCCGGAGCCGGCTGCCGGAGGCGTTCAGGGAACCTCTGGACCGCGTTTACCGGAAAGTATACGGATGGGAAAACGCGTGGCGGGACCTGAACCGGGCCAGACAGGGGCTCACTTTCTTTCTGTGGTGCGTGGAGGATCCCCATCATATTCTCAGGACGCTTACGGAACCCATGACGCATCCCACCCTCAGGGCGCTGCTGTATTCCCGGGACGCGGTGGGAGACAGGGACCTGCTGAATCTTTCCCATGGGGCATGGATTCATCCCTGGACAGGGGAAGAGCACAGGGAAAGCTTTCCGGAACTGATGGAGATGTCCCTCCGGACCGCCAGGGAGATGATCCTGGGAAGAGAAGAGATCGGAAACCGCTCGTATCTTACGGGTCTGGAAATCGGGGACAGGCGCAATGAGCACCCGATGCGGCAGGGAAAGAGCCTGCCGGAGGAAGCGGCAGGCTCTCAGGAAGTCAGGATTTCAGGGAACGTGTGAACAGATCCCTGTTTTCCGCGGGGCTGGTGGTGGGGCGCCCCAGATCCTTCCGGGAACCCGTGGCGCACCGGACTTCAAGGAAACAGGGACCTTCCGTCTGAAAGCATTCCCGGAAGGCGGGGGCCAGATCCTCCGCACGGGAGACAGACCAGGCGCTGCGATAGCTGCAGGCGAGGGCAAGGTCCGGCCAGTGGACGCTGAACCCGGCGCTGGGCATGCCTCCCACACTTTCGTGGCATCCGTTGTTCAGGAGAATGTGACGGAGGTTCCGGGGCCGGCTCTGACCGATCACCGCCATGGCTCCCAGGTGCATCAGGGCGGCTCCGTCCCCGTCAATGCAGCAGATGGACAGATGCGGATTCTGCAGGGCCAGGGAAAGGGCAATGGAGCTGGCGTGCCCCATGGAGCCCACGGTGAGAAAATCCATGCCGTGTCCCTGATTCCGTCTTTCACGGATTTCAAACAGCTCCCGGCTTGCCTTGCCGGTGGTGCAGACGAGGTGCGCATTCCCGCAGCAGTCCAGCAGGGTTTCCAGTACGGATTCACGCATCATGGAGCAGGTGTTCGGGGAGGACCAGGAGGAAGTGTGCTGAAAGGTCCCCCTGCGGATCACGAAAGCCGCACACTGCCCCTTTTCAAGGAACGGACGGAAGGTTTCAAGGGCCTGTCTGACTTCATCCGGGGTGCTCTGAGGGGAGAGAATGGAATGGGGAATGCCAAGGGTGTCAAGGAGCGGCAGGGTGACTTCTCCCTGAAAGGCGTGCTGCGGCTCGTCGCGGACGCCCGGTTCCCCTCTCCAGCCGATGATGAGCAGGGCTGGAATGCCGTAAACCCTGGGATGCAGCAGGGAGACCAGGGGATTGACGAGGTTCCCCTCTCCGCTGTTCTGCAGGTAGATGACCGGAACCTTTCCCGTGGAGAGGTAGTATCCGGCCGCCAGGGCGGCGCAGCTGCCCTCATTGGCACCGATGATATGGTGGCGTGGATCCTGTCCGTACTGTTCCTGCAGGGCGACGCACAGCGGATTGAGCAGAGAATCCGGAACGCCGGTGAAGAAATCCGAGGACAGAGCGGAGAGAAAATCAAGTGCCTGCATAAGCGACCTCCTTTTGTGCGGAAAACGGGATCAATATAGCCTGAATCTCTGAAAAATCCAAGGGAGGACAGGCGGCGGACGGGAAGGGGGAGAAGGGAAAGGGATGACCGGAGCCGGTCGTCAGAAACGCCGACAGGTCCGCCGGAAAAGGCACTTTCGTTGACAAGGCATAGGCGCTATGGTAAGATTTCACCGCCTTGTGAAGCGGCATGTTTGCCGGAATGAAAGGGACTGCGGGAGCGTCAGCGGACGCGGCCTTCCGTATTCATCAGGACGGAAAACGCAGTGGAAGGGTTTTTTTTGCGTTTTTCAGAGGGTGGAAAGGTTGTCGAAAAATCGAGAACATATGTTCTTTTTCTGAGTTTGACAGGAGGTGAGACAGCGTGGCCAAGGAAAAAATGGTCATCTCAGGTGGCGCGACGCTTGAGGGAACCATCCGGGTCAGCGGCGGAAAGAACACTTCAGTGGCCGTGCTCCCCGCTACGCTGCTGGCCGATGATGTGTGTCACATCGAGAACGTCCCGGATATCGAGGACGTGCATGCTCTGGTGGATATGCTCAGGAAACTGGGTGCCAAAGTGGACTACGAGGGCCCCAACAGCCTTCGGATTGATCCCCGTACAGTGGACACCTGGCATGTGAGCTATGCCGAAGCCAAACGCATGCGGGCCAGCTATTATTTTCTCGGAGCGTTGCTGGGCAGATTCGGAAAAGCGGATGTGGCCTATCCCGGCGGCTGCAAGATCGGATCCCGTCCCATCGACGGCCACCTGAAGGGCTTCAGTGCCCTGGGGGCGGAAACGGAGGTCAAGGGTGGCCGGATTACGGCGGAAGCCGCGGAGCTGAAGGGGACAGATGTCTTCTTTGATCTGATCACCGTGGGCGGCACCATCAACGTGATGCTGGCGGCGGCGAAGGCCAGAGGCACAACGGTGATCTACAATGCTGCCAAGGAGCCCCATGTGGTGGATCTGGCCAACTTTCTCAATTCCATGGGAGCCAAGATCAAGGGCGCCGGGACGGACATCATCCGCATCCGGGGTCAGGAAAAGCTGCATGGCACCACCTACGCGGTGATTCCCGACCAGATTGAAACCGGTACGCTCATGATCGCCGCGGCGGCCACCCATGGGGACGTGACCATCGAGGGCTGCATCCCCACCCATATGGAAGCCCTTTCCGCCAAGCTCATGGAAATGGGCGTGAGGGTGACAGACAATGATGACAGCATCCGGGTCAAAATGCTGGCGGCTCACCGGTCCGTGAACATCAAGACGCAGGTGTATCCCGGGTTTCCCACGGACCTGCAGCAGCCCATGAGCGCTCTGCTGACCACGGCTCACGGCACCAGCGTGATTCAGGAAACGATTTTTGAGTCCCGTTTCCGGCACCTGGATGAGATTGCCAGGATGGGCGCCCATGTGCGGGTCGTGGACCGGACGGCCATCATCGAAGGGGTCCCCCAGCTCTATGGCGCACCTGTGACCGTGACGGACCTGCGCGGAGGCGCGGCGCTCCTGGTGGCCGGTCTCATGGCCAGGGGCATCACGGAGGTCTACGAACTGGATTACATTGATCGGGGTTATGAGCATATTGAAAAGAAACTGTGTTCGCTGGGGGCTGATATCCGCCGTGAGCCGGCGGACTGAGCCTGCACCGCGAAAGGCGGTGAGAGACGATGGACAGGCCCTTTGAAGTGCTGGGCATCCTGCCCACCCTGGACCCGGAAGAGGTCCGGAAGGCCTATCATCAGAAAGCCAGGGTCTGCCATCCCGACCAGTTCTCCGATCCCGGAGAACAGGAAAAAGCCAACGCGGAAATGGTCAGGATCAATCAGGCCTATGAGGAGGCCATGCACCTGGTGAACACCCGGGCAGTCAGCCCGTATCTTCAGATGCTGAACTGCCGGGACGCTGTGGAACTTGCCGACCGTCTGATGCGTCAGGGAAGTCCGGAGCGAGCCCTGAGACAGCTGATGCGGGCGGAAGGCCGGGACGCTTCCTGGTATGATGCCCAGGGCCGGGTGATGATGGCCCTTGAACAGTTTGAAACCGCTGAGCAGTCCTTCCGGCAGGCTGTCCGGATGGATCCGGACAATCTGCAGTACCGCAGGGGAGCACTGGATGCCATTGTGGCCCGGCGCAAGGCCAGAACGCTGCAGGGAAGGATTCAGCGGCTGCTGCGCCCCAACAGGGCGCGTGAGCATTCATCGAAATAAACGGGGGTCAATATGCCGATTGTACAGAAGGGAGACTTCCTGCTGCCCGCGGAGCATGCCATGGCCTGCTGGCCTGTCATTGCCTGTGATCAGTTCACGTCCCAGAGGGAATGGTGGGAAGAAAGGGCGAAGGAGGTCGGAAGCAGACCCTCCGCGCTGAATCTGATCCTTCCCGAAGTCTATCTGGAGGACGCGGATGTTCAGGAGAGAGTCGGAAGGATCCACAGCAACATGCAGCAGATCCTCAGGGATTCCGTGTTGAGACATACGGGACCCTGTTTTGTGTATACCGAGCGGACACTGCTCAGCGGCCTTGTCCGCAGGGGACTGGTCTGCCTTGTGGATCTGTCGGCCTATGATCCGGAGGGAAGGGGAGCGATCCGCCCCACTGAGCAGACCGTGAAGGAACGCATCCCCCCGAGAATGCAGATCCGCGAAGGTGCCGCTCTGGAGCTCAGCCATGTGCTGCTTCTCATGGACGATCCGTCAGACCGGATCCTGGGTCCTCTGGAGAGGGACCGGACACTGCCTGTCCTGTACGACATGGAACTGCCGGGCGGCGGAGGCCGGCTCCGGGGGTGCCTTGTCTCGGGCAGCAGTCTTCGGAATACGGAGGAAGCCATTGCCGCCTATGAATCGGAAAGGACGGAAGGCCTCATGTATGCCGTGGGTGACGGAAACCACTCTCTGGCTGCCGCAAGAGCCTGCATGGACAGGGCGAGGGCAGAGGGGCGGCAGGGTGAGGGCCTGGCCATGGTGGAACTGAATAACGTGCGGGATTCTTCCATGGCTTTTGAGCCGATTCACCGCCTGATCCCCCGGGGAGGCGGGCAGGTCCTGGAGGCACTGCAGACCAGAATGCCGGGCGGGACCCCTCTCAGGTTTTTCCTGAACGGACAGGAAGGCCGGATTCATCTCAGGCCGGAGCCCGCCAGACTCCTCGCGGAGATTCAGCCGGTTCTGGACGAGATCACAGATGGAAAAATGGATTACATCCATGGTACCGGGACACTCCGCAAACTCACGGAAAACGGCGGACTGGGCCTGGTCATGCCGGAAATCACCCGGGAAGATTTTTTCCGGGCCCTTGGTCAGGGCGTCATGCCCCGGAAAACCTTCTCTATCGGGCATGCCCTGGAAAAAAGATACTACATGGAAGCCAGAAAAATTTCAGAAGACTGAAACAATTTTGACATAAATTTTGATTCATCGGTTGACAACGTAACAATTTCGACATACAATCATCCTGAATATGTAACGAATCTGCATTCCTCTGTGAATGAGAGAGGTGATTGTATGCGGAAATCCCGTTATGCGCCGGTCCTGACCGCTTTCCTTCTGGTGCTTGGCCTGGCTGTGATCCTTCCGTTGTCCGCCCTGGCTGCGGATTACGGTGTCACCACATCCTCGGGTGTGCGGGTGCGCCAGAGTGCCAGCTCAAATGCCGGGTACTGGTTCAAGCTGCCCGAAGGCTATGTCTGTCTGTATACGGACTATGTCAGCAACGATGAGGGCGATTGGTACTATGTGACGGTGGAAAATCCGGAGAGTACGGACGGCAGGACCTATACAGGTTATGTGCTTGCGGACCTGTTCCGTCCCATGACCACGGAGGAGAGGCAGGAATGGGAGAAGAATCCCTCAAGCGGGAAAACCATTCCCATCTGGGACAACAGTACCGCCACAGGCAGGGTGACCAATGGAGAGGTGAATCTGCGCCAGGGCCCCAGTCTCAGAGGGAGGAGCCTGATGAAACTGAACCGGGGAACACTGGTTCAGCTGCTCAGCATTCCGGATCCGCTGGACCCGGATCCCTGGTACCATGTGAGCTATGACAGGGTGACGGGTTATATTCAGGGTCCTTTCATTCAGGTCCTGACCTACGGCAATCTGCAGACAACAGCGGCACCCACAGCCACGGCTCAGGGAGTGACTCCTTCCCCCACCCAGGGCCAGACCCTCACCTACGTGAGGCTGATTCTCACCAGTGCGCATCTCCGTTCCACGCCCGGCGGCGTGGTCTGGGAGGAATGGGAGGATACCGGCGGGCTCCTGCCGGTGTGGAACGGCGGCGAACAGGTCAGTGCCGGCGGATTCATGTGGTATCCCGTGATTTACAAGAGCCGGAATGTGTATGTCCGTTCCGACTGTGTGGAGCCTGTCTATACATTTTCCGGCGGGATCATCACCCCTTCCCCCACGCCCCGGCAGATTCTGGGGTATGTCATCATCAACGCAAAGAATGTGAATCTGCGCCTGCAGCCCGGCGGAGGCGTCATTACTTCCCTGGCGAAGGGTACCATTCTGCCCTATGTGGCAGGTCCCGTGGAAGCCCAGGGATACAGCTGGTATTCCGTGGAATCCGGGAATATACGGGGCTGGGTCCGGGCAGACTACGCGGACAAGTACGGCGGGGAGATTACCGCGGCGCCCGCCACACCCACACCTTCCCCGACACCGACTTCCTCGTCCGGAGTGATCAATGAATACACCAGCAATTTCGGCTATGTCAGGACGATCCGCGCCGGCGTCAATGTCAGAGACAAGGCAAACGGATCCCGGAAGGGCAGTGTGGGCATTGGGCTCGTATTCCCCATGAGCAACCTTCCTGAGAACCGGGGCGGATATGACTGGTACCCTGTTTATATTCCGCAGCAGGGCATGTACGGGTATCTCCGGGGCGACTGCGTGGAAGTTCTCACCGCGGATGAGGCGATGGCCTATCTGAAGGAGATCGGCGCCCTTGTGACGCCCTCACCCACGCCGATTCACAGCAATAATCACTATGTGCAGGTGATCCTGAACAATGCGCCTCTGCGGAACGGCCCCAGCCCGGATGCCGGTGTGGTCAGAGAACTGCCCGCCAATACCGTGCTGGCGTTCAGACAGATTCTCTCCAGCGGCGGTGCCGTATGGTATCAGGTGATCTATGAGAACGAGTATTGTTATCTGCTTTCCACCAATCTTGTGGAGATGACGGATGCCGAATACCAGGCCTATCTTCTGGCAAATCCGGGGAAGACGCCGCAGAAGGAAGTCTACGCGGGCTTTGTCCGCACGATCAAGAACGGAATCAATGTGCGCCAGACGCCCGGCAGCAAGGTGATTATGGGTCGGGTGAACAGCGGCGTTGTCATGCCCTTTACGCTCAAGACCACCTATGGCGGATATACCTGGTACTACACGCAGACGGGTGTGGGGATGGGTTACCTCCGGTCTGACTGTGTGGTGGAGGTGACTTCCACCGGCGATCCCACCCCGACGCCCAATCCCGAAGCGACAAAGACTGCCGGCCAGGCGAAGAAGGAAGCCTCCTATACGACCCTGAAGAAGGGCTCCACGGGTTCGGCCGTACGGAATCTCGTCGACGAACTGATCCGGCAGGGATACTACCGCGGGACTTCCACCTCCAGCTACACTACGCAGGTGGAGGAAGCCGTCAAGGCCTTCCAGAGGGTGAAGAATCTGTATGCGGACGGCATTGCCAATTCCGCCACGCAGCATGCTCTGTTCGGAACAGTGCCTGTGGGCTACGGGGATACATCGGACCTGTCCATGACATTGTATCCGGCGGAAAAGATTGACTGGTATAATGGCGGGATTCAGGAACTGATTCCCAGAGGCTCCGATTTCAAGGTGTATGATGTGAAGACAGGAATTGTCTGGTGGGCTCACCGCTGGGCAGGCGGAAAGCATGCCGACATTGAAACCAAGACAGCGGCCGACACGGCCAGACTGTGCCAGATCTACGGTGTCAGCGATGCCAGCCAGATCAATTCCAAGGACCACTGGCAGCGCAGGCCCTGCCTGATCACGGTGGGCAGCAGGACATTCGCCTGCTCCCTGTATGCATTCCCGACAACAACATGGTGGGCCAGATCTGCCTGCATTTCACCAACAGCCGGACGCATGACTCGGACCGGGTGGACACCTACCATCAGGAAGCCATTGAGTACGCGTGGCAAAACGCGCCGAACGGGCACAAGTAACCCTAAGCGGAGCCTTCGGGCTCCGTTTTCCTGTATGGAGGAGGCTCAGGAATGAGGATCCCGAAACAAAAACTCACGGTCTGGTTCGCGGGACTGTTTTTCCTCCTGGAACTGGAACATCTGCTGAATTTTCCCTTTCTTCAGCCGTGGCAGTTCTGGATTCAGATGGCGGAGGTTCTCTGCGCGGGGGCTGTGCTGGCAGCAGGCGAATGGAGAAAACGGGGCTGGTGCACTCTGCTGATACTGGGAACCGTCTGGCTGTTCCTCACCTCCGTCTTCCGGGGCGCGGCGGTGATGGAAAAGTCTCAGTATTTCATGCAGCGGGCTCTGTTATGTCTGATTCTGCTGCCTTTTGCGGGCCTTGGCCTGAAAGAAAATGAAATCCGGTCCTGGCTGCGGATACTTCTGACCGTGTGGGTCCTTTTCCACGCGGTCCTCAGCGTGGTGGGACTTGTGGCCGCTTTTCAGGGACGGCAGATTCTGGACGGCAGCCGCACACTGGAAATCTTCCTCCGGGAGGACGACCACAGGCTGAAACTCATGGCCTATTCCACCGTGACAGCCTCCAATCTCACCACAGCGATGGGGTTCTGTCTCATCCTCACCGCCATGACCGGCAAAAAAGGGCTCCGGGTTCTGTACCTTCTCATCATGATTCCCATGCTCATCTGTCTTGCCCTGACGGTCGGGCGGACAGGGTATGTGTGTGCGGGGTTAACGCTGGGGGCATACCTTGCGCTGATGCTGGAGGATCCACTCCGAACTCGACTTAAAAAGAGTCTGCGCTGGGCGCAGGCAGGTATTGCGGTGGCAGCGGTTGTACTGGTCATTCTTGCCATGAACGGAGCGGTTGCGGGTTTCAACGCCATCCAGCGGGAGAAACCCCTGCTGGTTTCCCAGGCGCAGGCGGAGGCGGCGGAAGAAGCTGAGACTGTGCTGGTGGGGCAGCGTTCCATGACGGATATGGAAAGCATGCAGGGACGCAGTTTTGTGTGGAGGGCTTCACTGGACGTCCTGAGGAACAAGCCCTATCTTCTGCTCGTGGGTACGTCGGTGCCTCAGGTTATGGAACACGTCCAGCCCTACGCGGATGCGTATTCGGTGGAGACCTATGACCATGTGCACTGCATGTATCTGCAGATTCTCATGGAAACGGGAATTCCGGGCCTGCTGCTCTGCCTTTGCTTTGTGTACCTGTTTGCCCGGGCCTGCCTGATTCTGTGGAGGAAGAGCGGGTTTTCGTGGCAGAAGGCTGTACCCCTGCCGGCGCTGGCCATTTTTCTTGGGGAATGTCTGGACAGCATGACCCGCCTGGACAAAGGTCTGCAGACCATGCCGGTGCTGATGCTGACGGCGGGGCTCACGCTGATTCTGGCGGAGAATGAAACGGGAGGCGCCTTATGGAGGGGATTCAGCTTCAGACGGTTCTGTACGAAAATCAGCCGGAAGACCTGATGCGCTCAGCGCTTTCCTGGAAAACGGCACTGGAGGGCTGCCGGAGAAAGGGCATGGAAATCCGGGGGGAGCTTCTCTGGGGCGACGCTTCCGGAAAGCCGCTGGATAAAGCATTTCTGAAGGATGTGGAAGAGGCGCTTCAGGGTTCACTGGACTTTACCTATGTCTGTTTCCGGGAAAACACGGGGACCAGCCGGGGACACAACCGGCTGTTTCCCATGGGGAAAGGACAGTATGTGCTCACCATGAATCCCGACCTTCTGGCATCACCGGACACGCTCGCGGAGCTTCTCGGGGCTTTCCGGGATGAAAAAACGGGCATGGTGGAAGCCCGGCAGATTCCGCTGGAGCACCCCAAGGCCTATGATCCGGCGGACAGGAAGATTTCCTGGGCCAGCGGGGCCTGCACCCTGATCCGGAGAGCGTGCTTCGAGGCGCTGCGGGGCTACGACGAGCACTTTTTCATGTACTGTGATGATGTGGATCTTTCATGGCGGGCCAGGCTGGCGGGGTGGGAGATCCTCTGCTGTCCGGAGGCTGTGGTCTATCACGGGCATGATCTGGATTCCCTGGGAAGGATGCGAGTGACCCCGGCGGATCGCAGATACTCCCCCGAGGCGGAAATGATGCTGATGCAGCGGTACGCCTGGCCGGATGCGCTGGAGGAAAGGAAAAATCAGCTGCGGGCAAGCTCCGTTCCGGAGGAACAGGAGGCCCTGAAATCCTTTCTGGACCGGGATCCGTCCTGGACGGAGATCATGGACCGTGAGCACAGGGTGTCTCACTTCCCCCTGTACACGGGAGAGGCGTCCCGGTTCCGTCCCGAGGACAGAATCAGCATGGATCCGGCCATGCCCGTGTATGGCTATCGGCATTCCTGAAGCGGAACAGAAGGAGGCGGCGTCATGACGCTGGAAAGTCGGAAGGCGGAAGACCTGCTGAAGCAGTATGGCTATGCCTCCTGCTTCCTGATGACCGGGAGGGAGACTCAGCCGGACCGGGAACCGGAAGCGGTCCTTCTGTGTTCAGAGTCGGGAGAAGGTCTGGAGGAAATGCTCCGGAAGGCCGCGGAATGGAAAAGACCGGTGGCGATTGTCACCGGGAACGGCCTGCGCATGGCCATGCAGAGGATTCTGGGAACGGAGGAGGAACGCTGCCGGTATACACCGGAATCTCTGGACAGACTCTGCGCGTCCGTGGGATACACGCTCGTGGACAGTGTGCCCGGAGAAGAGGAGGCATGGTCCGGGGACGAAAGCCTCCTTGCCCGGGAGCTCTGCGCGGCCGTCCGGGAATCCGGCAGAACCCTGATCCGGCTCTATATTCCGGAAAGCGGGCACGGGAAAAACCCTTTCCTGTCCGTGATTGTCCGGACCATGGGCAAAAGGAAGGCTGAACTGCAGGAAGCGTTGCTCTCCCTTCTGGCTCAGGAGGATCAGGATTTTGAGATCATCCTGGTAATGCATCGGATTCCGGAGGCGGATGAGGCGGCGCTGAGGGCCATGGTGGATGCCCAGACGGATTTTCTCAGGCAGAGGATCCGTCTGATGAAGGTGGAAAGACCCGGGAGGTGCGCGCCGATCAATGAAGCGCTGAAACAGTGCCGGGGCCTTTATTTTTCCGTGTTCGATGACGATGATTTCCTGTTCCCCGGCTGGACGGCCAATTTCCGGAAAGCCTGGGAGCGAAAGCCCGGTGCCATCCTGCATCAGTACGCTGTGGGACAGGAATGGGAACACGACAGAGGCTGTGTCCGCGCGGTCAGCGGACTGGACAATCAGTTCTGCAGGCCCTACGATGCCATGCTCCAGGCCAGGGCCAACAGCTGTCCGCTGATGACGCTGGCTTTTCCCACACGTCTTTGGCGTCTGGGGCATTTTTTTGATGAAACCCTGGACGTGTGTGAGGACTGGGAATACCTCATGCGCACGGCCGCCTTCCTGGGCGTGGAGGATGAACCCGGCGTGGGCGCCCTGTACAGGATGTGGCGGAACGCGGAGAATTCCCACGCGGCCCATGACGAGGAGTACTGGAGGGAAACCGAGGAAAGGATCCGGGACATGCACAATGCACAGCCCCTGATCCGGGAGCCGGGGGCTGTCAGGGAGTTTGTCAATCTGGACCGGCTTCTGGAAGAGAAGCTGTATGTCATGGAGTCCAGACTGTACATGGATATGGGCGGCGGATTCAGCGAAGAGCATGCTGTGGGCAGCCGGATCGGTCTGTATCTTGAGGATTTTCATTTTTCCTATGACCTTTCGTCTCGGGAGAATATCCGTCGGCTTCGGTGGGACCCGGTTCCCGGGGGAACGATCGTCCTGAAGGACCTGAAGGTACGGGGAAGATTCCGGGACGGACGGGAAAGGGAACTGGATGTGACATGGACCAACGCCAGGGCTTTCCCGGCGTTCTGGTTCTTCGATCTCCCGGATCCCCAGATGTGGTTTGAGGGGACGGAGGGAATTCAGAAGCTGGAAATCTCCGGACGGATCCAGCATGTCTTCACCGGCAGCGACATGACGGTCCTCAGGGGACGGGTGGGCCTTACGGCTCTGAAGCACAGGGTCAGGGTCGGAATTCACGGATTCAGGGAAAGAATACGGCATAGTTGAGGATAGGCGTGTGAATCGTATGAATCGACTGGCTTTTTGGAAGCAATGCCTGCTGATTCTGGCAGTGTACGCACTGCTGGCTGGTTTCACCTTTTATATCATCCGGGATGACTGGAGAGTTCAGGCGGCCGAGACGGGATATGTCACCCGTTCCGCCATGCTCTATGGGGATGAGTCCGAAATGCGGGTGGAGCAGACGCTGAGATGCAGCATGGACACGCTGGAGGAGATCCGGCTGGACGCGGATGTCCGGGATCCGGAGACAGCGGGAATTCATCTCAGGATTTTTCAGGGGGATTCGGTGCTGTCCGAAGCGGATGTGGACGGGGCGTCCATGGCAGCCTCGGGCTTTGTGACGTTTTCGCTGACGCCTGCCGTGGAGCAGTGCAGGGGGCAGGAAATATGCCTGGAATTCCTGACCCGGGGCGGCGTGGTTCTCTGGAGCGGGGACAGCATAAGCGCAGGGCGGTTCCAGCTGCCCGCGCCCACGGACGGGAAGCTGTGGGTGAACGGAGAGGAAAGAGGGGGCACGCTGGTCTATGCCCTGTCAGGACAGAACCTGTCCGGGGCGTACCGGATCTACTGGCCCGTTATGGGAGGCATCGGCGCCCTGGGGCTGATCCTGGCGTTTCTTCTTCATGGATGGATGCGAAACGGGCACGAGAATATGCTCACAACGGTGGTGCGGATGATCCGGAAATACCGTTTCCTTCTCAAGACACTGGTCAGACGGGATTTCAAGATCAAGTACAAGGGTTCCGTTCTGGGCGTGATCTGGTCATTCCTGAACCCTCTCATCATGATGCTGGTGTACTTTTTCGTGTTTTCCACCATTTTCCGGAGCAACACCCCGAACTTCGCGGTATACCTCATGAGCGGCGTGGTACTCTATAACTACTGCTCGGACGCCACGACCCTGGGCATGCAGGCCATTGTGGGAAACGCGGGACTCATCACCAAGGTTTATCTGCCCAAGTATATCTATCCCCTGTCCAAGACCATATCCAGTTCCATCAATCTGGTGATCTCCACAGCGGCCCTGTTTGTGGTTATGGCCTTTACCGGCGCGCCCATCGGGGCATGTCTTCTTCGCCTTCCGGTGCTGCTTGCGCTTCTGTGTCTGCTGATCGTTTTCTGTTCGGGTCTCGGCATGCTTCTCAGCTGCTGTCTGGTTTTTTTCCGGGATATTCAGTTCCTGTGGAGTGTCTTTCTCACCATCTGGAATTTCATGACGCCGATTTTCTATACGGAGAGCATTATCCCGGCGAAGTTTCTGGGAATCTATCATCTGAATCCCCTGTATCAGTTTGTCACGGCGGTGCGCACCATTACCCTGGAGGGGAGAGCGCCCCTGCCGGCCAATATTCTGTGGTGTATTCTGGCATCTGCCGCCTCTTTTCTGCTGGGGGCCTGGGTGTTCCACAGATACCAGGACCGGTTTGTCCTTTATCTGTGAGGAGGTGGAGTCATGGGTGAGATCATCCGGGCAGAGGGTATTTCCATGAAATTCCATCTGAACCAGAGCAGGACCACGTCTCTGAAGGAATTCTTTGTGAAAAAAATGAGAAAAGAACTGGAGTACAGGGATTTCTTTGCCCTCCGGGATGTTTCCTTTTCCATTCAGAGGGGCGAGGTGATCGGGCTGATCGGGCGCAACGGGTCCGGAAAGAGCACGACACTGAAGGTCATTTCCGGGATTTACAAGCCTACAGCGGGCAGCATCCGCACCGCAGGCACTATTGCCCCCATGCTGGAGCTGGGGAGCGGGTTTGATTTTGAACTGTCCGGACGGGAGAACATCTTTCTCAACGGTGCCATTCTCGGCTTTGACGAGCACATGCTGGTAAGCAAATATGATGAGATTGTGGCCTTTTCGGAACTGGAAAGCTTCCTGGACAGGCCGATCAAAACCTATTCTTCCGGCATGCTGATGCGTCTGGCCTTTTCCATTGCCACGCTCGTGGAGCCCGAAATCCTCATTGTGGATGAGATTCTCGCGGTGGGGGACGAAGCGTTCCAGCGCAAGAGCCGGAACCGGATGATGGAGATGATGCATGACGGGACCACGGTCATCATGGTCAGTCATGACATTTCCACGATCCGCAGCCTGTGTCAGCGGGTGATCTGGCTGGACCATGGTCAGGTGCGGATGAACGGACCGGTGGAGGAGGTATGTGACCTTTACCAGGAAGCCATGCTGGAAGCGTAAAAAACCGGCGTGATGCCGGTTTTCCGCGGAAACAGCGCGGAAGGGACTGCCTTTACCGGAGGATCATCCGGTTCGGCGCGGTACGGTAGTCACAGGTTGTGATGCCCTGCGAGTCACACCATTTCTTCAGTTCACGGGCATCATAGGTGTCTCCCACCATGAGCCACTCGGGAGCGTCGAAGAAAAGGACGGAGGGACGGAGCCGTTCGTAGAAGGCGGGCTTCTGTCCCCAGTTGCCGTGGTGCGCCGCCTGCACGAAGTCAGCGTGAAGCTGGTCCCCGTACCTCTCCAGAAGCAGGTTTCCCAGAGCAGGGTCCGACATGTCGCCGAGAAACAGAACGCTGTTTTCGCGCCCGGTCAGCTTCAGGACCAGGGAGCAGTTGTTGGCATAATCCGTGACAAGCTCCTGAACTTCCTGATCCCAGGCATTGAAAACCTGAACATGGAAGCCGGGGATGTCCAGGGTATCATCCCGGTGAAGAAAGTGAATTCTGGAATCGCCTTCCGTCTGATCCAGAAAGAGGCGGAAGGTTTCAGGCGAGTCCCAGTCTCTGGCCGAGGGTTCAAAGGTTTCCCAGTCCAGGGGCGTTGCATAGACCGCTTCAATCCTGTCCCGGAACTCCGGGTACACGGCGTTGAAGGCACCGATATGATCTTCATGATAGTGCGTCAGGAACCAGGCCTTGACCCTGCCGCCCTTTTCCCGGATCACCTGTCGGACCTGTTCGGCGTTGGCCGTCCACCCTCCGTCCAGCAGATACAGTGTCTGATCTCCGGGATTGTACAGGGAATAGAAACAGGCGTTATTGCCTGATGCGCACGCGTACTGGGTCAGTTCCCATTCGGCCCGGGCAGGGTGGCGCAGAAGACGCACCCCAAGGACCGAGGCGGCGGCAAGGAAAAGCAGAAGGGTGACAGTCAGGAGCATTTTCCTGTTTTTCATGGAATCAACCTTTCCGGATCATGATGGTATGGCGGAGAATCCAGTTTATCTTATCACAAACGGTGAAAGCCAAACAAGGGAAATGTTGCAAACGGTGAATAAACCGCTCGGATCACACATCTTTTTTTCTTTTCCCATCATCTTGCGCTTTTGGATATCCTGTGATACAATGCCACCGTTGCCCTTGAGGGTGCTGATGTAGCTCAGTCGGTAGAGCGCATCCTTGGTAAGGATGAGGTCACCGGTTCAAATCCGGTCATCAGCTTACGGAAGAGCCTGGAAGTTTTGTCTTTCAGGCTCTTCTTTTTCATGGGATGTCTGTCTGTCGGGACATGCGACTCATATGGAGACCCTGAAATGAAAGTTGCAATTGTGCATGACTGGCTTGTCAATTTTGCCGGAGCGGACCGGGTTGTGGACCAGATGATGCGGGTATTCCCGGACGCTGTGATTTATACGCTTGTTTATCGTCCGGAGGCTTTTCCCGGACATTTCCGGAAGTATGACGTGCGGACAACCTACATTCAGAAGATTCCCATGGCCGCGCACCTGTACAAGAATATGCTGTCCCTGATGCCGAGGGCTTTTGAGTCACTGGATCTGACAGAGTACGATCTTGTAATCTCATCGTCCTCCTCCTGCTCCAAGGGCGTGATTACCAGACCGGACGCGCTGCATATCTGTTACTGTCATACGCCGGTCCGTTATGTCTGGAGCCATTATCACGAATATCTTTCCAATGCCTCCTGGCTGAAGCGCAGGATCATGCCGGGGATCATTCACAGAATCCGTCTCTGGGATTTTGCCGCCGCCCAGCGGGTGGACCTGTTTCTGGCAAATTCCCGGAACACGGCGCAGAGAATCCGGAAATACTACAGACGCACGGCCACCGTGATCTATCCGGGCGTGCATCTGGATGAAAAGCCTGCCGCGGAAACGGATGACGGGTACTATCTGATGGTCGGGCGGTTTGTGGCCTACAAGCGTTTTGACCTGGGAATTGAGGCCTGTACCCGGAGCGGACGGAAACTGATTGTGGCCGGCGGGGGCGATCTGGAAGCGGAGCTGAAGAAGAAGGCCGGAGGGACGGTGACCTTCATTCCGTCACCGGACGATGAAAGGATCCGGGAACTGTACCGGCACGCAAGAGCCCTGATCTTTCCGGGGGATGAAGACTTCGGGATTGTCCCGGTGGAGGCCCAGTCCTGCGGCTGTCCGGTTCTTGCCTATGGAAGGGGCGGAGCCTGCGAGACCATTCTGGACGGGGAAAGCGGTATTCTGTTCCGGGAGCAGAGTGTGGAAAGCGTTCTTGAGGCCATGGACACACTGGAGGAGAAGGGCGTGTCCATGAACCGCGGGGAAATCAGGCAGAGTGTGCAGCGGTTTTCGGAAGAACGGTTCCGTGAGGAGTTCCGCGTCTTTGTGGAAAGGGCATGGCGGGAGAGAAATCAGCCTTCACCGGACCGGTTCCCGGTGCCCGAAGGCAGTGAGGTTATCACATGAAAGTGGTGCAGCTTGTTTCCAATCTGGCATATGGATCGGCCATCGGCAATGAAGTGGTCATGTTTCATCGGGAACTGATCAGAAATCAGGTGGAGAGCTGGGTTGCGGCGCCGAATTATTCAGAAAGCATGGCGGCGGAAGTCGGTCTGCACGGCATGGAAGCGCTGGATCATCTGGCAGCGGAGGATGTGCTGATCTTTCATAAAGCCAGTGGAGATATTCTCACCTCCGCTTTCCTTAAAGCGGGGGGAAAGAAGGTCCTCCGGTACCACAACATCACCCCCGGGCGTTATTTTTTTCCCTATGATCAGCTGCGGGCCCTGAACCAGTGGCAGGGGCGCAGGCAGCTGAAGAAACTGGTCCGGGAGAGACTCTGGGCATGGTGTGTCAGTCAGTATAACGGGCAGGAACTGCTGGATATGGGACTGAGTCCGGACAGAGTCCGGGTTTTTCCTATTCTGATGGAGAAGAGGCAGCAGTGGACACAGCCGGATCCTGAGATTTTGCGAAAATACGGTAACGGGAGCGGCCTGCGTATGATTTTTGTGGGGCGGATTGTGCCCAACAAGCGTTTTGAGGACGTGATCCGGGTCTATGCCCTGTATCTCAGGGAATATGATCCCCGCGCGCAGCTTTTTCTGGTGGGCTCCTGGGAAGGACATGAAAAATACTACGCGAAGCTCCGGGGCCTGTGCGCGGATCTGAAACTGGACCGGGTTGTCTTTACGGGACGGGTATCCGACGCGGAGAAGGAAGCCTATTATTCGATTTCGGACCTGCTGGTATGCATGAGTGAACACGAGGGTTTCTGCATTCCCCTGATTGAGGCCATGGAACATGATCTCCCCGTGGTCGCCAGAGCCGCCTCGGCTGTGCCGGAAACACTGGGACAGGCAGGCGTCCTGATTCAGGGAAGAGACTGGAAGACCATGGTGGAGAGGATTCATGCGCTGCGGTCCGATTCCGGAGCGAAGGACGATCTTGTCAGGGCGCAGAAAGAATGGTGCCGCCGTTACGCCTATGAGCAGGTGAAGGAGCAGTTCGGGAAGAATCTGCGGGAGGTCATGGAGGCAGAATGAAACAGAAGTTGTGGTTTAAGCCTCTGTTCCTGATCCATAACCGGACCTACCAGCAGCTGAACCGGGAAGCCCGGCGGAAAAAGCTGGAGCGGTACCGCGGAAAACTGAACAATGCCATCCGATGGATGCGGAGAGAATAGGCGATCGGACGGCAGGCAGAGACCGGAGGAAAGTCAGTGGCCGAAACAAAGAGAATCGTGGTCAACGGCAAGCTTCTTGACCATGCGATGAACGGAATTCCGCGTTATGTCTGCGAGGTTCTGAAAGCTCTGGACAGAATCGGGAGCGACCGGTACCGGATCACGGTGATCATGCCGGAGGGCCATGACTGGGCCTGGCATCCGGCGAACCTGGAAATGGTGAAACTGCCCCCGTGCGCCGGATGGGATCTGAGGCAGGCGGAGCGGTACGCCCGGGAATGCGGCGCCCTGTATGTGCAGATGGCGAATCGCGGGGCCGTATACCGGAACAGCGTTTGCGTGGTGCATGACGTGAGGCCGCTGACCGAAAAGCCCGGCCTTTCGGGGAAAAAATGGAAAAACAGCCTGAAGTACAGGATGGGTTTTGATCTGGCCATCCGGAACAGTCGGGAAATCGTTGCCGTATCGTGCTTTACCCGGGACGAGATCCTGCGTCTCCGTCCCCGGTTTCAAAAACCGGTGACCATTATCGGGAACGGATGGGAGCATCTCAGGGAGATCCGGGAAGATGACAGGGTTTTCGCGGAATTCCCCGGGCTGCGGAAGGGAAAGTATATCCTGGCGGTGAGCAGTATAGCCCCTCATAAAAATTTCAGGTGGATCGTGGAAAACGCGAAGTATAATCCGGAGCTTCAGTATGTCATTGTCGGAAAGACGGACACGCGGCTGTGGAGCGAGGATACCGGGGTTTTCCGGGATCATGTGGTCTATCTGGATTACAGGTCCGACGAGCAGCTGATCAGCCTGTACCGCAACGCAGGCGGACTCGTGTTTCCCTCGCGGTATGAGGGCTTCGGGATTCCCCCTCTGGAGGCCATGAGTTTCGGGCTGAAGGTCTGGGTTTCCGATATTCCGGTGATGCATGAGATCTTCGGGGACACGGTGCGGTATATCCATCCGGACAGGCCGGAGGTCCGCCTTCAGGATCTGCCGGAACCGGCAGGCAGAGCGGATCAGGTTCTGGAAAAATACAGATGGGCGGCGGCGGGACAGGCATGGCATGATCTGTTCTGCAGGCTGTGAGGCAGACCAGACGGGAGACAGGCATGAAAACAGCAGTACTTATCATGGCAGGCGGCAGAGGAGAACGCTTCTGGCCGAGAAGCAGGCAGAATACACCCAAGCAGTTTCTGTGTCTGACGGACACGAAGAGAACCATGATCCAGTGCACGGTGGACAGGCTGAGGCCCTTTGTGGCGATGGAAGACATTTTCGTGGCCACAGGCGAGCTGTACAGGGATCTTGTGCGCCGGCAGCTGCCGGATCTTCCGGAGGAGAACATTATCGTGGAGCCCTGTGCCAGGAACACGGCGGCGTGCATCGGGCTGGGGGCTGTTCACATGCGGAGGAAGTACGGAGATGCCGTCATGCTGGTGCTTCCCTCGGATCATCTGGTGACGCAGCAGAAGATGTTTCAGAATGTGATCCGGACGGCATCGGAAATCGCGGAAAAAACGGATGCTCTGATCACCCTGGGCATTACGCCTTCCAGTCCGGATACGGGATACGGGTATATCCGCTATGACATGGAAAAGCCGCAGGTGATGGGGCAGGCCTATCATGTGGCTGAGTTTACGGAAAAGCCCGGTCTTGAAAAAGCCCGGAAATATCTGATCAGCGGGGATTACCTCTGGAACAGCGGCATGTTCATCTGGCGGGTGCAGACCATCCTGCAGGAAATGCACCGCTGGATGCCCGGCCATGCCGCGGCCATGGAGGAAATCGGAGCGGCTCTGGGAACAGAGCATCTCAGGAGCGTCACCGACAGATGTTTTACCGCACTTCCGTCCGTTTCCATTGACTACGGCATCATGGAAAAAGCCGGGCTGATCCTGACCATTCCTTCCTCCTTTGGATGGGATGACGTGGGTTCCTGGCAGGCCGTGGCCAGAATGCATGAGGCGGACGCGAATGGCAATATTCTGGACGGTGACGCGGTTGTTCTGGATTCGGAAGACTGCATTGTCCAGGGCGGCAGACGCATGATCGCCATGATCGGCATGGAGCACACGGTGGTGGTGGACACGGAGGATGCGCTGCTGATCTGTGACAGCTCTCATACGTCGGACATCAAGAAACTGCTGGAACAGCTTCGCCGCAGGGGAAGAGAGGACCTGCTCTGACAGGCGGCACGAGACTGAAGAGAAAGGATTTCCACATGAAAAAAGCACTGATCACCGGAATTACGGGCCAGGACGGGAGTTTTCTGGCGGAGCTGCTCCTTGAAAAGGGATATGATGTGCACGGCATGATCCGAAGGTGTTCCGTGCCCACGACAGAGAGGATTCAGTCCATTCTGGGGCATGAACATCTGACACTGCATGAGGGTGATCTGTCGGATTCCAGCAGCATCCTGAGAATCATGAGTCTGGTCAGGCCGGATGAGGTCTACAATCTGGCCGCCCAGTCTCATGTGCAGGTGAGCTTTGACGCGGCGGAGTATACAGGGGATGTGGACGCGCTGGGCGTGCTGCGCATTCTGGAGGCGGTAAGAACCCTGGGACTGGAGAAAACCTGCCGGGTCTATCAGGCCTCCACCAGTGAACTGTACGGGAAAGTGGAAGCCTGTCCGCAGGATGAGATGACCCCCATGCATCCCTTCAGCCCCTATGCCGTGGCCAAGCTGTACGGATACTGGATGATCCGTGAATACCGGGAAGCCTATGGCGTGTTTGCATGCAACGGTATTCTGTTCAATCATGAATCCGAAAGGCGGGGCGAGCAGTTTGTGACCCGGAAGATCACAAGAGCCGCGGCCCGGATTGCCTGCGGTCTCCAGGATCACCTGGAGCTGGGCAATCTGGACAGTCTCAGAGACTGGGGGTATGCCCGGGACTATGTGGAATGCATGTGGCTGATGCTTCAGCAGCCTGTGCCGGATGACTATGTGGTGGCCACCGGAGAGCAGCATTCCGTCCGGGAGTTTACAACCCTGGCTTTCCGGGAGTGCGGTATCGAGCTGGAATGGCGGGGCCAGGGGCTGGAGGAGAAGGGATATGACGCTCGGGGTGTGATGCGGGTCTGCGTCAATCCCGCATGGTTCAGACCTACGGATGTGGTGAATCTTCTGGGCGATCCCCGCAAGGCAAGAACCGTGCTGGGCTGGAATCCCCGGAAGACCAGCTATGAGGAGCTCTGCCGGATCATGGCCCGGCACGATCTGAAACTGGCGCGGCAGGAAGCCGGAATGAGGGACGGGGTATGAAGAGAGTCCTCCTGACCGGAGCGGCGGGGTTTGTCGGGCCCTATCTGATCCGGGAGATGAAGGCAGGCGGCTGGGACGTCATTGCTACGAAACTGCCCTCCGAAAGCATTGAGCCGGTGGAAGGTGTGGAGATCCGGGACCTGGATGTGATGAAGCCCTCTGATCTGGATTGCCTTTCCGAAGTGCAGCCGGACTGTGTGATTCATCTGGCAGGGATCAGTTCCGTGAAGTTTTCCTGGCAGAATCCGGACCTGACAATGGATGTGAACATCAAGGGGGTTTCCCATCTCCTGGAGAGTATCCGGAAAATGCGGGAAAAACCCAGGGTCCTGCTTATCGGCTCCTCTGAGATCTATGGTCTGTCCCAGAAAAGAGGGGTTCTGCTGGAAGATATGCCTGCGGAACCGGCCAATTACTACGCCATATCCAAGTATGCTCAGGAGAAGATGGGATTCATGCTGGGGAACGCCTACGGTATCCAGGTCATCTCCACCCGTTCCTTCAACCATATCGGTCCCGGGCAGAATGACACCTTTGTGGTTCCCAGTTTCTGCAGGCAGATCGCGGAAATTGAGGCAGGGCTCAGGAATCCAGTGATTCTCGTGGGCAATCTGAATGTCAGCAGGGATTTTACCGACGTGCGTGATATCGTCCGTGCCTACCGGTTCCTGACGGAAGAGGGAAAACCGGGCACGCTTTACAATGTGGGCAGCGGGAAAGCGGTTCACCTGGACGACCTTCTGAAAAAGCTCATCTCCATGAGTACCCGGCAGATTTCCGTGAGAGTCGATCCTTCCAGGTTCAGGCCGGCGGATATGCCCTACGTGCAGGCAGGGATTGATCGGCTGCAGAGAGATACGGGATGGGCGCCTGTTCATGAACTGGAGGACACGCTGAGAGAAACGCTGGACAGCTGGCGGGAACAGGTCCAAAGAGAGATGGAACAGAAGACGTAAGGATACAGAGGCGAGGGGACAGGGGGCAGAAATGACCCATGCGTGAACGAATTGCATTTGTCTGTCAGCGCTATGGCGAGGATGTCAACGGAGGCGCGGAAGCATACTGCCGGCAGATCGCTGAGAAGCTCACGGCTTTTTACGATGTGGACGTCTACACGACCTGCGCGAGAGATTACATGATCTGGGAGAATGTGTACCCGGAAGGAATGCAGGAGGACAACGGGGTTCACGTTCTGCGCTTTCCGGTGGAGCGTCCCAGGCGGAAATGGGTCAAAAAAGGCCTTTCTGTCTGGATGAGGCTGGTGCCCTTTCATTCCGACAGGAGTGAAGAGGCCTGGCTGCGGGCCCAGGGACCGGTGTGCGAAAAGGCGCTGAACACCCTGTGGAACAGCCAGGATCAGTATGTATCCATCTTTTTCATGACCTATCTCTATTACCTGACGGCCTTTGGGATTCCAAGAGGTTTCAGGCGCGCTGTGCTGATTCCCACAATCCATGATGAGAAACCGGCCCGGCTCCGCTGGTTCCACCGGGTTTTTTCCGCGTGCAGCGGAATTGTATGGAACAGCCCGGAAGAGCGGGATTTTGCCCATCGGGTGTTTCCTGAATCCGTGGGAAAACCGTCCATTCTGGCGGGAATCGGCGTGGAATGTCCCCGGAATCTGCCGGAGAGGCATGTGCTTCCCGAGAAGGACTGTCCCTATGTCGTTTACGTGGGGCGGATCGATCCGGAGAAGGGATGCCGGGAGATGCTGGACGCCTTTGTGCGGTTTGCCAGGGAAAATCCTCATCAGCTCCGCCTGGTGCTGGTGGGCCGGAGCGTCATGACGGTCCCGGATCATCCGGACATCCTGCAGATGGGATTCCTGGAGGAAAGGGAAAAATGGCAGATCATGCGGGACGCCAGAGGACTGGTGCTGTTTTCACGCAATGAGAGCCTTTCCATGGTGGCGCTGGAAAGCATGTGCCTGGGAAGGCCGATTCTGGTCAGCGCGGAGAGCAGCGTGCTCAGAGGGCATGTGGTGCGAAGCCGGGCGGGCATTGTTTTCCGGGATCAGGCTTCCTTTGAAAAGGGGCTGCTGTTTCTTACAAAGGACAGTGAGTCCTATGTGAACATGGGAGAGAACGGGAAGCGCTACATACAGGAAAACTACAGCTGGCAGATGATTACGGGCCGTTATGTTTCACTGATTGAACAGATGAAAAGTCTGCCGGAGGAATCCGGCAGAGCGTGAGGAAACGGAAGTGAGCGTATGGGGCAGGGGCTGAATGAAACTGTACTTCGGATGTATCAGGATATTGAAGGTCAGCTGGATGAGCAGAATGCCGAGGGAAAGGATGCTCTTGCCAGGATCAAGCCGGAGCTCCTCCATCTGTATGTCAGCATGAATCCGGACAGCGTGAATTATCTGGAATTGAAAAATCTGGAGAACCGGGATTTCTTTGTGGCTCTGGTGATATGCATCTGCAGGCGCGCGCCAACGGAGACGGACTGGGCCAGCTGGGAACACAGAATCCGGTACTGGCCGCAGGAAAGGTTTCAGCATGCCCTGATCCGGGATCTGACCCTCTCAGGGGAATCCAGGGCCAAGGGCACCTGGCTGGATCACTATGCACTGGATATCCCGCACCGCAGATGGGTGTTCCTGAGGAGTGCCGAAGGCAGGGAGTCTGTTCTTTACGACAAACTGCATGGCGTGTATTCCAGGCTGCCTTTCCGTGTCCGTGTTCTCATCAAGCGTATGGCGCCGCCGCAGTGGCGAAGGGGATAAGATATGATTTCACTGTATGTGGATGTAACGAATCTGCAGTCCATCCGGTTTCTTACGGGAATTCAGCGGGTTACCTTTGAAGTGGTCGAGCGGCTGGCCAGACGGAAGGACATTTTCCGACTGCATCTACTGGCGGAGGACCGGGAGAACGGCGGATTCCGCGCTTTCCGGACAGAGGATTTTCTCAGACAGCAGAAACTGGGGAAAAAGGAAAGCCAGGCGGATCTGACGGAGAGTATTCTGACACTGGACGACATGACACGGGAGGAAAATCCCGTTTTTTTTGATCTTGACGCGGTTTGGACCTGCATCCGTCTGCGGAGTGAACTGTATCCGGAACTGAAGAAGCGGAATATCCGGATTGTCACACACGTATACGATGTGATCGTCATGTCCCATCCGCATCTCACGAGCATGGACAATATCGTCCGCTATCCTCCCTATATTGCGGCGGTCATGGCTTATGCGGACGCGGTGATCGTCAATACCGAGTACACCCGCCGGGAAATCAGCCGGCTTGCGAAAAAGTACGGGATTGAACGGCAGCAGAATGTGCATGTGATCCCTCTGGGCGCGGATTTTGCCGGTTCCGGATTCGACGTCGCCCGGGTGGATCGGAAGGCGGAGCAGATTGCGGAAAACGGGCCTTTTGTACTGACGGTCAGCACCCTTGAGCCCAGAAAGAATCACGCTCTGCTCCTGGATGCCTTTGATCAGGGTCTGCATGACCTGGGCATCCAGATGGTTTTCGTGGGGCGGGAGGGTTGGAATGTTTCCGCGCTGATGAAACGGATCCACACGCATCCGGAGTACCAGAAAACTCTTTTTCACCTGGAAGGCATGAATGACGATACGGTGAGATACCTGTATCAGCATGCCATGATGGTGCTGTTTCCCACATATATAGAAGGCTTTGGCCTTTCCACCATCGAGGCGATCCAGCAGGGGACTCCCGTGGCGGCTTCTGACATACCCGTCATGAGGGAAGTGGGAAAGGAATACTGTGAATACTTCGATCTTCACAGGCCTGAGGAGATTGTCAGGATCCTGAAGCGGTACGTGGATCATCCGGAGGAATATGACAGGCGCAGAAAAGCGCTGGCGGATTACCGGACTTTTACCTGGGACGACATGGTGGATGGTGTTGAAAAATGTCTCAGGGATACCGTCAGGAATCCGGAGCCTGTGGAAGGTGAAATCCGGCAGATGGTCTACATTACGGCAAGGGCCGATTCTTTTCTGAAGTCAGTTGTCTATGTGGAGCATTTCATGCCCTTTATCCGGGAGATTCTGGTTTTCTGTCCCGAAAAAACCGGGAAGGTAATCCGGGATGAATACCGGGGCAACCTTCAGATCCGCTGTATTCCGGATGAGGAACTGATGCGGGGCAAAGTTCTGCCGGATGATCATGTGACGAGGAACTTTATGCTGCGGGCAGAAACCCTTCGGCGTGAGGAGGTTCAGGAACTGTTCATCATGTCAGATGATGATTACAGGCCTCTGAAGATGATCGGACCGGATTTTTTCCTTCAGAACGGACAGATTCAGGCTTTCTTCTACCATGACATGGACCAGTACTGCCGGACGGTTCCGGTGACAACTTCCTTTGACGCAGCGATGTACAGGATGCGGCGTTATCTGGAGGAGTGTGACCTGCCCAGACTGTGCTTCGCTTCCCACATGCCCCAGTTGATTAAAAAGAGCTGGTTCCTGGAAATCCTGGAAAAGCACCCCGCGCTGATGAAGCTGGGAATCTGTGAGTGGAATGCTTTCTTCAATATCGCCCGTAATCTCCATCCCAACGCGTTTCATGTGCGTCCCTATGAGACGCTCATGTGGCCGTCGGACCTGACCAGCTGGGAACGGTATGTGGCGCAGGAGGATTATGCCTTCGAAAACTATTATGCCGCTTCCTATGAGGAAGGCGGGCTTTTCCATGGGCTGTCCGGGTCCTATACGGACAGATGCGGGGAAGAAAACCTGGAAAAGATCAGGCGGTACAGAAATCTGCTGGAAACGAACCATGTGCGCGCCCTGGAGATTTACCGGGCGTTTGAGCAGGAATACAGGTCCCGCTTCGGTACGAGACCGCAGATCATGTTTTCCATGGAAAATGACAGGGGTGTGTACGGCAGACTGGAGTACATCCGGGCAGGAGAGAATGATCCCCTCCGCATGAAGGTCAATATCACAGACGAGGTCTATCAGGCAGTTCGGGAAAAAGGATACAAGATTGAACTGGGATGGAACTTTGGAACCGAGCATGTTCTGTACAGCCGAACAAGGATTACGGAGCCGGAGTTTCCCGTGGTTTTCACCATCATGATCCCCCGCGCGGAGGTGAAAACGGCGATTCATCTGGGATGCGTGATCAATGACGGGAAATATCAGGATTGTGGAACGGTTCCTCTTCTTATTGAGCGTTGTAAATGATCTACTGCAATTTCGGAAGGCGGAAGAACCCAACAGAGTACTGAAGAATCTGAAATTCGGTGAATGCATGATTACTCATTGAGCGAGTGCTGTCTCAATAAGATTCCTGAAAAGGTTTTCAGGAAGATGAGAGCATGGTATACCATATAGAGCAGTGAAGGGCATGATACTCATGGAAAAGGTCAAGCGGATTGGGAATGGTATGCTGAAGCGGATTCCAGTAATAGGAAAAAAGATTCAGACGCTAAAACAGGCGGTACAGACAATAGGATTGCTGACGGACAGAATGAGTATGATGCAGAAAGAACTGGATACTCTGAAGAAAGAAAACGAGAGACTTAATGTCAGGATTTCCGCACTATCTCCGAAGCTTGCAAGTACTGCAGCGGAGATGCGCAGCGATGCATTACGTGAAACATCTTTTTATCAGGCATATCAGAAAGAAGCAATTGCGGATGTTAAGAATCGCTTGAAGACAGTGCTTCCTACGCTTACTGAGGTTATTGAGTACGAGAAGGAGACTGAAGGGCATACTGTGCATGTTCTGAGTCTTGGGCAGGATTATGGATTCTGGAACGAGGCAGGAAAGAATGCACAGGCAGAGACAATACTGACGATTCTTTCAGGACATGAAAGAATCTGGGCAGACAGCAAACAGCAGAGTATTGTCATTCAGTCTCCTCCGAGAGATTATCTGTTCGGGTGTGCAGATTCTTCATTACAGGTCATCAGCTCTTTTTTTTTCCTGGAAGATCAAACTGTTGAAAATGCCTGGGAAATGTTACAGGAGATGTACCGGATTCTGAGACCGTTGGGAAGAATTGTGATTTTGCAGAAACATCAAATGCAGGTATGTCCATATATGGATTCTCGGCTATCATCCATATGCGGATGCATTTCCCCGAATCTGCAGGAGTTGATGATCAGGGAGGCAGGATTCACAGATGTTGAGATAGTGGGAAAGGAAGCAATCTGTATGATGACAGCCCGGAAGCCTGGTGAAGATTGAGCGTGCGGAATGTAATACCATATATCTGGCCGTGAAGTCCCCCTGAGGACTAAAACAGAGGAGCAGAATCATGAGAATTCTTGTATGCAACGAAAAGTATTCTTGTCGTTACGGTCTGGAGAGAGTTCTTTTGGTTTTGGGTAGTTACTGGAAAAAAAGTGGGCATGAAGTCATACTGATGGGCAGCCAATTTGAAGAGACTACGGTACAGACTGCCTATCGAAGGATTGTTATGCCTATGTGGTCAGATGAAAAAACCACCGGTGAGGAAGTGTTAAAGTATCTTGAGAATCATTGGAATCAATGGTTTCGGCCATCCACATCTCCTGACGCAGTTCTGGTAGCCGGATGGTCATATCTCCGGTCGATACCTTTTCTGAAGGACAGGACAGGTGCAGTGGTATTTTACGATTATGGACTTTTTGCAAAAGAGAGCAGGAGTGGGAACCGAAGATTTCAAATATACCTGAGGAAAATGCGTGATTCACAGCTAAAAATGACGGACTGTGTCATTGCGTCCAGCCACTACCTGGAAGAAACGCAGAGCCGGAGAGATGCTGGCAAACAGATTCCTGTTTGTCAGGCGTTTCCGGGATTGGATGGGATTTGCCTGAAAAATGGTCGGAGCCAAGGTAGCGAGGAACTGATCCACTGGATTCAGGACTGGAAAAAGCAGGGAGAAATAATACTTTTTCAGACTGGAGAATGGGACGAAACTCACATAAGAGAATCATACGCAGGTGTGGAGGTTATCAGATTCCTGAAAAAAAGCGGTGAGCGCGTTCATTCGATTGTGATGGCTCGGAAACAGGATCTGAAGAATCTGCCGGAGGATGTGGTGCAGGATTATGTGCCGGTAGAAGGCGTAGATGACACGACATTGAAATACGTAATTGGACTGACAGACATCGGCTTTTCACCGACTACCCGTAGTAATCCGGATCTTCTTCTAGGCGAAATTCAAAGTGCAGGTAAAAGCATATATGCAATGAACACAGGAACCTATGCAGAGACTGTGGCACATTCGTGGTTCCTCTGCAGGAATCTGACAGAGATGGCGGAGAAAGTCTTATGGGATATTCATGATCAACTTCCACTTTCTCGAGAAGAACTCTCCAAAGTATTGAAAGCCTCTCATGATAGATTGACGTGGGAAAACTGCTCGAGAAGAATGATGGAGCAGATTCAAAAAGCAGCGGAAGAGAAGTATTGTTTTGTGGATGTTTCCGAAATAAGCTCATTTCCTGACATTTTTCTGAATGGGGGCGTTGTTGAGGAAATCTGTCATGTCTATCAGGTAAAAAGTCAATGTATCTATGTTCTGTGGAACTGCGACATCAAAGAGTATGTGTTCCCGGATAAAGAAGAGTGTTATCAGTTATATAACCATGGAAGCCAAACTCGTGAGCAAGTTTCTGCAAGAACCGGATATGGTGTGGTACAAAATACCTTGAATCAGGTAATGCACAGATGGCAGTATAGACATAAGATTTTTATACTGACAGCAATAAACGAGCCTGTTTTGGAAAAAATCAGATATTTACATGCAAATGGCTTTTTTGTGGTTATTCTGGTAACCGGCGGCGATCGTTCCGAGACGGCAGGTTCCCTTGGCGTACCCCCCGAAGATTTGGCAGAGAGTGATGTGGGGTTGGTTTCAGACAAACGGCATCAAACGGAGCTCATTAATATATGGAGAACAAGGGGAATTCAACATGGTTGTGTAGTGTCGATAAACCCGAATTCAGATATCAATAAGAATTCTTCTGTGTTTTCCAAAGAACGGATACAGGAAAGCGGTATCAAGGCAGTTTTAGCTCGGATAGATGCGCAATACGATGAAAGTATCCGTTTCAGGTATGAGTTTTTGAATCCAGAGCATCGGTTATTTGTGCTCTCACATTTCCGAGATGAAAATCATGAAAGAATAATTATCCTGTCTAATTTTTACCCTCCCAAGACATTAGGAGGAGCAGAGATCATAGCACACGAGCAGGCTAAATCATTCCGGAAGCGGGGACACGATGTTCTGGTGTTGAGTCTTGACCCCGTGCCTGTTGTTTCAGGGGAGAGATGTCAGTTCCAGGAACTGGACGGGATTCCAGTGGTTAGATTTCGGATTCCCCAGACCCGTATGCATATTGATTCAGTCTATTATTTCGACGAAGATATCAATGTATGGGCAGGAGAAGTGTTTCATATATTTCGGCCAGATATCGTTCTTGGGCACAATCTGGTTGGTATGTCGCTGGGAATTCTAGATTTGGCCCGGAATTGTGGTGCAAAGATTGCAGTGACGTTGCATGACAACTGGGGATTCTGCGCAAAAAATACGTTACTCAACGCCAATGGTGAAATATGCCATGACTATTATAAATGTAGAGGGTGCGCTCCCGAAACAACTGGGAACGGTTATACTTTATGTCACGAAGTACGCAATACCTACATCCGTAGGATGCTAGGAAAAGCAGATTTGCTTATTGCCCCGAGCCAATATATCGCCCATGGGTATATCCGGGCAGGTTATGCAGCAGATCAGATTGCAGTGATTTCCAATGGCATTGATGTGGAAAGATTCAGCAAAGTGAAAAAATTACCATCAGAACGTATCCGGATTTCTTTCTTCGGATACTTTGGTCTGCATAAAGGTGTGGAAACTCTTATATGGGCTCTGGATGTTCTTAAGGATTCCCGGATTGAATTGGAACTTATTGGAGGCGGACAAAGGGAAAACGCATATCGTGCATTGGCGGAACAACTGGGGAGAAGTGCGCAGGTTCGTTTTTGGGGACGTATCCCGAACAGTGAAATTGAGAAAGGATATGCAGAAACAGACATTCTGTGTCTCCCATCTGTTTGGCCAGAAAATCAGCCTGTCAGTATCTGTGAGGCTATGGCCTGTGGTATTCCGGTGATTGCTTCTGATCTGGGAGGAAACGGAGAACTGATCCATCATGGTGTGAATGGATATTTGTTCAGGGCAGGGGATAAGGTGGACCTGGCAGATAAGTTACAGCGTTTCCTGGATGATCCAGACAGCATTATAAAAATGGGACTCAGGGGACAAGCTATGATAAGAGGGAAAAACTTCGAGGCACAAAGCAGTGAAATCTTGAACAGACTCCATGAGAGAACCGGTAGAAATACGGGTTACAGGGAACTGATTTTATGGAAGGGTGTATGTGTGCCCCGGGAGGTGGCGTACATCCGGAGAGAGACCATTCTTTTGATGAACTGGGTATTAGACAGGAGAGAATGGGGCTATGCACAGCTCTGTGTTCTTGAAGAGGGCCAAACGCTTACATGGAGAGAAGTGCAGGACATTCATGAGTATGACATACCGATTCTTGTTCCTCAGAGAACAGAGCATATGTATTCGGAACTGAAGACACTGCCTTACACGGACCTTCAGGATATGTATCTGAAACTGGCAGGTTGGAAGAAACCAGATTGCTGAGAGAGGATAATCGGATGAACAAAGGAAGGGTGTGTCAGATCCAGTATAGCCTTGTAAATATGGAGGAAGGAGAAGAGAAAGCGCACCGGGGCATTGTAAGATTGGACCCTGAAGATTCTGATTTCTCTTTGGTTAGTCCAAAGCTGAATCTGAAAGGGATTACATTGCTGTTTTCGGGTTTTTCGGGCTTGGATGAGTTAAATGTCAAAATGATGGATGATCGGGGGACTGTTCCATTCAGACTGACACGGGCAGTACAGCGAGATAATGAAGAAAAGTGGACGATGGAGCCGCTGATTCCAACCCATGGAAGAATTCGGCTTTGGGGACGTCTGCAGATAACGGGGGCAGATTCAGTTCTTGAGAACTGGGATGGGAAGAGGGAAAAAATCATAGGCCTGGAAGATTATTTCCGGGAACAGTCTCTACAAAGAACGGAGGAAAAAGGCTCCGATACGGAGGTTCTGGAAAGACAATTACAGAAAACGCGACAGGAAGCAGAGCAATGGAAAACTTTGTATGAACAGATCACGCAAGGCAGATTCTGGAGATATACCCGTTTTGTCCGGAATGCTTTTTCCATATTGCGTGGTACGTTGTCGCCAACTAAAAGAGTGCCCACAGAAGAGAGGAAAGAGAAGGTAGTTGCCCGCGTTCGTGATGTTTCAGCTCATCGGGGATATCAAATTCTTTTCCTTTTTCAGGACATGAATCCATCAAAAAAAAACCATGCCATGCTGGATTTTTCCCAATATTGCTGCCGATTGAATGAGGTGGAACTGTCTTGCGTTCAGCGGGATGCTTATCCGGTCGTTCCGAAAGAACAGGTTTGTATGTTTATTGACATGCATGAGACTCGAGATTTTTACCATCTAGTGGTGATCAACACAGTAGCTTCCGTGATTCATTGCACAAAGTGGATAGAAAAGGAAATTCCGATTCTGTTATGGTTTGAGGACTTTCCGAATGTCTATTCTTCAGTTATACAAAGGGCACTTCCTTATCACAGACTGGAGTTTATGACATGTGCGTACGCCCAGGAAACTGCTGGAATGATCCTGCATAATTTGCGTCCCGAATATGAATTGAGCTATGTTCCGTATGTATTTACCACAGAAGGTTTGTGGAATGTACCGGAAGACAAAACCATGAAATCTGAGGCTCATGGTGACCATAGAGAACAGAGACCGGAAGTTCTGCGATCTGTGGACGAAGGAAAAGAAGTCAACCACAATGACAGTTACGGAATCGAGCAGGCACAAAAAGTCTGGAATCGTTTTCTCATGACATGTATACGTAAGTTTCATACAGGGGAGAATGATCTGGATTCTGAATGCAGATTATATGAATTAGCAGGTCTGGAAGATCGTGATCATGTGTCCGTGATTATACCGACATACAAACCGGGAAAAAGAATCAAGCAGTTGTTGGATATTCTTGAAGGGCAGAAAGAGGCCAAGCCTGAAGTGATCCTTGTGGATTCAGGTTCGGAAAGTTGGGAACTGGAAATAATGCGAAGTCATTCTTCGCAATTGATACAGATTTCACCGGAAGATTTTTCACACTCATACGCACGGAATCTGGGAGCGGAAGCTGCTCATGGAGATATTCTGCTGTTCATGACCCAGGATGCGATTCCTCCACATTCAGGATGGATCCGAAACATGATTCAGCCGGTTCTCAAGGAAGGAATCTGTGCAGTAACTCCTCGTGAGGTCTGTCCTCCAGATACGGATGTTTATTATCAGATTCTGTCTGAGATGCATATGACTTCTCTTGGAATTCAGAATGGACAGGACCGGACAGTTGAAAGGATTATCAGCCTGCAACCAGATGATCTTCAGTCGCGATGTGGACTGAACGATGTAGCTGCGGTAGTCCGAAAGGATGTTTTTTTCAGATTCCGATACCGATATGATTACGGTGAAGACATAGACCTGGGCCTACGTATGTTGAAGGCAGGGTATCCCATCCGATTTCTTGGCTCTGAGACTGTATTGCATGGTCATAATCGGAATGCGATGTATTATCTTAGACGTGCGCTGTTGGATCGGAGAACTGTTCGTCAGCAGATTATTCATGAAAAAAGTGGCAACAGTCGAATTGAAGAAATCAGGAAAGCGGTTGCTTGCTACGGATGGGCTGTTTATTCTGTTGATGATACTGGGGGAAAAAATGGTCAACGTTGGCTGGACCAGGTGATTAAGTTTTTTCAGAGGAGCAGCAGAAGAGAAATCATCTGGAATGATTCGTGGATGACAAAAATGATAGATCAGGAGTTTGGTGTTTTTCTTAGCCAGTTGCCCCAAGAGAAAAAAGAAAAAGATGAAATGCCGGGAATTATCCGGAAGCTTACTCGATTTCTGAATATCCAGGTCCGATCATTCATGAGTCGGGAAGGATGGGAAAAACCAATTGTTCTTCATCAAATAACTGAGAAGCATTTTGCAAGTCTGCTGGGCAGTGAGATCGCATGCCTTCCTGATGAAGAATTCAGCGACGAGTGGGCTGCGTTATCCACGGGTATATGAACAGAGCGGTAAGGATTCTCGTGCACATAGATCGACTTTTTGTACTGGCTGCATTTCAGGGCAGTTGTCAAGCCTTGCTGCCCGGAATTATGAGCCACTGTGAATCATTATTTCATGTGTCTGTGCGGTCAGTCCGCGGGAAGTTTGCCCTTCCCAAACAGAACCGCGCTATGAGATTCTGTTCGATCTGCACATGCAGTCTCTGGGGATTCGGGATGGACAGAGCCGGACATGAGAGAGGATTGGTCTGTCACCAGAAGATGCTTAGTCTTCCTGCGGGCTGAATGATATGGTGGCCGCTGCCCGGAAGGATGTATTCAGGAGGTCCCGGTATCTATGGATATGGAGAAGATATGGGATTACGGATGCCAAAGGCAGATACATTATCCGTTTCCCGGGGATGGAGATGGTGCAGGAAAAGAGTCTCCATGGAAGGCAGGAACATGGCCGGAAGGAGAGTCTCCACTGGGGGAGCGGCCTGTTATATTCGGAGTCCTTTGGATACAGATTCCATGAAAGTGAAAGCTTGGCAGAGATGGCTGGAAGACGCGCCGTCATATCTACAGAAGGGCAGTATGGGTGAGACGGCTCAGGACGGATCATAGGCGCAGGCAATCCAGGATCCCGCATTTCGCGCTTTTCTCTCAGAACTGCTGCGGGAAGCCCCACCAGAGGCGGGAATACCGGGTATGATCGGAAATCTGATCTGGTTCCTGGACCAGTGTGTCCGCGGCTATATGGACAGGAAAGGCTGGACAGGCCCCCGGGAACTGTGTGAGATTGCTGAAAAGCATTTTGCATCCCTGATGGGCAGTGAACTGGCAAGGCTTCCGGAGGAAGAACTCCAGGGAAAGTGGGCAGACTATTCCGGAGGCGTCTGAGGGGTGTGCGAGTGCGCAAGGAGGAAGAAAAGAATTGAGATTGGGAAGGAAGGATCCAGGACGTTCCACATGGGATCTGGAGTTTGAACTGGCCAAGAATGATTTTCACAGCCGCTACGCCAGTTCACAGCTGGGGATCCTGTGGGCGTTCATTCGCCCTGTGGCTCAGGCATTTGTGTACATTTTTATTTTCAAAGTTCTCCGGGCGAGACCGACCAACACGGACTATCCCTACGCGCTCTGGCTCCTTCCGGGCATGATTGCGTGGTTCTTTTTCTCAGAAAGCATTACGGCAGGCGGAAACAGTCTGCTGGAGTATTCCTATCTGGTGAAAAAGGTCCGGTTTCATATCGATATTCTGCCACGGATCAAGGTTCTTTCCTCTTTTTTCGTGCATCTGTTTTTCATTCTTCTCATTGTGGTGCTCTTTCTCGTTTTCGGCATGCCTCTGTCCTGGAAAATGCTCCAGCTGCCTTACTATACCCTGGGACTGCTGATCCTTTCCGTTTCCATGGCCCGGATCAACTGCTCCATCGTTCCCTTCTTCCGGGATTTCTCGCAGATTCTGGAGATTATTCTGATGGCCTTTATCTGGGCCTGTCCCATCATGTGGGACATTTCCATCATTCCGGAGCGCTTCCAGACCCTGGTTCAGCTCAATCCCATGTACTATATCGTGACGGGATACCGGAATTCCTATATCAATGGCGCGTGGTTTTTTGAACAGGGCTGGCAGACTCCGTATTTCTGGGGTTTTGTCCTGCTTCTGGATCTGGGAAGCAGAAAGTTGTTCCAGAGACTGAAACCGCATTTTGCGGACATTTTGTAAGGAGACTCGTTTCATGGATGAAGCCGCGGTTGTTGTGGACCATGTCGGGAAGCAGTATCACACATACAGGCGCAATGTGGACCGTTTTTTTGAGGCGGTCTCCTTTCGGCAGCGCAAGCTTCATGAGGTGTTCAGCGCTGTTGAGGACGTGAGTTTCACGCTGAACAAAGGGGAAAGTCTGGGGATCATCGGCCTGAACGGGTCCGGAAAATCAACTCTGCTGAAAATGATCACAGGCGTGCTCCAGCCCAGCCGGGGGAATATCCGGGTGGAAGGGCGGGTCAGCGCACTGCTGGAGCTGGGCGCCGGATTTAACAGGGAATATACAGGCATCCAGAATATCATTCTTAATGGGAAAATCATGGGGTACACAGAGGCGGAGATTCGCAGGCGAATTCCGGAAATCGCCGAGTTCGCAGACATCGGCCGGTTCCTGGAGCAGCCCGTGAAAGTGTATTCAAGCGGCATGTTCGCGCGCCTGGCCTTCGCTGTGGCGATCAATGTGGATCCGGATGTCCTTATTGTGGATGAGGCGCTGAGTGTCGGGGATGTGTTTTTCCAGAGCAAGTGCTACCATAAGTTTGATGAGTTCCAGAAGAAGGGAAAGACCATTCTGTTTGTGTCCCATGACCTGAACAGCGTGGTCAAATACTGTAGCCGCTGTCTTCTGCTGGACAGGGGAAAACAGATCGCCTTTGGGGACTGCAAGGAAGTTGTGGACATTTACCGGAAAATCCTGGTGCATCAGTATTATGATCAGGACAGGCAGGGTAATGGGCAGGCAACGGAAAGCAGGAGCGCTGTTTTCTCTGACATGAAGAAAAAAATGCGTCTGAATCCCAGCTTTTCGGAATATGGGGATCATGCCATCACCATTGAGGACTTTGGAATTTTCAATGGCAGACAGGAACTGACGGGGGTCATTCAGAAGGGCGAGGAATGCACCTTCGCCATTCGTGTCCGGTTTCACCGGGAAGTGGCAGACCCGATTGTAGCCATCACCATCAAGGATCTGCGGGGAACGGAACTGTGCGGAACCAACACGCTTCTGGAAGGCTGCCAGGTCCGGGACCGGGGAGGAGACCATACAGGCGTGGTCAGATTCCGTCAGAAGCTCCTTCTTCAGGGAGGACAGTATCTGATCTGTCTCGGAGTGACCAGTTATCAGGGAGACGAGCTTGTTGTGCATCAGCGCCTGTATGACTACTGCCATTTACAGATCCTCAGTCAGTACAATACAGTCGGAATCTATGACATGGCATCGGAAGTGGAGTATGAAGCATGAAACCTGCCGAGGGCAGGGATTCTTCGCATCCGTGATTCCAATGTGAAATCGGGAAGGGATCAAAATGATCGAATATGTGGGCAAGGTCAGACTGGACCTGAGCCACTGGAACGGGGAAGACCGGTATTCAGACGGGGATGAAACAGAAAACGCGCTCATGGAAGCCGTAACGAAGGAGCAGGACAGGGAAAAGCTTGGTGAGACAGCCATTGCATCGGGAAAATGGCCTCTCCTCTATCATCTCTCCCCGATCCGGGAGAACATTCTGAACTGGTACCCTTTCCGGGCGGGCAGCCGTATTCTTGAACTTGGTTCGGGGTGCGGAGCCATGACCGGTGCTTTGCTGAACAGAGGGTATCAGGTAACGGCAGTGGATCTTTCCGCCAGAAGAAGCAGAATTAATGCGATCCGGCACCAGGATGCGGAAGATCTGACCATTGTGGTGCAGGAAATGCGGGAAGCTTTGCGCACATTGTCCGGAGCATTTGATTATGTGCTGCTCGTCGGTGTTCTGGAGTACGCTTCCGTGTTTATTCAGGAAAAGGACGCGCATGAGGTCATCCTCAGGGAGATCCGGAAGCTGCTGAAGGAGGACGGAATCGTCCTGATCGCCATAGAAAACCGGCTGGGGCTCCGGTACTGGGCAGGAGCCCGGGAAGATCACACGGGTCTTTTCTTTGAGAGTCTGATGAATTATCCGAATCATCAGGGCCCAAGGACGTTCAGCCGGACAGAACTGATCCGGCTTTGCGAAAACTGCGGTTATCAGGCATTCTTCTATTATCCTTACCCGGATTATAAGTTCCCGATACAGATTTTTTCTGACAGTCACCAGCCAAAGCCCGGGGAGTTTACCCGTTCCTGGCAGTACCTGGATGCGGACCGCTGTTTTCTCTTTGATGAGCAGCAGGTGGCAGACTCACTGATTCCCGCAGGTCTGTACCGTGAATTTGCGGATTCTTTTCTTGTGGAACTGACCCTGCAGGGTGTGCGGGATGACCGGGTTGTGTTTGTGAAGTCATCCTGTGAACGCAGTCTGCCTTACAGGATGAACACGCTGATTATCCGGCAGGATGGCAGGAAGTTCGTTCGCAAGATGGCTTCAGGAAGGGATTCTTTCGGACATATCGACAGAATTGCGGAAAACGGAAAACGCCTGAGGGAGGCCATGTGCCGGAATGCCCGGATTGAGATTCTGCCCTGCAGAAAAGTGGACGAGGGAATGATTGAATTCCCGTTCATGGAAGGGGTCACTCTGCGGGATGTTCTGACAGAAGCCGGAGCGGAAGGAATGGGCCCGCAGCTGCTTGATTTTCGCAAGGCACTGGAAGACTCCTTCGGTATTGAGGATTTTCAGGTGACCGAAGAATTCAGACGGGTTTTCGGGGATATCCCTCTGCCGGATGGACTGAGCAGTCTGAGGATCAGCAATCTGGACATGAACTTTGACAACGTGTTTGTGGAGAATGGACGTTATACGCTGTTTGACTATGAGTGGGTCATTGATTTTCCCATTCCGATGGAGTATCTTCTCTACCGCTCACTGCTGTCGGAATACCATTTCGGAAAACTGAGCGGGGAACAGCAGTGTAAAATACTGAAAGCGGCGGGGATCCGGACTGAGCTGTGTGATCTGTATCTCAGAATGGAACAGCGGTTTCAGAAATATGTGTCAGGCAATCTGCACTGCCTGAATGAGTTTGACCGATCAGCCATTCTTCAGAGAAGCAGTACTTTCCGGCAGCTGATCCAGAGCAGGGAACAGGTTCGTCAGGGAGCTGGCGGACCGGCAATGGCGGAGGCGGGGACGGGAAAAAATCTGCAGGATTACGTGAAGGGTGCCGTCCGTAAAGCCGGAAAGGTGTACCGCAGCATAAAAAGCAGTTTCCAGGGATAAGGCGTTTCAGGCATGCGGGCGGTCTGATGGTAAGGGCAGACAGTACAGATGAAAGGCAAAGCTTCCGGAAGTGCCGGATAAGAGAAAATACAGGAGGAAAGGACCGGCGGTGGAGTCCAGCAACACTGGGATCTGGTCGATGGAGGAGAAGATGAAATTCACCGAATGGATGCGGAAGCTGTTCAGTCATGGAAATAAAAACGTTCAGACCTCAGCCTCAGAACCGGAGGTTCCTCCCACGGGATCCGGGCAGGCGGAGACATCAGAAAAAAAAGACGGACAGTTGGAGCACCCGTGCAAACAATGCGGAAAACCTGTATACTACAAGGCGGAATGGAAACATATTCCTAACTATTGTCCTGAATGCAAGGCTGGATTTCAGACGCAGCATGGAGATGGAAGGATCGTAAAGAAATGCAGGAAGTGCGGAAAGACCTTTTCCTTTCCTGCCACGCTGTCCCATTATCCGAACTACTGCAGAAACTGTCAGAGACGCTTCAAACAGAGAGAGGCGGCTCGCTGAGCGGCAGCGACAGGCAGTGTGTGAATGACAGGGGAGGCAGAATTCCTGCATATGGGAATTCTGGATTTATCCTGAAAGGATTGGAGATTCTTCCTCGTTTCGGGGATTCAATGCAGAAAACGGAATGGAGGTTGCTGACTTGGAGCACAATGACAACGACAAGGGTTTGATGAATAAAGACACCCAGATTCAGCTGATCCTGAATCAGCCGGAGGACGATGATTCCGAGATTGATCTGGGCCGTGTCTTTCACACCATGAAAAAGAAATTCAGAATCTTTGGCTGGGTGATGATTCTGTTCCTTCTGGTGGGTGTCTGCATACCGCTGGTGATGTATCAGATCAACCGTAAGCCGTCTTCAGTTACATCCGTGGTGACACTCCGGTACTATATCTCCAATCCGCAGTATCAGGAATTGCTGAACAGAGGAGCTGAGATCGATCCGGAGAAAACCCCGAAGGAAATTCCGGTAAACCGACTGATCGCCCCGGACGAAACAGAACTGGACCTGAGTCAGATCACGGCGTCCTCTGTGCTGAGTGATGCAATCAGTGATCTGAACCTTAGCCAGAAACTGGATCTGGATCAGCTCCGTACAAATATAACGATCACCCGCGTGCTCACAGAAGAGAGCAGCCGCCTCCGGGAGACACTGGTTGGCCTGGCAAACGCCAAGGACAACTCGGTGTACAACCGTCTTTCAACGGCGGAAATGGAATATCAGCCCCGGTTTATTGTCACGCTGTCCAATGGTTTCGGAGCTTCAGATTCGAGAAGGAAAGCCGAGCTGACGGATGAAGAACTGCGTATTGTTCTGGATCGGATTCTGTCATCCTACAATCTGTATCTGGTGGAAACCTATGCGGATGTGAAGCTCCCGGAAGACGAGATTTCCGTGATTGACGTGGAGAATCTGGATATCCTGGAGAGTATGGACCTGCTGGAAATGGCAGTGGACGATCTGCGCGCGTACTGCGACTCCAAATCGGATAATGTCAAGAGCTATCGCTCATGGCGGACCGGAAGGACTCTTCTGGACTGGATTGATACTCTGGACATGCAGAAGAGTGCCAATGTGGATTATCTGGAAGCGTTTGTGTATGCCAGCAGCATCACAAAGGACAAGGATGCGGTGAAAGTATCCTATATGTATCAGTTGCGCAATCTCCAGAATCAGCTGACAAAGCTGGAAGAAACCATTCAGGCTACCGATGAATCCCTGAAGAACTACACAAACGATAAGGTTTTCGTTTCCATGCAGGACAGTGACAGTGTCCGTTCAACCAGTGCGGTTACCGCATACTACAACAATCTGGTGCTGGAACAGGCGGAGAATTACGAGGAATCCACACGACTGCGCATAGAAATCGCTGAAATCCAGAATAAACTGTCCAGACTTGAGGCCATGAGCGGAACCAATGATACATCCGAAGCGGAGAAAGAACTGCAGTATTCCGTCCGGCTGATTCAAACCACCTATGAGGAGATTTCAGCGCACATGGAGGAACTGATTGCGAGTCCCATCTTTTCCACGTACGCAGAACACAGCAATCCTCAGGGTAAGACGGTGAGCTTTATCACTGCATCCGCGAAAAAGATGCTGATCGGTGGAGGCGTCGGTCTGGTTCTGGCACTGGGGCTTTGGTTCCTGGCGGGACTGGCGCCGGAATTCAGGCATAATTCTGCCAAAACACAATCCGGAAAGGAGGCGGCGGGTAAATGAAGAGGATAGAGAAAAAATCTCATCTCATTCGGAATGCTTTCTGCTTTATGCTTTGCTGCTGTATAGCCGGACTGTTGATATCTGTCTTTACATTCAACGCGAATCCCGGAAGGACAGACGCAGAGGCGACAATTCTTCTGACATTCAAGGGAGCAGCGAACGGAGAAGCTCCAAACGGATCCAGCTACAGCATGGACGGACTTATGTCGGACGAAGTTCTGGAGCAGGCTCTGACGGATACGTCCCTGAACGGAAAATATACCGTGGAACAGATCCGTGAGAATCTGTCCGTGTCGGGTGTGTACCCGGACAATATCGTGGAACAGATGACCCGGTATGTGTCTCTTCTTTCGGAGAACACCAATGAGCAGGTACAGTTCACAGATTACCATCCAACCCTGTTCCGGGTGGTCCTGTATCATGACTTTGATCCTTCTATTTCCCGTGAGGATCTGCAGAAGATTCTTACCGCGGTTCTGACAAGATTCAGGTCATATTTTGAAACACGTTATTCCGTGAGTCCCACACAGACCCAGATGGTCCCGGAACTGACCCAGTATGATTATCCTCAGCGAGTGGATATTATCAGGGAGTTTACGGTACTCCAGCTTCGTTATGCCGAGGAAATGGCGGCGAAGGAACCTTCTTTCCGGGTGAACGGGAAAGGCTTTGATGACATTGTGGTCCGTTTCAACACAATTCTGAAGGTTGATGTGGAAAGACTGTATGGCATGATTGCCATGAACGCTCTTTCGAAGGATTCAGAGCGTCTGAAGGCTCAGTATGAAAATCAGATCCGGTCTCTCCAGATCAAACTGAAGGAAAGCAATGCGGAGATTGCTCTTCTGGACAAGCTTATCGGGGAATATCAGAAGGACGAGATCATGTATGTATCCACAGGCGGATCCCTGCAGAAAGTCAGCAGCGGGTCGGGTGTGACTTATGACGAACTGGTCACGAAACGGAAAGCGATATCGGAGGATATTGCGCAGACCAACGCTCAGATCACGGAATATGAGACGAAGATGCAGGACTTCAGCAGTGAAGGCGCAGAACAGGTTTCGCATGAGGAAGATACGGATCTCACCGAGGGCACGGAAAGCATCATTCTCACGGATGAGGAGAGAGCGCAGGAAGTCCGGCGGCTTGAAGAACGCATTGATGCACTGGTTGTGAAGCGTGACGAAATCATCAGTGATTTTTCAAAGATTCTGAAAGCTTTCAGCAATCAGAACATGGATGAGCAGGGTTTCGTGATTTCCGAAGTCCAGTACCGCAAGCCTTCGATTTTCTCCGGGACCTTTGTGGCAAAAGCGGTAAAGACTACAGGCCCCATATGTGCCCTGGGATTCATGCTGTGTCTTGCGTATATCATCATAAGACGTGTGAAACAGGAAAAAGCGAGCGCGTGACGGATCCGGGAGACAGTGGGCCTGTTGTACAGACCTGATTCTTTCGGCTCATAAGATGCTGTCAGAACCGGCTCACCCGTGAGGAACGGGTGAGCCGGTCCTTTTTTTGTAACCCCGCCATGGGCAACAGCCCGGTGGTGAAAGTTACGGCACGCCTGATAGCAGGAAGTGTCTGCCGAACGGCAGCGGAAATGAAAAAACGGACTGACATGGAATGGAATTGTCCGGAAGAGGTGATTGCGCGATGAAGGCTTTGATTCTGAATTCGGGAATGGGAACCCGTATGGGCGTTCTGACCAGCGAACACCCCAAGTGCATGACAGAGGTTTCTTCCAGGGAGACGATTCTCTCCAGACAGTTACGTATGCTGCAGGAGGCAGGGATCACCGAAGTTGTCATAACCACGGGCCTTTTTGATGACGTTCTGGTGAATTACTGTGAGAGCCTGGGTCTTTCTCTGCATCTGCAGTTTGTGAAGAATCCGGATTACCGGGAAACGAATTATATCTACAGCATGGAGTGCGCCGCACCCTATCTGGATGATGATCTGCTCCTCATGCATGGGGATCTGGTCTTTGAGAATGAAGCCCTGGACAGAATCCTTGCCCCTGGGGTTTCAGGCATGGCAGTCTCAACGACTCTGCCGCTTCCGTCCAAGGATTTTAAGGCCGTGATCAGGGATGGAGAAGTCATCCGGGTAGGCGTGGAATTCTTTCAGAATGCACTTGCGGCACAGCCTCTGTATTTCCTTCGCCGGGATGACTGGAAGAAGTGGCAGGGGGCGATCCATGGGTTCTGTCAGCGGGGAGACAGAAGTGTTTATGCGGAAAATGCTCTGAATACGCTGGAGAATGCCTGTCATATCCGTGCTGTGGATATGGAGAATCTTCTGTGCGCGGAGATTGACAACCCGGATGACCTTGCAGTGGTCAAAGCCAGACTCTGGGAAGTGGAAAACCGCATGGTGTATATGTGCTTTTCAACGGATATACTCCATGGAGGGCATATGGCCATTCTGCAGAAAGCCAGGCGTCTGGGCAAACTGATGGTTGGCGTCCTGTCGGATGAGGCGATTGCAGGATACAAACGGTATCCTCTGGTTTCCTTTGCTGACAGAAAAGCCATGATGGAGAATATCAAGGGCATTGCGGGCGTGGTGGAACAGAAGAGCCTGTCCTATCGGGAAAACCTGGAAAAACTTCGTCCTGCTGTTGTGGTGCATGGGGATGACTGGAGGGAAGGATTTCAGAAGCCTGTGCGGGATGAGGTGGTGTCCATCCTTTCCTCCTACGGAGGCAGGCTGGTGGAGTTTCCCTATTCGCGTGACGGGAAATATGCGGAACTGGAGCGCAGAACCCGTTCTGAGCTTGCCATGCCGGACCTGCGCCGCAGCCGGTTGAGAAGACTCCTGTCCATGAAAGGTCTTGTGACGGCCATGGAGGCTCATGACGGGCTGACAGGTCTGATTGTTGAGCAGTCCAATGTATATCAGAACGGCGGTGCCAGGGGATTTGACGCAATGTGGATCAGTTCCCTTTGCGATTCCACGGCAAGAGGCAAGCCTGATATTGAACTGGTGGACATGACCAGCCGGTTCCGCACCCTGGAGGATATCATGGAGGTCACCACCAAGCCGGTGATCTTTGACGGAGATACGGGTGGAAGAACAGAACACTTTGTGTATACTGTTCGCACGCTGGAACGTCTGGGCGTGTCCATGGTCATTATCGAAGACAAAACCGGAATGAAGAAGAACAGCCTGTTTGGTACGGAAGTCCGGCAGACTCAGGACAGCATAGAGCATTTCTGTGAAAAGATTGCCGCGGGAAAGAAGGCGCAGAAAACCCAGTCTTTCATGATCTGTGCCAGGATTGAGTCTTTGATTCTGGAAAAAGGCATGGAGGACGCGCTGGCGCGGGCTTTTGCTTTTGTGAGTGCCGGTGCTGATGCGATTATGATCCATTCCAGGAAAAAAGACCCGACGGAAATTTTTGAGTTTCTGGAGAGATTCAGGGCAAGGGACGTGATCACGCCCGTGGTTCTTGTCCCGACTTCCTATAACAGCGTCAAGGAAGAGGAATTCAGAGAGCGGGGAGCAAACGTGGTGATCTACGCCAATCAGCTGATGCGCGCTGCCGTACCGGCAATTCGGAAAACAGCTGACTCGATTCTGGAACATCACAGATCCATGGAATGTGATGAAATGCTCATGCCGTTCAAGGAAATCATACGGATGATTCCTGAGGAAGAGTGATGACGTAAGATTTCCGGCACCACAAACGTGATCGCTTGTTCGTGGATTCAATTCTGACAATGGATGGGCTGCAGGGGGATCGCTGCGGTCACTGGTCCGTATGTCTGGTTTTGTGCCGAGGTTCGACAGGATATGTTTCCAGAGGACAAAACGGGAATCTGTGTCTTCATTTATGCTGGAACAGACCTGAACTTTTCCGGCGGGGATGGTTCTGTGCAAGCAGATGAGAAGAGCCATGGGAAGTGCGCGACGGGAACACGGAGAAAAGCGATCCACTTCTGTGAAGGACGGGGCTTCACAGAAGACAGAGTCTGTCCGGCTTTCTGAAAGAAATGTGATGGATATGTGAAATAAACAGAATCCGGAAGATTCAGAAGAGAAGAATCTGTCAGTTGCGGATAATGTTGTATGGAAAAATCAGGGCAGAACTTCAGATATTACAAAAACATTACAGAATTCAACAACCGAAAAATGAAAATCTGGTCTGCCGAAATACATCCCTCGAAATTCCGGGCGCAGAGAATCGACCGGCAACGAGGAACGAAAAAAATTTTAAGAAAATATTTCGGCTTCTGACTCAAATTCACAGTTGCAATTACCCGAAACAGGCAGATGAGGTACATGAGATATACAATATCTTGTGGGGACGGATGGAAAAAGGGCTGAAAGAGCGGAAAAAAAGAATGTGATGGGTTTGTGAAAAAAGTCCTTGACAGATGGCGGAAGGGGTGGTACCATACGGCCATCGAACATCTGACTGCTGGCAACACCTGAAGGAAGTCGTCCCGGAATGGTGAAAATCAGTTGGATGAGAGAAATAAAAGGAAGGAACGGAAAGACTATGAAGAAGATTCTGGCTCTGGTTCTCGCTCTGGCCGTGATGCTGCCTCTGGCTGCGTCTGCTGCCCCCTACAACCCCGGCAAATCCGGCGCTGATTATGCGCTGACTGCCTCCCCCAACCTGGAGACCTACAATGTGGTAACCGGCAAGGGCACTGCTTATCAGGAAGAAGGTCCCAGCTGGCATAAGGACAAGTACTGGACTGGCGTCGAATGGGCGTCTGGCTGGTATGAAATCGGCGGCAAAGTGTATTACTTTGATCCCGCCACCAAGAACATGGTCAGGAACAAGTGGATCGGCAGCGACAAGGGCGGCTGGTACTACTTCGGCGCCAACGGCACTCTGGCCAAGAACACCTGGCTGGGCGACTACTATGTCGGCAAGGACGGCAAGTGGATTCCCAACTACGGCACCAAGGGCACTGAAGGCATGAAGCATGACAGCTATGGCTATTGGTACGACAATGGCGATGGCACCTTCGTGAAGAATGCCTGGAAAAAGATCACCACCAACTACGGTGATGTGCAGCCCGGCTGGTATTACTTCAACAACAAGGGCTACATGCTCCGCAACACCTGGGTTGGCGACTACTACGTGACCGAGACCGGCCGCATGGCTGCCAATGAATCCAAGGTTATCGACGGCGACACCTACTATTTCGACGCTGACGGCGACGTCTACAAGATCGTTGACGAGGACGGCAATGTGTACGAGAACACCCTGGTGTCCGTGAACATCAGCCCCACTCAGGAGAATTCCACCCGCGTCTGGACCATTTCCGGTCAGAAGACTGGCTGGATCAAGCTCAATGGTCTGTGGTACTTCTTCAACTCCACCGGCGATATGCTCACGAATCAGTGGGTTGACGGCTACTATGTTGGCGCCGACGGAAGCATGATCACCACCAAGAACAATCCCAACGGCTTCACCTACATCCCCTACAGCGGCGGCGTTGTGGGCGTGAAGGAACTGGGCTGCTTCATCGATGGCAATGGCAAGCGCGTCTCCAAGAAGTGGGTTAAGAGCGGCGACGACTGGTACTACATCAACGAGAACAGCAAGCTGGCTGCGAACACCTGGGTTGGCGACTATTACCTGGGCGCTGATGGCCGCATGCTCGTGAACACTTGGGTTGGCGACTGGTATGTTGGTCCCGACGGAAAGTGCGTGTATCAGTAATCTGCAACAACAGATTCTGATCTGAGCAATCTCTGCGGGCTGGAAGAAATTCCAGCCCGTTTTTCTTATTTTCCGAAACGGCGAGATCGATCTGGAAGGAAAAAACAATGACAGAGGAAATGACAAACGTACTGGAGCAGATCCATCAGTCCTATATCGGATTACTGGCTGAGGTGGACAGAATCTGCCAAAAGCACGGAATCCATTACTATCTGATCGGTGGAACCCTCCTTGGACTGTGCCGAAATGGGGATTTTATCCCATGGGATGACGACACGGATATTCTTATGTTCCGGGCTGATTATGAGAAGTTTGTGAAAGTTTATCCGGTGGAGGCAAAAGCGCAGTATCCTCTTTTAAATTTCCGCTCGTACGTTCAGTTTTTCGATTTTATTTCAAAGATTGCAGCCATGGATATCACCTATAAGAATACGGTCTATGGTGACGATGAATTCTACGAGTACCGTTACAATCATCCTACACTGGACATCTTTATTCTGGACCATAGACCGAAGCATTTTGCGTGGCATACATTCAGAATGCGCCTTGTGTATTTACTGGCTATGGGTCACAGGAAGCATATCCAGTATGATCAGCACAAAGGACTCAATGGAGTTATCACCTTTATCGGATCTCATATTGGGAAGCTTTTTCCTGCGAAAAGGCTGTATGCCTGGTATGAAAGGCTTCAGAAGGCAGAAAAGAACCCCAGTGGACGGTATTATCTGTCGAATGATATGATGACACGGAAAATGTGGGGGCTTATGTATACACAGGAGATGTTTGATGGGGAGAGAACAGCCGTCCTCCGTGGTCTGACTGTTCCTGTTCCTTATCTGACTGAAGCGATTCTGACGATGCAGTATGGGGATTATATGAAGCTTCCACCGGAAGACCAGCGGAAGCCGCAGCATCTCATGGAGATTCTGTGAGGGATCGGATGGATTCATTTTCGCTGCTCATTTTCTCTGATACGGGAAACATCCTGATACACCCTGTCAGGCAAGATTGATGCAGACAAGACAGAAGAACAGTTCACCTGACGCTGCCAGACAGGAAAACTCATCATCAGGTGAGCATTTGGACAGATCTCTGCAACGAATAAGCAGGAAAAGCATATGAGAAGAGTCGCATGGTTCTCCCTGCAAATTTCGGAGTACTGCTCCAATGA
>CACYGY010000021.1:68477-76226 GCA_902774025.1 uncultured Eubacteriales bacterium
CTCGCGGGCAGGCGATCTGGTACCCCAAAAAAAGGAATGATGAAGAAACTCGCTCAGACGAGGGGGATACAGGACACGGTTGATACCGGCCAAATCGGGACTTCAACAGAGGTTCTTTGAAATATGTCAGTTGCACCGACAGATTTCAACGGATTCCCCATGGGATGACTGAAATCAAAAACACAGCGAAGTACAGTTTGCATTCCACAGAAGAGGAACCGTAAGATGGTTCTGCGGGATGAACCGAACTGAAGGGAAACAGGTTCTGACCGAAGATGCTGCAGAGCGATCACGGAGAAGGGTGGTCTGGCTTATCAAAAAGAAAATCGGATGGTTCCTGCTGGATGTTTTTTTTATTTGTGTTGGATTGTTCATTGCTGTCGAGTTCTATTTTTCTCTTCAGGTCTCTCAGCCACGTATGATTCAAATGGGGCGCACACTGCCGGTTCTTCTCATGACGACCATGATCAGCCTCTGGCGCTCCGGAATCTATAAAAGTCTCCTTCGCTATGCAAGTGTGGATACTTTACTCCAGGCAGGTATTTCCACACTGGTGGGTACCGGATTGACCTACCTGATCTCTCTGGCCATCTCCCTGTTTTCCAGGGGATATGAGGACCAGATCGGTATGCGTCTGGTCCTGATGCCAAGGCCTGTTTATTTCATTCAATGGGTAATCAGTCTTGTGCTTATATCGGGTTCACGGTTTTTGGTCAGATACAGGTTTCAGGCAAAGGGAGTACGCGGAAATAAACGCATTCTGGTGATTGGTGCCGGATACGCCGGCGCGGTTGTGATTCGTGATATTCAGAATGGCAGATATGACGGAAACGCCGTCGCTATTCTTGATGATGATCCTTCACGTCTTCATTCGAATCTGTCCAGAGTCCCGGTTGTGGGCGGTACGGATGAGATTGAAGAAACTGTCAGTCGCTTGTCCATTGATGAAATCATTATTGCTATCGCAACACCGCATGGGGAAATCAACGAACTTATTAAGGCGGCGGTGAACACGGGTGTGCATGTGCTGATCTACACAGGTCTGCATGAAGAAGTGCGGGAACCTCAAATCACGGATCTGCTGGGACGTCAGGAGATCAGACTGGCAACGGATGGTGATTATTTCAGGGGAAAAGTGGTCCTGATCACCGGTGGAGGAGGATCGATCGGCTCGGAACTGGCCCGGCAGGTCCTTGCGTTCAATCCGAAGCAGCTGATTATCTATGATATCAATGAAAACTATATGTACGATCTTCTCTTTGAACTGAAGGAGAAGTACGGAGAACTGGTTTCAAATACGGTGATCCTGGAAGTCGGAAGCGTCAGGGACGAAGAGAGTCTTCTTCGTGTCATGAAGCGATACAGACCACAGATTGTGATTCATGCCGCAGCTCATAAGCATGTTCCCCTGATGGAACTGTCAGCGGAACAGGCGATTCTGAATAATGTATTTGGCACCTATAAAACAGCCAGAGCAGCGGATGCGTGTGGCGTGAGTCGGTTCGTCATGATCAGCACTGACAAAGCCGTCAATCCCACGAATGTCATGGGGGCCAGCAAGCGCCTTGCCGAGATTATTCTGAGCAGCATGCCGAAGAAACAGATGGAGACCGTGGCGGTAAGATTCGGAAACGTCCTTGGAAGTCATGGGTCGGTCGTTCCGATTTTCGAGAGGCAGATCAAAGCAGGTGGTCCCGTGACGATTACGGACCCGGAGATCATTCGGTATTTCATGACCATTCCTGAAGCTGCGAGTCTGGTACTGCAGGCAGCCTCCATCGCCAAAGGCGGTGAGCTGTTCATTCTGGACATGGGAGAGCCGGTCAGGATCAGGAATCTGGCTGAGACAATGATCAGATTGTCGGGCAGGGAAGGCATAAAGATCGTTTATACAGGTTTAAGACCAGGAGAAAAGCTCTATGAGGAACTGCTTCTGGACAAAGAGAACGATAAAGCGACGGAGAGAGACAGGATATACATTGCGAAACAGGAACGTTTTGAATGGAGTACCGTGGAGCAGTGGCTTCACAGACTCGAGGAATCTATGGAAAAGAAAGAAGATGTGAAAGAAACGCTGAAGGAAATCCTGCCGACCTATAAGCCATCGGAACAGCGTCAGTAAACAAGCCGGATCAATGAACACGTCCATTCCTGCCGGGATCTGGTCACGACATTCTGATTCGCTTTCAGGCTCCGCACCGGATCGGGATAAACTGCATCGCATATCTGGCAGGGCGACCGAAGGTATCTGAACGGCCATGCACAGATGATTTCCTGCGCAAAGGTCTCTCTTTCTGTCTGGTTCCTGGATTCTGTGGTGCGGTTTTTCATTCCATGACATTCAGGAGGGATGGAAAACCGGTCATGTTCCCCCTCTTCTGTTTTTTAATCCGTGTTGAAGGGGTGGAAGGGAGCGGCAGGGACAGGTGGAAACAAGACTGGAGAAGAACACTTCGGCATCAGAACCTGTAAAGACTTGTACCTGCATGACGGGAAAATCAGGATTTTCATCCGGAACCGCATCCCTTGATCGATAAGGGACCGGGGAAAGGAAGAAACTCCCGACTTGGCCAACAGTCTGCCACTGCATGGATTCTCTTCATGGTCTGATACTGCAGAAAGAACGGAGGCCTTCCCACAGATCTGTTCCCATCGGGTGGATAACTGAAGTGAGACAGAATGTTTCCGAACTGCCGGGCGTGACCGTCAGGACTGAACACCATGTCAAAGAGGGGAAACCTGGAATCTGTTCCTGATCACGTCTTCCATCCAGAGACAAGCCTGTCAGGCAGCAATCTCAAAGATGTGATTGTGACAGGAATGATGTTTGCACGGCGGTAACCTGAAGAAGACAGGTGAGCGTGTAACCGGTGGCGGGCAGTCAGAGATTTTCTTCATCAGGCCAATTCAAACGAACAGGGGGTATTTACCGGTGAAAGGGGTATCAGCTATCCAAGGAATCAGGAAGTCCGATCATGGGATGGTGATCCCGGAAACGGTGAATCTGCTTTCAGGACCGAATCGAAGGGATGACGGCTTGAGGCGCATTCATTGTTTGTCCGCAGAAATGAAACGTTTCATGAAATATATGAAATCATGACCATGCCATTCTGCGGAGAGTATTCCGATGTCTTCAAAAGCCGGAACGCCCAGGGACACAACGGTTCTTTACAGGCCCTGACCAGCTGATCAGGTGCGTCGGAATCCGGCGTGGAAGATTCTTCAGCGGCATGTTCCGCCGCCTGAGGGATCAGAAAACGGCATCCACAGCCCCGTGCGCAGCGGGGAACATATGGATACCGTACGAATCAGCCGGGCATGAGAGAAGCCCCGGCCGGATCGGGATACACAGCTGAGGATCCGGCTTCCGACAGACCTGATTCAGCGGGCTGCTGAACCGGCATGCCGGAAGAAACGAAGGAAGGTGAACCTGAATCTGCCGCTGGTTTTCAGATGATCAATCACCAGCTTGCGCTTTCCGCACTGTGAGCATACGGATCTGACCATGACACAGTTCCTGTGATGCAGGTGTGTGTGGAAAGCCTGATTGTAACAGGACAGGCAGAGATGCTCCATGTTACAGGCCTCCTTTCCGCCGCTCAGGAAAGACATGAGCGGCTGTGCATATCATACTCATCTTTTGGGAAATGTCTATCGGTTCATTCTGACCAGATCCGACATGTCCTGATTCGGATTCTTTCTCCGCATCCGACGGACCCGGTTGATATGCCGAACGAATTCTCCGGAGCGGATCAGTTCTGCGATGACATACTGCTCTGTGACCGGGACGGTGCAGGAATAGAATCCGCACCTTGCCTGAAAGGGATCCATGAGCCTTTCAGGCAGAAGCATGTACCCCACCCTCAGGGAGGGGGCCAGGGTTTTGGAAAAGGTATTGATATGGAGAACCCGCCTGTCAGGATCCATGGCAAAGAGGGTATCTTCTGCTTTTGTGGAGGCTGTGAGCTCTCCGTCATAGTCGTCTTCGATGATGTATCCGTTATGATCCCTGGAAAAGCGCAGATATTCCAGACGCTTGCTGGCAGGGGCCGTGATACCTGTGGGAAAGGAATGGAAGGGGGTCACATGGAGAACGGTGGCTTCCGTGGACAGGAGAGACCGGGTGAGAATGCCTTCACGCCCCATTTTCAGCATGTCGCAGACAACGCCCTGCGCTTCATAAACCTGACGAATCATGGGATAGCCGGGGTCTTCGAGGGCGAAAATCCTGTCCCTTCCGAGGAGCTGAACGATGAGGGTATAAAGGTATTCTGCACCGGCTCCGATGATGATCTGCCGCGGATCCGCCTGAATGGAACGGGATGTGCGCAGGTAGGCGGAGATGGCTTCCCTGAGGGCGGGCACGCCTGAATTGGGACTTTTCTCCATCAGATGCGATGCCTGAGTGCTGAGGACGGAGCGCATGGCCCTGGCATAGGCAGGAAACGGAAGCTCTTCTCCGGTTCTTTCCGGCGTCTCCTCGGGAAGGGATGTGAGGATTTCTTCAGGACCGGTCATGACCTGATCCTGGCGATAGGTGACAAAAAAGCCGCTGCGCTCCCTGGACTGGATATATCCTTCCTCTTCCAGAAGGGTCAGGGCATGGATGACGGTGGCAAGACTCAGACTGTACATTTCCGCAAGGGCTCTCTTGGAAGGAAGGCGGGAACCGAAGGGATAGGACTGAGTCATCACATCATTCTTCAGACGGTGATAAAGCTGCATGTACGCGGGCATGGGCATCTCCTTTGCAGACGGATTCACGGGCTGGGCGGGATTGGAAAAAACCAGAACTGTCCCATGGCAATTCTACATCTGGTCCTATAAAAAAACCAGAATCTGGTTCTATTCACAGGACCAGATTCGTGATAGGCTTCCCGGGAACCTGAAAGGGGGTCTCAGTATGAAAAAGTACGGCACGCTCTGGCTCTGTGTGACCGCGCTCCTCATGGCCATGAATGTCATTCTCTCCAGTTTCGGAATTCCTGTGCCCGGAGGACATCTGTATCTCAATGATGTGGTGATCTGCACCGGGGCGCTGCTCATGGATCCTGTCGCTTCATTCATCGTCGGAGGCGTCGGGGCGTTTCTGGGGGATCTTTTCTTCTATCCCACGCCCATGTTCGTTTCTCTGGCAGTGCATGGCCTGCAGGCCATTGTGATTTCCCTCATGGCAAGGCGCCGGAAGGGGAAGCCTGTGGTGAACCAGATTCTAGGTGTATCGATTGGGGCTGTGATCATGGTGGTGGGTTATACGCTGGGACGGGCGTTCCTGTACAGTACACCGGAATATGCCATGATGAAGCTGCCCTATCAGATTCTCCAGGCGGCGACCGGTGCCATTCTGGGTATGATCCTGGTCCACCAGGGCGGACTCGCCAGGGCTTTTGAGAGACTGTTCAGAAACCGGACAGAAACGGAACGCTCATGACTGCATGAGGATACGGTATGTTTGTGTTCCTTTGTAAATTCTGTTCCGTATCTCTTCCATGATCCGTTTTCTTTCGTATACTCTGTTGAAAGGATCCGGAAAATGGTCCGGGTTCCGGGAATTGTATGAAACCGGGGAAAACCCCGGAAAGACGAAATCGACAGGGAGGATGATACGGATGAAGAGAGCTCTGGCTCTGCTTCTTGGAATTTTTATGTTTCTCGCGGCGTGTCCTGTATCCCTTGCCGCCGGCGGTGTGCTGGGGCAGGAGGTACCGGACTTTGTCGCCGCTACGACGGAAGGCACGGTTCACCTGAAGGAGATCCTGCAGGAGAAGAAGGCGGTGGTGGTCACCCTGTGGACGACTTACTGCGGTGCATGCTATTACGAATTTCCAGCGCTGCAGAAGATCTACGAAAAGTATCAGGATGATGTGGAAATCATAGCCTTGTCTACCTATTTCGCGGATACGATGGAGGATATCCGGGCTTATGGGAAGGAACTGGGACTGACCTTTACCATGGGCAGGGAACAGGGAACGGGACTGGGAAGATATATCAATTCCGAATATATTCCCATCACCTTTGTGGTGGACAGGTTCGGCAAAATGGGCTTTCTCCAGATTGGAGCCTTCAATTCCGCAAGTCAGATTGAACGGGTTCTTGAGCCTTTCCTGGCGGAAAACTACACCAGGACACAGGTGCTCACTGAAATCCCGGAAATCCAGGTAAAGGCGGAGGCTGTGTCTTCCGGAGAACTGACACAGGCGCTTTGCGCGGAAGGATGCCCTCTGGTGTTTGACAGCGTGAAGGACGGCAGAACATGGCCCATGGTGCCCGCCATCCTGGATGGAAGAAACGCGGTCATGTCCACCAACGGCGGGGCAGAGGGCACCAGTGCCCAGTGCTTCGCGGAAGCGGAGATTCCGGAGGACAGCGTGCTTGCCATGGACGTAAGCATGAAAAGTGATGCCGGAATGAGCGTGGCCGTCGTAGGTTTGGATGGAAATGAAGTCATGAGATTCATGGGGAACCATGATCGGACTTCCTGGACCTTACCCGTTCCTGCCGGGAAGCACAGGATTGACCTTCTGTGCTACCGTGGTTTTGAAGAAGGGCAGGACGGGGCGGAGACGGTCTGGTTTGAGAATGTCCGGCTCCTCCATGGTGAGGAGGCATCTCAGGCCCTGAAGCAGAATGTACCGGCACCTCAGGGTAAAGACTTTGGCATCCGGGTGGCGGATGCGGAAGCATGCGTACAGGTGGACAAAGAGCAGAACCTGTATGCCGATGAGATGGTTTATTTTGTGCCGGAGAGAAAAACGGTTCTGCTGGAAATCACGCTGAGGGAAGGCATGTTTCCCGCCAGCGGCATTCTGGAAAACATGAGTGGTACCTGGAAGATGGACCTTCATGAAGCCTTCAGTACGGATGGCACTCATTACTACGCACTGTATGAGATGAACGCCACGACAGACTATGACGCCATCAGCTTTGTTCCGGACCCCTTTGAACAGGAATACCAGCTGCTCTATCTGCTGCCCGTGACGGCGGAGGAGATGGAGGAAGTACGGGGCTACGTGGATGAACAGACCGGATACAGTGTCATTGCCTGCGCAGGGGCGGACGTGGATCTGTCGCAGGTCAGAACCTGGCCGGGTGCGAAACAGGAAGGCGCTTCCCTGCGTTTCCTGGATGAAGACGGAAAGGGCGTGGCAGACTGTTACGTGAACGTCTGCACGGACGACCTGTGCGAGACGCTGAAATCCGATGAGCAGGGAAAAATCCTGATTTCGGCTGACCGAAAGGACGGTCATCTCCAGATTCTCAAGGTTCCGGAAGGATTCGCTCTTCCGGAGGAAGAACCGGTGATGAAATCGGGAGAGGAGCAGATTGTTCTTCTGCGGAAAAAGGAAGACAGGGCCCGGTATATAGTCCATTTCCAGGGTCCTGAGGGTGAAAACGTGGCTGGCTGCTATGTGAATTTCTGCACGGACAATCTGTGCCAGACCGTTTCTTCAGACGCTAAAGGCAATGCGGTCATGGAAGGAGAGGCAGGGATTTATCATCTGCAGATCCTGAAAGTGCCGGAAGGCTATACCTTTGACAGCGGCTGGTCCCGGGATACGGACCGGACGGGCGGGACAACGGAAGTCCTTCTCATGAAAAAGTGATCAGGGAACGCCTGGCTGAGGCCGGGCGTTCTTTCCTTGCAGAAAAAAATAGAAGAAAAGTTCGCCTGAAGGAGACAAAAAAAGGAAGTTCACCCTCTGGCGAACTTTTTTTCTTTGGACCAATCGCATACAACGAAAGCCGGGA
>CACYGY010000022.1 GCA_902774025.1 uncultured Eubacteriales bacterium
TCGTCATGAGGAGGTGCAGATAGAGCAGTGGGAAAGTTTCCTGAAACAGACTTATCGTAACCGTTGTTTGCATTGTGATGGCGTTTGCTGCCTGCGGAGAGAGCCCTGCAAGGAACGATGTGGCAGGGAATCCGAACGCCACGGGGAAGACTGTTTATTTCGCAGGACCTCTTTTTTCCCAGGCGGAAAGAGATTATAATCTGAAAATCACGAAGGTGCTTGAAGATTATGGGTATCAGGTATTCCTGCCACAGCGTGACGGTTTTCTGGCTCCGGAGCTGGAGGGAAAAACCGAAGAAGAAAAAGTACGGATGATCTTCGAAAAAGATGCAGATGAGGTCAGGAAGGCGGATATCTTCTTCATGATTCTGGACGGCCGGATCCCTGACGAAGGTGCCTGTGTTGAACTTGGCATTGCATATGCCGAAGGCAAGAGATGCTACGGTTTCAAGACGGATGCCAGAACCGCAGAAAGGGATCTGGAACTCAACCCAATGATCAGCGGCTGCTTCGTGAAGATGTTTGCGAATACGGACGGCGTGAAACTGATTGAGGAACTGGAACAGTATCTGACGGATAACGAATTGTGATTGAGACAGCGATGGGCAGCGGGAAAAACGGGATGACGGAAAACGGGAGAATACGTGGCGTCTGAAGGCCATGGCACAGATGAGCGGCCGGATGAAACAGCTGCGAAAGAAGAGATTCACCTGGCGATTGAAGGAAGAAAGATTGTCCGGATGATTACTCCGGAGGGCATCATACGGATGACTGGCTGAATGCTGTTCAAAATGATATCATTCTGCCAGTGGAAGGATCGGGCGTCGGCCTTTGTGTAACGAATGATTTACGGAAGGAAGTCTTCATAAGCAGAGACGATAACAGAGCTGCATGTTGCATCACATTCAGTAAGCGGTGGATACACAGATGCATGCCTGGGAATCTTCATCACACAGGATCGGGTGAACCACTGGAATTCAGTGTTCCGCAGCTGGTAACAGGCTTTTGATGAACGGGTGCATGCCTTCGATGTTCTGCACGCGGCGGAAGAACCATGGAACCGGAAAAAACGGGATAGGATGGCAGGGCGGGAAAGGGTTTTATGCATCTATTTCCCGGAACTTCCTGATACTGCCTGCATAGATCCGGCTACTGTTCCGGCCAAACAGAAAAAATACGGACATGTGCTGCAGAGTGCCGTATAAACCAATGCAGGGTGGGAAATGTGATGAACAGCATGGAGAGAATGAACCAGATACTGCAGGATCACCCGGAAATGAATGAAAAATTACCGCTGAGATCCGCCGCGTTGCGGAGAGCGGAGAGGTCACGGATGAGAGGGAGGCCATTGCCAGAGCTGTCAGAACCGTTCTGGGCATTGACCTTGCCAGGGAGGACCTGGAACTGAAGGAACTGGAACCGGAAGAGCTGGCGGCTGTCAGCGGCGGGAACGCGGACAAAATCAAGTGGATGATCAATCACGCGGGTTTTCTGTGGGACAGTGCAGAGAATTACTGGGAACACCTGAGACGCACCACGTGCAGGGAAGATGATCCAAAGCATGCTGAGCCTCGCATCATATCCATTGTCAAGTAATCTCGCATAACAAGGAGGGCGGAGCTGTGGCGTTAACTGGCATGGCTCCGCCCTTCCCGTGTCAGAGCGTGTTTCCGGAAAAAGCATGCGGAAAGGCCCGGGGTGCCTGAATACCATCCAACGGATGGAACCGCCCCTCTGTCGGACATGTGCTTCTGTTCCGGCGTTTGTCAGCGTATTCGAAGGAAATCTGGCAGGTTGCCATCTGCCGGATCCTCTCTGTTCTGATTGAATCTGTCCGCAAACGGAAGAAATGCGGAACGGCCGGAAAGAACCTCCGGATTTCCCGGATTCGCTGGTGGACAGACTGTTTCCCGGACAGGATTCCGGAAAAAAACAAGGTGTCCCGGCTTCCGGTTCACAAGCATGGGAGGAAAGCGTGCGATGGAGCAGCAGAAACGATCCCGGTTTATCATCCGGAGATACAGATCTGTGGTTGGGGCAGCGCTTGTCATAGAGGCAGTGGCTTACCTGGTCTCTCTCACGGACGCCCTGGTCGCAGGCGGGATGGTCAGTCAGGACGCGCTGACCGCCATTGGACTGATGGCCCCCTTCAGTCTTATCATTACCTTTCTGTCCGCGACGATCAACGGCGGAACAACACTGGGATTTACCAGAGCATCAGACCGGTACGACAGGCGCCATGCTAATGAAGTATTCAGTCAGGGCATGCTTACATCTCTGGCGGTGGGCCTTCTGTTTGTTCTCTGCATGGTGGCGGTCCGATCCCGGATCCTGGAAAGCTTTTCTGTCTCCCCTCAGGTGAGGCGGTATCTGGGTGAGTATTATGATCTGATTACACTTTATTATGTCTTCATGCCGCTGAATGCCGTACTGGACAACATTGTCCTCAATGACGGAGGCGAGAAGATATCCACGGTTGCCAACGTGGTGCAGACCTGTGGAAACATCCTCCTGTCCCTGCTGTTTTCGGGATTCTGGGGGGTGCGGGGGATTGCCCTGGCCAGCGGGATCAGTCAGATTCTGGCATGCCTGATCCTCTGCTTCTGGTTTCAGAAAAAAAAGTGCACACTGAAAATTCTGTGGTATTTCAATCTGAAGGAAGAACTGAAACTCTCCCTGGAAGGAGGCATCCGGTCGGTTTTCTTCGTGGCGTGTGCCGGCATGGTCTGGGCCATCAACGGTCTGGCTCTGAAACGGTTTGACAGTGACATGGTGGCCACGCTTGTGGTGGTGGAAAAACTGCGGGATTCCGCTACCGTCTTCATGGGACTGTCCCTTGCCATACAGCCGCTGATCGGTACCCTCCGGGAGGAGGGCAACACGAAAGCGGAGCGGTATCTGCTGCATACGGCGGGCACAGTGGTTCTGATATCGGGCTTTGTCGTGTCTCTGCTTTTCATCGCGGGAGCACCGCTCCTGATGCGCGTCTTCGGTCTGAACACACCTTCTCTTGTGACATTGGGAACGACGGCCATACGGATCACAGGCATGACCATCGTCTTCATGGCGCTTCTGATGTTCTTCTTTATCCATCACTACCTGACGGGAGAGAAGGCTCCGGCGCTTCTGATCTGTATCCTTGGCTGGTTTGTGGTGCCCGTAGGCCTGGTCGTTCTTTTTGACGCGATTATGGGAACGCCCGTGGGCATATGGATCGGGATTGCGCTGGCACCTGTGGTGTCCCTGCTCCTGTATGCCGTGATCAGCCTTCTTTTCCGGAAGAAAATCCACTCCATGTTCCGGCTCCACAGAGGGGATGACGGGATCCGTATTTTTGAGTTTCCCCTTCGGGATGAGAACATTGCGGAAATGGCGGAGACAGCAGGGCAGATCCTGAAGGAGGCCGGCTATTCCGGAAGACTGCAGAATTTTGCGCAGGTGATCACGGAGGAAGTCCTGGAACTGATCCATGAACACAACCGGGACGCGGAGAAAGAGCTGAGCGTGGAGTATACGATCATTCAGGACCGGGAAGGTGTGCGCCTGGTTTTCAGGGATGAGGGCAGCGTTTTTGACGTCACTGATACGGACGCGAACGTGGAGTCGTTCCGCCAGTACGTGGTCTCCCGGATTCTGACCTGCCCGAAATACAGTCGGCACGTGATGGCAACCGGATACAACAGGAATGAATTTTATCTGGAAGAGCAGAGGAATGGAAGATGAGTGCAGTTGAAAACACTGATGATTCTCAGCGTCGTTCCGGATGGCCGGCTGGAAATGTGCATCCGGGAGGCGGCGGCGCTTTCCTACCGATGCGTCTTCTGCGGACCGGAGGCGGATGAAAGGGTCCGGCAGATGGCGGACAGATGCTGTGAGGTGGACTGGAATGATACGGAGACACTGATCCGGATCGCCAGGGAAGAAAAGATTGACGGTGTTGTCGGCGTGTGTGATCCTGTCATGATTCCGGCATCCAGAGTGGCCCTTGCCCTGGGGCTTCCTGGGAATACAACGGAGAGCATGGAAGTTCTGCTTACCCGGGACAGATTCCGTTCCCTGCAGGAACGGGAGGGCCTGTTCTGTCCGAGGCACGCCATCTTCCGGTCCCTGGAGGAAATCGGAGATACCCTTGAGTCTTTCCGGTTTCCCATCATAGTCAAGCCGCTTCTGAGTTCCTCTTCCTTCGGCCAGTCAGTCCTGGAGACCGGAAATGGTCTGGAGGAGGCCTTTGAAACCGCTTCCCGTATGTCCAGGAACGGGGCGGTCTGCATTGAGGAGTATATTACGCCCCGCTCCCTGTGCATGGTGGAGGCGGATGTGTTCCTGATGGGGGATGAAATTTACTGGGAGGGGCTGCGGGACAGCTGGCGCATTGAGAGTGCGCCCCTCAGGCCGCTGTATGATCTCTATCCATCTTCCCTGACGGAGGAGGAGACAGAAATCGTCAGAAGAGATATCGCCAGGGCTTTGAAAGCCGCCGGTGTCCGGATCGGTTATTACGACATTGAGGGATTCTTTACCCGTGAGGGACAGTTTTTCATTGTGGAAATCAATCCCAGACAGTCCGGGTACTATAATCCGCAGCACCTGGAACTGTACAGCGGTGTGAATCTGACCCGGCTTCTGGTGAGCACGGCTGTGGGAGACATGGCGTACTGCGAGTCTCTGAAGGGTTTCCGGCGCACCCGGAAGAACATTCTTTCCTATTCGGTTTTCAGCCGGAAGGACGGATATCTGGACTACGTGTATATCGAGCCGGAACTGCTGACGCATCTGAAATCCTTTGATTCCCTGTACCGTCTGAAGAGAGGGGATCACGTGAAGGACAACCTGACGGCCAAATGGCCGGTGGGCCAGGCCGCCTTTGAGTTTGACACCCGGGAGGAAATGGAAGAAGCCCGGGAGCATCTGGAGGATGACATCCGCGTGATCTTGCTGTGACGGGAGGAGAGGGACATGGCTTTCATTTCGGGAAAAAGGATCATCATCCTGGGTTCCCCCGGCAGCGGGAAGAGCACACTGGCCCGCGCTCTGCGGGAGAAGACCGGACTTGAGCTGTTTCACCTGGATCAGATCTGGTGGAAACCGGACCGGACCCATATCACCCGGGAGGCGTTTGACGACAGGCTCCGTCAGATTCTTGCAGGCGACGCATGGATGATCGACGGGGATTTCAGCAGAACCTATGAGGTCCGTTTCGCCGCCTGCGACACCGTGATCTTCCTGGACATGAGCGAGGAAACGTGCATGCGGGGGATCCGGGAAAGGGTGGGAAAGGTGCGGGAGGATATTCCCTGGATCGCGGAGCGGCTGGACCCGGAGCTGGAAAGGGAAGTGCGGACGTACCACCTGGAGAATCGTCCCCGGATTCTGGAACTGATGGAGAAATATCCGGTCCGGCGGCTGATCTTCAGGACGAGGGAGCAGGCGGAAGCGTGGATTTCCGCACTTCCGCCTCTGGAATCCCCTGAGAGGCTGTGATATGCTCCGGGACGGGAAACAGAAGAAATAGAGAAATGGAGAAAGGGAACATGAAGGAAGAGATGATGAAGAGTACCGTGGGAAACCCGGCGGGCACCTATGCGGTCCATGAGGGAGCCGGAGGACAGGCATATCGCACGGAGCATGACTCCATCGGAGACAAGAAGGTGCCGGCGGATGCCTACTATGGGGTGCAGACCCTCCGGGCAGTGGAAAACTTCCGCATCACGGGACTGAGTCTTCATCCGGAGATCATCAACAGCCTTGCCTATATCAAAAAAGCTGCTGCCATTACCAACCGGGAAATCGGACTGCTGGACCCGGAGATCACCGACGCCATTGTCAGGGCCTGTGATGAAATCCTCACCGGCAAATTCCGCACGCATTTCGTGGTGGATCCCATTCAGGGCGGTGCCGGTACTTCCCTGAACATGAACGCCAATGAGGTGATCGCCAACCGGGCCATTGAGCTCATGGGCGGCCAGAAGGGGGACTACAGCCTGGTGCACCCCAATGACCATGTGAACCTGAGCCAGTCCACCAATGACGTGATTCCCACCGCGGGGAAGATGACCACCATCCGTCTCCTCATGAAACTCATGCTTCAGCTCAGAAGCCTGCATCAGGCCCTGTCGGTGAAGGCGGACGAGTTCAATCATGTCATCAAAATGGGCCGCACCCAGATGCAGGACGCGGTGCCCATCCGTCTGGGACAGGAATTCCGGGCCTATGCGGATGCCATCATGCGGGATATCGGCCGTCTGGAAAAGGCTGTGGATGAAATGCAGTCCCTGAACATGGGGGGTACCGCCATCGGAACGGGCATCAACGCCAGCGAGGCTTACCTGCAGCGGATCGTGCCGGTGCTCAACGAGGTTTCCGGCCTGCAGTTCACTCAGGCGGCCGACCTCATCGATGCCACACAGAATCTGGATCCCTTCGTGGCCGTGTCCGGCGCGGTGAAGACCTGTGCCGTGGTGCTTTCCAAGATCGCCAATGATCTTCGCCTCATGTCCTCCGGTCCCAGGGCGGGTTTCGGAGAGATCAACCTGCCGGCGAAGCAGAACGGGTCTTCCATCATGCCCGGAAAAGTGAACCCGGTGATCCCGGAGGTGGTGAACCAGGTGGCCTTCAACGTCATCGGCAATGACATGACCATCACACTGGCTGCGGAGGCCGGACAGCTGGAGCTCAACGCCTTTGAGCCCATTATCTTCTACAACCTGTTCCAGTCCATCGATACCCTGGGCTTTGCCACGGAGACCTTTGTGGACAACTGCATCACCGGGATCACCGCCAATGAGGGGAGATGCCGGGAGCTGGTGGAGAACAGCGTGGGCATTGTCACCACGCTGGCCACCGTGGTGGGGTATCAGCGGGCGGCGGACATCGCCAAAAAGGCGCTTGAGCAGAACCGTCCCGTGCGGGACATTATTCTGGAGGAAAAACTGCTGGATCCGGATGAGGTGAACCGTATCCTGGATCCCGTGAGCATGACCGGGCTGGGCTTTTCCGGCAAGAAAATCTGAGAGGGCATATGCGATATTCGGATTATGTGGACCCCCATATCGGGACGATCTCCCATCTCCTGATAGCCACGGAGCCGCTGGTGCACCTGCCCCACGGCATGGCTCAGATCCGCCCCGTATTGGACGAGAACATCCATGATCATTACCTGGCGCCCGTGATCTACGGCTTTCCGGCCAACCGGAGCCGTATCATGCCGGATGCGGGCATGGCCCGCTTTCAGTCCTCCTATGACCATGATTTCGAGGAGGTCAGGTGCTACCGGGGCAGCGTGCTCCTGGAGGACAGCGGCATATGGGCGGACTATACAGTGACGGAGCACTGCGCGCTGTACCGCTTTCGCTATCCCGCGGGCCTTCCCGCATATCTGCGCTTTTCCCTTTCTGGGGAGGGGAGGCTGTGGGCCGGGGAAAGGATGGTCACGGGCACTGAGAGCTGGCAGGATGTACCCTTCTGTTTTGCCGCCTCCCTGTCGGCAGCGCCGGAAAGGTCGGAATGGAAGGGAAAGGACCTGCACCTTCAGTTCACTCCCGGCCTGTGCCTGGAGGTGCGGGTGGGCTTTTCCCATATCGACGAGGACCAGGCGAGGGAAAACCTCCGAAGGGAAACCGGAGGCACGTTTGAGGAACTGGCCGGGCGCGCGCAGGAAATCTGGGACGAAACCCTGGGCCGGATTCAGGTGGAAGGGGGCACGGAACAGGAAAAGCGCGTGTTCTATACCTCTCTGTACCGGGTGCACCAGCGCATGATCTGCATTTCGGAGTACGGGCGGTACTTCAGCGCCTATGATCACCGTGTCCATGAGGATCCCCGGGACTTTTACGTCAATGACGGGATCTGGGATACGTACCGGTGTGCTCACCCCCTGCAGCTGCTCCTCTCCCCTGACCGGCAGATGGACATCATCAGTTCCTACCTGCGCATGTACAGCCAGAGCGGCTGGCTGCCCACCTTCCCCCATATCATGGGCAACCGGGCGGTTATGATCGGCAAGCATTCCACCGCCATGATTGCGGACAGTTACCTGAAGGGTTACCGGGGGTTTGACGCTCAGCTTGCCTGGGAGGCCATGGTAAGGAATGAGGAGGAGGCCACCAAGCTCCCCTGGACCGACGGACCGGTGAACGAGTTTGACCGGTGCTATTTCGAAAAGGGCTTTTTCCCGGCCCTCCCCGAGGGAGAAACGGAGTGGCTGGAGGCGCATCCCTTTGAGCGCAGGCAGTGTGTCGCCGTGACACTGGAAACGTGCTATGATGAGTTCTGCCTGGCCGAATTCGGCCGGGCACTGGGAAAGAAGGAGGCGGAAAAGTACGCCAGGCGCGCCATGAACTACAGGAACGTCTTCAACCGGGATATTGGCTTCATGGCCCCCCGCCTCGCCGACGGCTCCTGGGTGCCGGACTATGATCCCAAGTTCTCAGGCGGTCAGGGGGGACGCGCCTACTTTGCCGAGTGTAACGGCTGGACCTATACGCTGCATGTGCAGCATGACGTGGAAGGTCTTGCCGCACTCATGGGGGGCAGGGAGGCTCTGGCGGACTACCTGGATCGCCTCTTTGTGGAGCAGTACGGCCCCAGCAAGTATTCCTTCCTGGGTCAGTTCCCGGATGAAACGGGACTGATCGGGCAGTTCTGCATGGGCAATGAGCCCTCCTTCCACATTCCCTATCTGTACAATGCCGTCGGCCAGCCATGGAAGACTCAGCGCCGGGTAAGGGAGATCATGCGGATCTGGTTTCATGACGGGCTTCAGGGCATCTGCGGGGATGAGGACGGGGGTGCCATGTGCGCATGGTTTGTCTTCTCCGCCATGGGCTTCTATCCCGTCTGCCCGGGCAGACCGGAATACGATCTGGGCAGCCCTGTCTTTGAGCGGATCCGGATTCTGCCTGAAAAGGGTCAGCCCTTTACCATTGAGGCGGAGGGGAATACCCGCAGAACCAAGTACATTCAGAGAGCCACCCTGAACGGAAAGCCCTGGGACCGGACGAAGCTCTTCCACAGAGATATCCTGGAGGGAGGCACCCTGGTGCTTGCCATGGGCGAAAGACCCGAAAAGACATGGGGCGCTTCCTGAGGTAATTTTTTCAGCATGAAAAGGGCCGGCGGATGCCGGCCCTGATTTCAGTTCTCAGCCTTTCATTTCCTCTGTCAGACGGATCACTTCATCAATGTACTGCCCGATCGTCTCAATGGTGTTCAGAAGCGGTTTGTCGGTGGTGATATCAATCCCGCAGAGGGCGGCAAGCCCCACCGGGTCCAGAGTCCCCCCGGCCCGGAGCACTTTCTTCCAGTCCTCCACGGCAGGAGCACCTTCCGTCTCAATCCGTCTGCATGCTTCCGTGGCCACGGTGAGGCCCGCGGAATAGGTGTAGGAATAGAGACCCATGTAGTAATGGGGCTGACGCATCCAGGTGAGGGCTGCGTCATCGTCAATGTCCACGGCATCTCCCCAGAAGTTCTGCAGCACCTGTTTCTTGATGGAGGAGAGGATGGGGGCGGAGACGCTGCCGCCCGCGTCCACAATGCGGTAGACTTCCCGTTGATAGGCGGCTTCCAGCAGATGAGTGACAAAGTTGTGATAATAGGTGTTGCTGATCATGCTGGACAGCACCCAGCGCCGGAAACGGGGATCATCACTGGTCCTGAGGAGGTAGTGAGCCATGATGAGCTCGTTCATGGTGGAGGGCGCTTCCACAAAGTAGACCGAAACGCCTGTGTCAAAGACGGACTGGGCGGCGTTGCAGGCCCTGAAGTGCCCGGCGTGTCCCAGCTCATGGGCCAGGGTGAAAACGTCGGACATGCGCTCATTCCAGCTCAGGAGGATGAAGGAGTTTTTCCCGTAGGGACTTGAGCAGAATCCGCCGGTGGATTTCCCCTGATTGCGGCCGAAGTCCACCCAGCGGTCACGGTAGGCTTCCCGGATCATGTCCACATAGTCGGGGCCGTAGACGGAAAGGCCCTTCTCAATATATTCCCGTGAACCCTCAATGGTGACCCTGGGATCATATTCCGGGTCCACCGGAATCTTGAGATCCGCAAAGGTCATCCTGTCCAGGCCATGGATTTTCTGAATCAGGGATGCCCAGCGGCGCATATGGGGCGCCAGCTTTTCGGTGATGAGATCGATCTGGCGGTTGTACATGTCCAGGCTGACCTTCTGGGAGAAGAGCAGGCTTTCAAAGACGCTGGAGAATCCCCGGAGATCCGACTGGGTTTTCTCCTGCTGCACTTGGGCATTGTAGGCAGCACCCGTGACGTTTTCATACTGCCGCAGTTTTTCGGAGAAAGCCCGGAAAGCGGTTCTGCGTACCTGCGTATTGGAATCATGGCTGTAATTGTCCTCGAAAAGGGAGTAGCCCAGGGGATACTCTTTTCCATCCACGGTAAAGGAAGGGAATTTCATGTCTGCCAGCTTGGCCATGTTGTAGATCGTGGAGGGCACCTGGAAACTCTGGGAGACGGCGGCCAGAACCCGCTCCGCTTCGGGATGCAGACGGTGGGGCTTTGCCCGGAGGATATCCCTCAGGAAACCCCGGTTGGCCTCTGTGCCCTGAATGGCCTTTTCCAGGATTTCACTGTCCAGGTCCGATATTTCGCTGACAATGAAACTGAGCCGGCTGTCCAGCTCCGCCATGAGCCGGCCGGTCTTCTCACGCCGCTCCTGAAGGGCGGTGTCATAGTAGTCCACCTCAACGGCCAGATAGCAGTAGTCCCCAACAAGCTCAAGCTTTTCCGTCAGCTGGCGATAGAGGTCAAGACAGTGGTTGATGGACTCAGGGTCCGTCAGTCTGCCTTTGTATTCCCGCTCAAGGGTATCCGCCAGGGCTTTGATCTTTTCCACATCCGCCAGCATGTCTTCTTCTGTTTTGTAGATGAGGGAAAGATCCCAGGTTTCCTCCACCGGGACATCTTTTCGCATGATCAGTTCCATGGAAACGCCTCCTCTGTATTGTGCACGGACAGTATAGCGAAGCAGGACAGCCATGGCAAGAGAAGGGCTTTGAATCCGGCTGTCTTCATGGGGATACACCGGCAGACCAGGGAGAGCGTGGGATGGGACAAGAAAACGGAAAGCCTTCAGATCCATTGTTTCTGTTCAGGGAATGGTTTGTGGGGCGGGAAGGAATTGAACGGGCGAATGGTTCGCAACCCCGGTTTTCAGGGCCGGGGAGTCAGGATTCTGTGGCCCGCCTGCTGCCACGGCTCCCTGCCTGTCAGAGAGCGGCTGGAAGCAGGGAAGAGTGGGGAAAGGACCATGTTTTCGCACTGCGGGGACGAGGTGATTCCTGTGGACAGAGTGATCGGGTGGAAGAACCGGTATGCTTGTCATACGGGTGAAAATCGGGTATATTGAAAGCAATTCAGAGGAAACGGATCTGCACAGACTGAGAGGATACGGACAGGAATGGATGGCAGGCTGAAGGCCGGAAAGCATCTGAAACAGCGGCCGGGCTTCAGAATGGTGAAGGATGCGGACCGCTTCCGGAATCCGCGCCGTGGGTTTGTCCCCTGATGAGCGTGGGAAAATGTGATGGAGACCATTGCTTCTTTTTTCTGACAGACGGGAAGCTCGGACGGATGGAAAAGAGGCAGGACGGCAGCCCATGAATTTGGTGCCCATTGATTCTTTCTGTTCAGGATTTTTTGAACTGCGGATGGAGATGACGGATATCACGGCGAATGATCTTCAGCGGATTGCGCTTCGGCAGGTGACCACAGATTCCGCGAATATGATCCTGCCTTCCCTGCGGAGAATCTGCTGTTGATTTTTGCGGAGGCCAGGCCACGCGGCCGTGCAGTCTACCGGTCCGGATTCTTCCCGACCCGGGGGTATCATGCAGGGGTATCAGAGCAGTACAGACATGGATATTCACAAAACCGGAGGTTCCCCAATGGCAGGTCCGCAGCAGGGAAAGGACGCGGAAATCTGCTTTCGGCGTCGACGGGAAAGGACCGGCCCCATGACATTTGCTGCTTTCCCTGTTCACGGCGCCTCTCCTGGGGAAGGCGTGCTTCCGGGATGCCATGTCTTCAGCGACAGAAGGTGATTCATACGGGTTTCCGGTGCGGATGAAAAAGCTACGGGAACGGGCCTGCCGGATTGACTTTCCGCTTCCGGTGGGATAATCTTCCGTCAACCGCTGTTTTCTCCGGATGGCAGGGATGCCTTTTTTATACGACACTTCTGCCAGGAAGCAGTGCTTCCCGGGAAGGATGGCATGAAAAATGAAGGGATCTGCTTCTCCTGATCCGGAAGATATCTCAGGGACGCCGGCGGAAGAATTCCGGAGGTCACAGGAACGGGTTCATGATTCCCAGATCCTCAATCCGGATCTGGCCGTTGCGAACCGGGTGCAGTCCGGCGGCGGCCGTACAGGGCAGGGGAGATCATGTCAGAGGAAAGCGATTCCGGCCCCCGCATATGGACAGGCGGCTCGGTCTTTCAGGCCGGGCCTTTGGTGTATGCTCCGGGGATCGAGGTGAAAAAGGACGGTACCGGGACTCTTCCGGACAATGTGTGGGTTGCCCGGGAGGGGATGGACTGCTGATGGCAGAAGCAGAATGCTTTCTCCGCCAGAATGCGCATGGCCCGGGGAGCAGGCGGTTCAGGCATCACGGGCAGGAAACCGTGCATGGATCAAACCACAGGGCATGCACGAATGAACAGCTTTGAGGGAAAAGTCATGTCGAGTATTGTTTTCTATACGAACCGGAAAACGGGCGCCGTGACGGCATACCGTTCCGAGGCCCACTGGGATCCTGAAAAAGGGTATTCCGTCCCGAAACGCACATACCTTGGGATTGTGGATCCGGTGACGAAAGAGATCATCCCCTCCAGGGGGAAACGCGGACGTCCGAAGAAAGCCGAAGAACAGAGGGCCGGGGAGAAAGAATGCAGGGAGAAATTCGAGAAAGCCATGGAGGAAGTGGATTCCCTCAGGGAGCGTGTCCGCGTTCTGGAGACGGAGAAACAGCTGCTGCTCAGCAGGCAGACGGAGATCATGCGGATGATGCAGGGGATTCAGCGGCAGATTCAGGCGCTGACGGAGAGCGACGTATGGACCGTGCCGGGAAAGTGACCCGCGCGGAAGGTCCGTGCCACGAGCAGGCGGGAGGGAAACGTGAGGTTCTGCCGGCAGGAGACAGAATGGGCACGTGATACAGAAGGAGGGATTCTGCTGTGGTTTCAGGGATCCGTTTTGCAAGGCCTGAAGACCTGGAAGCGGTAAATGCGCTCAGGGAGCAGGTGAACGAACTGCATGTCCGGCACAGACCGGATGTCTTCAAGGAAGGCTTTCCAGGGGAACTCAGGGATTACATCCATACCGTGTATGCGGATCCGGACAAGAAGATACTTGTCTGTGAAGCGGAGGGCAGGATCTGCGCCTTTGCATTGATCCATCATGTCCAGCGGCCGGAAAACCCGTACATGCATCCCCGGGAATATCTGGACATTGACGAGTTCTGCGTGGACAGGGCTTTCCGCCGGAAGGGAATTGGCACCGGGATGATCCGGTATATCCGGGACTATGCAGAGCGGGAAGGTATCCGGCGCCTTGAGCTGAACATGTGGGAATTCAATCAGAGTGCGCTGAAGTTTTATGAATCGGTGGGCTTTGTCACGTACCGGAGATACATGGAAATGCGCTGCGAACCTGAAAAAGCCGGTGAGGATGTGTCCTGAGAACAAGACAAGGGACGATCGGGCTTCGGAGGAAGGGTGGACAATGAGTTTTCGCAGACCTTCCTGCCGGGGGCGGAGGGGATGGCATCAGTGTACCGGGGGAGGAGCACAGGAGATGGAATACATTCGGATTACCCGGGAGAATCTGGAGAAGGAGCACATATGCTGCGCGATTTCCAGCAGCCGGGATGTTCAGGTTGCCTCCAAGAAGGCCTGGCTCGCGGACCGTCTGGAGGAGGGACTGGTGTTTCTGAAGAGCACGGAACGCGGGAAATGCTTCATTGAGTACATACCGGCGGAGTATGCATGGAATCCGGTTGTGGCGGAGGGGTGGATGTTCATCAACTGCCTGTGGGTTTCCGGATCCCTGAAGGGGCACGGTTATTCCAATGACCTTCTGGGAGCCTGCGTCATAGACAGCCGGGAAAAGGGAAAGAAAGGACTGTGCATTCTGTCCACAGCAAAGAAGAGGCCCTTCCTGGCGGATCCGGGGTATCTGGCTTATAAGGGCTTTGCCGTATGCGATGAGGCGGACAATGGTATTCAGCTCTGGTGCCTGCCTTTGGCGGAAAGCGTGGAAAAACCCTGTTTCCGGGAATGCGCACGGCACCCCCATGTGGACGCTGAGGGCTACGTTCTTTATTACACAAATCAGTGCCCCTTCAACGGAAAATATGTACCGCTTGTGGAGCGGACGGCCAGGGAACACGGCATTCCTTTCAGGGCGGTGCATCTGAAAAGTGGGGAGGAAGCGCGGAATGCGCCTACTCCGGTGACCAGTTATGCCCTGTTTTACAACGGTCGGTACCTGACTCATGAGCAGATGAATGATCACAGATTTCTGAAGCTGGCTGCCCAGGTGAGTCCCTGAGGAGCGGAAGAAGACGAGAATACGCGGTTTTCCCGGGCAGGAAGTGGGGAAGTGCGGCGGATGACAATGAAAAATCCGGGAGGACGGGCAATGGAGATTCTGAGGGCAACGGAGACATGGCAGCAGGCTGGTGCCTATTATGTCCGCATTCAGGCGATGGCCAGGAAACACCATATTTCCCTCCGTCAGGAGTTTGACCAACATGACGGACCTGACACGAAATACATTGTGGTCATCGACGACGTGCTTCCCGTGGCTACGGCCAGAATGTACCCGCTGGATGAAAGCGGCGTCATGATCGGCAGAGTGGTGGTGCTTCCGGAATACAGGCACCGTGGGATCGGAACAAGGGTGGTCCGGGAATGCGAGAAATGGGCTGCGGAGATGGGATATGAGAAAAGCGTGCTGGAAAGCAGGGACAATAAGGTGGCATTCTATGAGCAGATGGGATATGTGATATGCGGCGAGGTCGTGGAAGGAGAGACATTCCGGTGCATCCGGATGGAGAAGAGGATCGGGTCAGGGAGCGCAGTGGGAAGAGATGCCGGATCGTCTTGATGTCGGGAAGGCAGACGATGATCCCGCCGGACAGAACGGGACGGATGGGCTATGCGGTTGACGGAATATGCATGATGGATGAAGCAGGTCCATGAACCGGAATGCCATCCGGCAAGACTTCTGAGCGCGTTTTCGTGCAGGCAGCGGGGATAAGGACCGGATCCTTACCAGAGACCGTGATGAAAGGCCCCGTCGGTGAAAGTTCAGCCCCCGGCGTGGGGTACATCGGAAAACCGTATACAGACAGAAAGAACCTCGGGGATATCCCCGGGGTTCTTGTCTTTATCGCCTCATGGTCACTTCACGCGTCTGCGCTTTCTCACAGAGAGAAGGGCAGTGCAGGTGATGCCCAGGAGGGCCAGCGCGGACAGGGTCCACCACAGAACCGGGTTGAAGCTGTCGCCTGTCTTGGGCGGCTTGTAATTGATGATTCTGCCGCCTCTGTAGCAGCGGTCCGTGACATCCTCATAGGGTGCGATGTTTTCGTACCGCACGCTGAAGCCGGCTGGGACCTTTTCCACCAGATAGTATCCGGTGCAGTCATCGAACCAGGCTTCATAATACCATTCGTCTTCGTTCCGGACATACTTGTTGAATCCCTTGTGGGCAATGCTGCCGTCCGGAGCGTACAGGGTCCAATCGATACTGTCGCCATGTTCGCCGATCCACTGTTTCGTGAAGGTGAATCTGCTACTGTAATACCGATCAATGAAGGGAGAAAAATCATCGTGATCCGGTTTCTGCTGATGGTGAACAGTAAGAACGAGGTCTTCGGTGACAATGATCTGTCGGATCTGTTCATCCGTCATGTAGGTCCCGGCGGGAATGAAGGTGCCGTTTCTAAGGAGAACATCCCTGTTGGCGGTCCATCCCAGGGTTGTGTAACCGGTATTGGCCCTGTGGGATGTGCCGGAAGGTGACATGCCATAGGAAACCTGTTCCGATCCAATTCCCAGGATGGTACCGAATTCATCTGACAGATAGATGACTTCGAGATCGCCCTTATGAGTATTGATGATGACGAAGCCTTCATTCATGCTGCCGGAGTAAGTGACGGTATACCCGGTGACAGGGTCTTCCTGGACTGTGTACCGAATGAGCTGATCATTTTCATCATACTCAGGCAGATTTATGAAGTCTCCGTCCCAAGCGTTCTCCTCATTCAGAACCATGCTCATGCCGGTAGGCTGTCCGTTTGCCAGCAGATGGACTGTTACACTCTCGGGTCTCAGATTATCCTCGTTATCATTGTCTTCCCAATGTTTTTCGAGAGTGACGGAAGTCATACCGGGTGTAAACTCGTTGGTGACGGTTACATTTTCAGTGCCTTCGCCTTCATAAATAGCAGAGTAATCGTCGACTCTGTCTTCCGATACGGTGTAACGGACAGCCCTGCCACGCATTCTCTTTGGCAGGTCCGTGAAAGCGGATGCCCAGCCGTTCGCTTCATTCAGGACGACAAACTTCGTTTCAATGCCATCTTCATGAAGGCGGAATATGACATGATCAGGTCGCTGGTTATTTTCGTTCTGCTCATCATCCCAGACTTTGGCTACATTAATGGTGACTTTTTCGGGGACATGCACGTTGATGATATGGAAGGCATTGGATCTGACCTGATTCACCGTGGTGGTGTATTCAGGAATGGAATCCTGCTGTATGGAATAGATGATCTTCTCACCGTCTTCGTCATAAATGGGAAGATGATAGAAGAAGGCGGGGAAGTCTTCGTGTCCGGTCAGATGGACATATCGGTCTGTTTTCTGCCCATTGGCGTACAGCCAGACAACGGCATATTCCGGGCGGTAGCCGTCCTGATTGTTGTAGTCATCCCAGTCCATGTCCACTTCCACATGGGTTTCCCCGGGTGACAATGTGTTTGTATACGTATAGTAGATGACAGAACCGTCGCTTCTTATTTCCTCTGACGGAACGGGCTGATATTCAATATCATCCATGAATTCGACGACACTGTAGTGAATATCCTTTCCGCCGTAAGCCTTCAGGAGATCGGAGACCGTAACGGTCCATTCATTTTCTTCGCTCAGGAAGACCTCATCCCCATCCAAATGATGCCCATCTGCGTGTACATGGAACTCAACGCTTTCCGGCCGGAAACCTTCCGCGTCATTGTCGTCTTCCCAGAGCTTTTTTATGATGATGGAAATTGTGGGGGGATTATAGGTGTTCCTGAAAATAAAGTACCTCTTTCCGTTAGCCTCCTCTTTCATCTCCCTATCCGTCTTATATTCAACGGGAACGCCGCTCTGACGGACGCCGTATTTGATGCGTGTGCCATCAGCATTATATTTCGGCAGGTTCCAGACATGGGGCTGCGTGCTGTAATCGTCAATTTCGTACTGATCAATCGTATCGCCTGTATCCTCGTTGTACAGAGTCATTATCACAAGACCGCGCTCCGGCCGGAGACCTGCCCTGTTGTTCTGGTCGTACCAGTGTCTTTCAACGGATACGGTGATCAATTCCGGATCATATTTGTTTTTCACCGTGAAGGGGGCGTCCGGACTGGACGGTTCCCGGACGTACTCCCAGGTTTCCGGTAAGCCTTCTTCCTTCACGGTATAAGTGTATTTGTCACCATCTTCTGAAAACCGGGGTGCCTCCGCATAGGAAATCTGTTTTTCCCATGTTGGGGCAGTCAATGTGTATGTTCCAAAAGGGTCGCCGTCCCGGAGCAGAGCGATATTGATGGAATCAGGCCGCTTACCGGCGGCGTTTTCATTATCGTTCCAGGTCTTCTTAATCGTGATGCCTGCATCATTCAGAAAGGTGCCGACAGAAACCTTGTTGTTGGTGGGATTCTCCGGGGCGGGATCCAGGTATTTGAAGATGCCGTCCTTGACGTAGAAAAAATACTTCTTATCTCCGTCATCATAGGCATAAACCGGGTACTCGTTACCATCATCCGTGATACAGTATGAAGGATCTGTCGGTTTCGGGTTGAAACTGTCGCTGACAATGAGATTTTCTCCGGTGTAAGCGGCATAATACTGATAATTGCCCAGAGAAGCATTCTTGCTGTAGTACTGAATCCTGGACCCATCAGTAGCTGTATATTCGTATACAGGCTGCGCATCCGAAGAGTAGACCGTTTTTACATCTTGCCAGTTGTTTATCTCGTTGACAGACTTATTTCCGGTCGTTTTTGCCACTGCGATAACGGCTTTTGCACCTTTCTGAAGGCTTGTGTTCTCCGATGGATATATGGTTATTCTAAGGTAATAGGTGGAATGATCGATGTTGTAACCTATATAGGGATCACTGCCATTCACTTCGGTGACTCTGTAATAATATGTCTGAGTTCCTAAGGTGCTGGAATAGGAGAAAGGAAGCATTTCGCTGAAAGTTACGGTTCCCTCAATGTTGTTGGCTTCCTGAGAATACGAGGGATCATCTGTGTTCTCCAGAAGAAATGTAAAGGCATCAGAATACTTGCCCGCTGGAATATCTTCCTCGTACATTCTCTTTTCCGCGGAAACGAGGACATAAACGGGCAGATAGGTGGAGCCTTCAAACGACTTGAGCATTGTGGTTTTGGCTGAGGTACCTGTTGTCCATGTGTAACTTGCGCCCTGTGCGTTGGCCCGTACATAAAAACGTGAGAAGGTACTCTTCGGATCATAATCTGTGCCAACGATGTAATTGGCGGTTCCTTCCTTTCCGTCCGTATCATAGGAATCCAGAATCCGCAGTCCGGAATAGTTAGCCAGAGAGATCGTTTTCAGGTCGTTGCCATCGCGCAGGATGATACCTTCGCCTCCACCAACTGCCTTCCCCGTTGACTCATCAATCCAGATGGTGCCTGTCTTCTTATCTAACTTGGGATCCGCCAGATCCATGATCCACGTTTCATAATGACTCAGATCCAGATCATCCACCGCATAAAGAAAGGTTGATCCAACAGGAGCGCCTTCAATGGAAATTGCGTAATCAATCCATGTTCCGGAACCTTTGCTGTATAGGTCATTTGTGGAAATCTTATTACCGCTGTCTTCCGGGTCTACTTCATATCTTTCGAGTGTCGATTTTTTGATCTGATTCCAGAAATTCAGTTGTCCAATTTCAGCGCTCATCAGATAACGAACGACGCTACCAACTGGAATTTTGCCATATTTTTTGTTTTCAGGATCAGTAAAATCATCTATTTTATCATCCCGGGTATATGACTTAGAGGCCGGAAAATCCACGAGGTCTCCATTGGAATCCCAATATTTGAGAGGGACCCAACTACCATTGTCATAATAGCCGTGTATGCAGTTCTGATCAACATAGTTGTCAACATAGTTGCCCTCGTACCAGGGATTTGCGATTCCGCTGCCAGCGGGGTAATCCGGACTTGTGGTATCCGGCATCAGATCTGTGTCGTGAAAGGAGATGCCATTGATGGACACGTGTACAGCATGTTTTCCGCCAGTGCTGTCGGTTGCGGCATCAGGGTAAACGATGACGATGTCCTCTTTCTTATTCGAGTACTCATACGTATTGTTTTCCGCGTTTTTCCAGTCGGCTGGATCGCTTCCTTTTGTGAAGATCCGGAACCGCCAGGGTACTGTACCTGCCTGGTCATCGACCTGGATGATATAATTGCCTTCCTCGAAATTACGATTGTCGTAGTTGGAAGAAGATACCACAACACTAGGAAAAGTTACTCCAGTAGTAACGTTTTCCCGCGTGACCCGTACTGAGCCATTCGACTCGGGAAAAATTGTGAATTTTATTATCTCGTCTTGATTATTCTTGATTAACAGATAAGGAATTGACCCACTCATATTGTCAATCAGATAGTCGGTTTGAGGAACACTTGCGAAATCATTGGAAGTATTACTGACTTTTTTGTAGATTCCGGGTACGAACTGACCTTTCTGGGTGCCGTCGTTCGGATACCGGATTGTGTCAATGACTTCGCGGGAATTCATGGTTTTGACATCCTGTGACGTTTCACTTTCCTGGTAGCTCCACAAGCCTTCCAGAGGGAACCCCCGGTAATCACTGATGTTTGTGAAATCATCCGTGTTTGAACCGGACATGCCAAAGATTACTGAATCTGTCAGATTCAGTTCCTGAAGGTTTACACAGTCTCGAAGCCCCAGATCCTTTGTTTCCTTATGGCCAGCAAATTTTAAACCTGTCAGGGTGACAGATTCCAGATTATTACAGCCGGTGAACATTCTCTGAATCTGAACACCGTTAGGGCTTGTAGACCAATTTGGGTCCGTATTATTCCACGTCACCTTTTGAAGACTGGTACATCCGTTGAACATATCCTTCATGGAATTGAGTTTTCCATCGGTGAATGACAGGTTCAGCTCAATTTCAGTTAAGCTGGAACAATCCGCGAACATACCATTCAGCCCTTGAACTTTCAAATCCAGTCCGCTTAGGTCCACATTTGTCAGATTGTCACAATCGTAAAACATATTATTAAAGGTTCGATTTGGAAAGGTGCTAATTGTACCTTCCATTTTGATAGACTTTATCTCATCACGGTACGAATACCACGGCCAGTCAGAAGTGTTAAATGTGCCTCCACCGGACTCTTTGTCCCCAATTCTGCCGGATTCTCCGTTCGTAGGAGAAAGAATCAGTGTACCGTCATTGGTGATTCTCCAATTAACAGTACTAGTGGAAGAGATTTGTCGCTCTGAAACGATATCCGCCTGAGCGGAAATTCCCAGGAAAGCGGTAAGCAGGAGGATTACCAGGGTGAAAAAAGCGAAGCGGAAGGAACGATCCATCTATATACCCCCTCGTGAAGGATTGAAATGTGTATTTTCTGTGACATGCATTCGTTTATGGACGGATACAGACAGGCATCAAAGCGGCTGGTATAAAAGGCGATTCGTGAAATCGTGGGGAAAGCACAGGCCGCACACGAATCTGTAACATTATACGAATTTTAACAAAAAAGATAAGCCCCTTCCGAAAATAATTTCACATTTATCTCGGAGAATTCATATCTCGGTTCAAAACTCGATCCACGAATCACCATGCACGGATGGAAAGCCCGGAAAACCATGACGATTCGCCCTCATACAGCCTCCCTGATCAGGAGTGGCCGGTTTAAACTCAGGCAAACCTCCTTTATCGGTAAAGCAAGGGTTGCGAAAACGGGTCACAACAGGGACGGAGCCCCTCTCATGCAGGAAGCCAGAGAGGAGAACAGGGAGCAACTGTGCCATGCATTCCGATACGGATCCGGAACAGCGCATGGAAAGCCGGAAAGAAGCTCCCGGGAACGCCCGGTGTCGGAGGGCAAAGAGTGCGTTTCTGAAAGGGACTCCCAAAGCCCTCACTAAGGAGTATATCGAAAAAAATCAAAAATGCAACAAAGCCAACACAGAATCTTCATACTTTTTTGTGGATTGTTCCAGCCTGGAAACATAGACAGGAAAAACCGGACAATAACCTGATCAGTCCTGTTCCTGACACATTGTCCAATGACGGACCGTGTGTCAGGGCCTATGCGCACCTCCCACTCCCGGTTCCGGGCGAAGACGCAAAAAAACCGGAATACCCAGATCTCTGGATATTCCGGCAGGGATGAACCCTTTCTTACTTTCCGCCGCCCAGCAGGCCGCTGAAGACGTTCAGGAGATTTCCGGCCTCTCCGGCATTTTCACCGCCCAGGAATCCGGAAATGGTGTCCATCAGGCTGGCGCCGTTCTCGCTCTTAAGGAGTTCGGAAATGCCGCTCACAAGTTCCTGTCCGCTTTCTTTGTTCAGGAATTCGGTGACCGTATTCAGGATGCCGGCGCCTTCCTCACCGCCGAGGAAAGCGGCAACCTGGTCCAGAATACCTTTGCCCTCTTCACTGGTGAAGAAAGCGGAGATCTGATCCAGGATGGACTTGAAGTCAGCACTGTTCAGGAATTCGGTGACGGCCTCCAGGAGACTCTTCACGTCCAGGTTTTCCAGCAGACCGGTCAGCATGTCCAGGAAACCCTTGCCGGAGCCGGAGCTCTCGGTGCCCTGTCCCAGAATGCCGCCCAGAGCGTTCATCAGGCCCTTGCCGGCCTCGGCGTCTTCAGCGCCTTCGCCCGCGAAGCTGCCCAGAAAGCTCAGGAAATTCTTGCCGTCTTCCACGCTTTCAGCGCCCTTGCTCAGGACGCCGCCCAGGAAGTCTTTCATGCCCTGAAGGGACTCTTCGGTCTTATCACCAAGGACATCCAGAAGACCGCCGAGCTCTCCGGTGATTTCCGGAACTTCCTTCGCTGCGTCGGTCAGCTGCTCAAACAGGCTGGGATTTTCGCCTTCCTCGCCTTCAGGGACGATGCTTTCCAGCAGGGCACTCAGATCACCCAGTTCGCTGTTCTCAACGGGCGTTTCTTCCGCGAAGGCGGAAAAGGCCATGAGGGACAGGCACAGGGCCAGGATCAGGGAAAGGGTCTTTTTCATAAGGCTGCCTCCTTCAAAAGTTCTGTGATCAGGGCTGGTTCAGCCGATCAAACATGGATTGAATCATAACACGGATTGTGCATCCGTCAATCCCCCGCACCCGGAAAAGAACCGGATTACAGATTCTTGCGGATGGAGAGGACATTCATGCCGTTCTCATAGACATAGGTCATTTCATCCATGCTCTTCTTCACCATGAAGATGCCCAGTCCCCCGATGGGCCGCTCCTCCGCGGAGAGCGTGATGTCCGGGTCATCTTTTTTCAGTGGATCATAGGGTACGCCGCTGTCCATGAAGGTGATGGTCAGGGAAGCGGGGTTGCTGCACGGCTCCAGACGGATGGTGGCCGGTCCCGTGCCCGGGGCATAGGCGTAACTGGCGATATTGACGAAGATTTCCTCCACGGCGATGTCAATCTGGGTCTGAGTGCGCATCGGGCAGTCCATGCTCTCCAGGGTACCGTCAATGAATTCCAGGACAGTGTTGAGATTGTCCAGGGTGGCGTCCAGTGTCATTTCAGTCATCTGCAGTCCCTCCCATTCCCGTGTAATGCAGGCACAGCATGGTGATATCGTCAAACTGCGGGGCATCCCCCACAAACGCGTCTATGGATTCCCGCACCGTCTTCAGGGTTTCCTGGGGGTTGGCCTGGAGATTCTTGTTCAGGGCTTCCACCATGCGCTCGGAACCGTACAGTTCATTGCCGGCATTGGTGGCTTCGGGCACGCCGTCGGTGTAGACGAACAGGGTATCCCCGGGATGCAGTTCAAAGGAATGCTCCCGGAAGCGCATCCCCTCCATGGTGGCCAGTGCAGGGGAATGGGGGTAGATCACCAGCTCATAGGCGCCGTTTGCCCGCTTCAGCGCCGGATGCTCATGCCCGGCGTTGGCGGCCATGCCCTTTCCGGTGGAAATCTCCAGAATGGCAAACCAGACTGTGACGAACAGCTCCGCTTCATTCCCCTCGCACAGCTGGTCATTCACATCCCGGAGAATGGCGGCGGGACCGCCTCCCATCTGGGAACGGTTCTTGATGAGGGTTTTGGCAATCACCATGAACAGAGCTGCGGGCACGCCCTTGCCGCTCACGTCCGCCATCACCATGCCCAGATGGTCATGGTCAATGAGGAAGAAGTCGTAGAAGTCACCGCCCACTTCCTTGGCGGGATCCATGGTGGCGTAGATGTCAAATTCCTTCCGGTCCGGGAAGGCGGGGAAAATCCGGGGCAGCATGTCCGCCTGGATCTGGGTGGCCACGTTCAGCTCCGCGCTGATCCGCTGCTTTTCCTTCTCACTCCGCCGGGCTTCTGCGGAAGCCCGGACGGAATTGATAATCTGGGTGAACTCCACCACAAAGATGATGCAGAGGGTGGCGTAGAGTGGGAAAAACCAGGTGTTGGTGGGGATAATCCCTACCTGGTTAGTCACATAGTTGATGATGTAAAACCCGATGACGGAGATGATCGGAGCCGGCAGATAGGTCTGCATCTGGCCTTCTGCCATTTCCAGGGTGTGAAGGATGATCCTGCGGAAGAAGCGCACATAGAGGAAGTAGAACAGGGCGTAGAAAACCACCTTGATCCCGATGAACAGGAAGAGATTGGGCACGTTGTAGGGGGTTCCGGTGGCGAAAAGGCCCAGGGCGGCTCCCAGATAGGTGTCCGTGGTGCCGCAGAACATGAAGGTGACCACGTTGGCGATGAGGGCGGCCATGATGCTCACAAAGAGCTTTTCGGACTTGCTGCCCTCAAAGGAGAGGTGCACGACGCCGCACAGGAAGGCGGACAGGCCGAGGATTCCCACAAAGTCATTGTAGAGGTTCAGGGCATAGCTGGTGAAGGTGGCCAGATAGCCCACAATCCCGGCGCCCAGCCAGAGGAGGAACAGATTTTTCCCCTGATGCTTCGGCTTCAGGGTGCTGGCGACAATGCAGGCTGCGAAGGCGGAGGCCAGAAAGACGGCCAGGGACCACAGCGCGACCACGGGAAAATTCATCAGAACCCCTCCTCAAACATGCCCAGGTCATTCAGGGCTTCCATATACTTCTGCAGATAGACATCCGTCATGGGACGCCACCGGAGACCCAGGTGATGCAGCGCCTGCTCTGTCAGGGCGGCGTTGACTTCCGTCCAGGAGAAGTTCAGGTCCGGACGTTCCACCAGAATGCCCTCCAGCAGTTCCCGGCTGTCGGGATTTTTTCCCAGCTCCTGGACAAACCCGGCGAACTCTTCGTCCTCCATGACTTCCATGGGATGCCCCAGGGCGGAGGCTGTCTCAAAGAGAGTGCGCCAGGGCACCTCGTCCGGGGGATAGACGTGGAAGACTGTGTCGTTCTCCGGCAGGGCCGAAAGAGACAGAATCATGCGGGCCACCTCGTCCACCGGGGAGAAGTTCACCTTGCTCAGGTACAGACTCCTGGGGACCTTCCCCAGACGGATGTAGGTGGAAATCTGACGGGTAAAGGCGTTGGTGCGGCGGTTCATCTGGAACTCACCGTCGGAAATGCGTCCCTGGAGATTTCCCACCCGCATGATCTTCACGGGAATGCTCCGGGTTACCATGGCGTTCAGGGCCTCATACTCCGCCATGAACTTGCTGAGAATGTACTGGTTATGGATCTGCTGTCCCACAAAGAGATCCCGTTCCGTGAGGGTGAGCTTCCGGCTCTTGATGGGATAGACGCCGCCCACGCTGATGGTGGAGACCTGCACAAGCGTGGCGTGCTCCTTTTCACAGAAGTCCAGAAGATTCTTCACCGCGTCCGTGTTGGTGCGCTGCAGCTTGTCGTCATAGGCGAAGTGGGATACGTCCGCGGCGCAGTTGATCACCGTGTCGATCTTTTCCTTCAGGGGCTCCTGGAAGATGCCGGGCCGGGTGATGTCTCCGTCCACGACAAACAGGGTTTTGCCCAGCAGGTCCGAATAATCCTCGTTTTCAAAGTAGAACAGAGTGCTCTGGAACCGGTGTTCCGGGTCCAGGCGCTTGCTGGGGCGCACCAGACAGTAGACATGCTCATAGCGCAGGTCGCTGCGGATGAGTTCCGCCAGGACATGAATGCCCAGGTATCCGGACACGCCCGTGATGAGGACGTTCCCCAGACTGTGGGGTTTTTCCTCGTGAGAGGTAAGGTTGTGGGACAGGAGATGGTCGATATCCCCGTAGGACAGGTTCAGAAGCGGGGAGGCCTCTTTCCTGCGCATGTCCAGCTGCTGCCGGTAGAGGATCTGGGCCAGCTGCTCAGGGGTGGGATACCGGAAGAGATCCGAGAACTCCACGTGAATGCCCTCAACCCGCTCCTCAATGGCGGATACCACCTGGGCTGTGTGGAGACTGTTGCCTCCGATCTCAAAGAAGTTGTCATCCAGGCCCACCCGCTCCAGGTTCAGCACAGCGGCAAAAGCGTCACAGATATACGCCTGGAGTTCGTTTTCCGGCGCACGGTAGGCCACTTCGTAGGCGATGGGGATCTGGGCAAGGGCGTTCAGGTCCACCTTGCCTCCCTGGGTCACGGGAATGGAATCCAGGCACACGTACAGGTCCGGCACCATGTACAGGGTCAGATGGGCCTTCAGGTACTCCCGGATCTCCTCCCGGGAAATCTCTGCGCCCTTCTGCAGGGTATAGAAGACCGCCAGATGTTCCAGTCCCCGGATCTTCCGCACCTGTGCGCAGGCAACGGCGATCTGGGGCATGGAGATCATGCAGCTGTTGATCTCATTGAGCTCAATGCGCAGGCCCCGGATCTTCACCTGGAAATCGTCCCGGCCGTGATATTCCACCCGGCCGTCGGGGAGGAAAAGCCCCAGGTCCCCGGTGCGGTAGAGATGCAGGCCGTACAGGTCTACAAAGCGCCGCCGGGTTTCCTCCTCCAGGTTCCGGTAGCCCAGGCCCACTCCGGGGCCGTAGACACAGATTTCTCCCAGGCAGCCCAGGGGAAGGAGTCGGCCCTGGGGATCCAGGATCAGTACGCCGGTGTTGGCGATGGGATGTCCGATGGACTCATTGTCGCCTGCTTCCGTGACCGTGGTCCCGATGGTGCATTCCGCGGGGCCGTAGCCGTTGTAGACCCGGATGCCGAAGTCCCGGTTCAGCTGGTCCACAAGAGCGCCGGGGAGGGCTTCTCCGGCGGAAAGGATGGCCTCCACTCCCTTCAGGGCACGGGCAAAGTCCTCATCCAGCAGGTAAGCGGCCAGACGGGAGGGGGTGCAGTGAATGAGATTGGCCCCGTGGCGCTCAAGAAGCCTGGCGATGGCCCGGGGATCCGCAAGGGCGCTCTCCGGCGCGAGCTCCACGAACATGCCGTTGAGAAGGGGCACGAAGAACTCAAAGAGGGAAATGTCAAAACTGACGGACCCGATGGCCACAATCCCCGTGCCGCACAGGCACACGTCCCGGTTGAAGGGGTTGTTTTCGGGCCGGGTGATGTTCACAATGCCCCGGTGGCACAGCTGTACACCCTTGGGTGTCCCGGTGGTGCCGGATGTATAGATGCAGTAGGCCAGCTGGTTCTGGGGGATGAAGATGTCCGGACTGCTTCGGTCGGACCACATGAGCAGATTGTCCGCGTCCAGCTGCTTTATGGCGCAGTCCCGGGAGAAGGTTTCGGTGGTGACGATCATCATCCGGGCACCGCTGCTCCCCTGGATGCTGTCAATGCGGGCCTGGGGATAGGTGGGGTCAATGGGCACAAAGGCCGCGCCGGCCTTGAGAATGCCCAGCATGACCGGCAGAAGCCGCCAGTCCCGGCGCAGTTTGAAGAGGACGGGCTCCCCGGCCTCTGCACCTTCTGCCAGAAGGGCGTTGGCCACCCGGTTGCTCAGTGCGTCCAGATCCGAAAAGGTCAGGGTCTTGTTCCCGGCGTAGAGGGCGGGGCGGTCCCCGAAGTGGCCGGCGGCCTTTTCAAACAGGGAGGGGATGGTGTCGGAATGGCTCAGGGGGACATTCCGGCCTTCCATGTGCAGAAGGTTTTCCCGCTCACCCCTGCCCACGATCTCGTAGGAAGAGACCCGGACATGCTCCGATTCCGGACGCATGCCCCGGCAGATAATGGACATGAGGGCCTCATGGAAGCGGTGCACCATGGGCGCGTCATAGACGCCGTCCCGTCCGTCATAGAGGATCTCAAAATCTCCGTCAAAGGCGGTGATGTTCAGCGTCAGGTGGTTGTGCATGGCCCCGTCCATGCTCATCTGAAGACGGTGAGGCACATGACTGGTCATCTTCGGCTGATAGAAGTTCAGGGTATACTCACTGACGGGTCCCGTGAGCGTGCCGCTGCGCCGGAGAGCGCTGAGGATCCGGTCCATGCCCAGGTCCTTGTGCAGGGAAGCCTGGGAAGCCATGTGATGCGTATGCCGGCAGACTTCCGGGAAGCTCATCTCCTCCAGGCCCCGGACGCGGACAGGCACCACCATGGTAAAGCAGCCGACAGCCTTCCGGTCCTGTTCCGTGTCTCTGGAAAGACGGGGCATGAGGAAAGCGGCGTCTCCGGTACGGGAGGCGCGGGTCAGGTACAGGGACAGGGCCCCGGCGAAAACGTCGCAGTCGGTAAGGCCGTGGTCCCGGGCATACTGGCGGATCTGCCCCGTCAGCTCATGTCCCAGGGGGAAGTGGTACCAGGTTCTGCGGTAGCCGGAGGGCGTGGAGGAGAGGAGTGCGGACTCCAGATGGGCGTCCTCGAAGGTTTCCAGCCAGAACCGTTCCTCCTCCGGGAGTCTTTCCTTTGGGACGGCTCCCACGGGCTCCGGCACATATCCGAAATCCACCCGGCCGCTGTCGGTGCCCTGAATCTCATCCAGGACAGCCTGAGCCAGCAGGCACATGCTGTAACCGTCCAGGAGGACATGGTGGAACATGGCGAAAAGGACGCTGCCCCCTTCCTCCACGCCGTGCACGGTCCAGCGGTACAGGGAGCCGCTCATGCGCTGTCTGCTCAGGTCTGACCAGGTGAATTCCAGACCCCGTTCGGACAGCGGGCTCTCCAGGACACACAGGTCCGGGGGCTGGGGATGGTCCGCAGGCCTGTGGAAAATGTTGTTCTCCTGAATCACAAGGGGCAGGCTGAACAGGGTGGTTTTCAGAATCACCCGATTGACACATGCCTGCAGCTCCTCCGGGGAAACGGTGGGCAGACGGAGAAAGAAGCCAATCGTGTTGATGGCTTCCTGAGGAAAGGCAATCTCGTTCATCCAGACCTGACGTCTCGAAGCTGCATTCAATGAAATCACTCCAATTCCCGACATGTGATCTGCGCTCCATTTTACGACACTCAACCATTTATGACAACAGTACGGAAACGGAAAAAACCGGAGGCGACGGAGAAAAGGGGGAAAAGAGAACCGGACACAGGCGGGGAAGGGAGAAACCGGAAGCGATGCGGAGCGTTCTGATCCGGGACGGAAGAGAGGGGACGGACGGAGCGATTTCCGTCCTCCGGGGATCAGGGAATGCGGGAAAAGCGTTCCGATTTTGTGGGGGTTCGTTTTTTTTCCGTCCATGTGGTATACTTCCCCCCGAGCGGAGGGATAAAAATGAAACAGGAAGAACTTTGGAAGCTGCTGGGGGAAATGACCCTGGAGGAAAAGGCCGGACAGCTCATCCAGCTGGACGGGAGACTGATTCTGGGACGGGGAGACAGGCAGACGGGACCGGAAACGGAAAATCGCCCGGACCTTCTGCCGGGTTCCGTCCTGAACTTTGACAGCGCGGAGATGGCCCGGGAGCTGCAGTCGCGGCATCTGTCGGAGGACCGGCTGAAGATTCCCCTGCTGCTGATGCTGGACGTGATCCATGGCCACAGGACCACATACCCCATTCCACTGGCCATGGGCTGTTCCTTTGACGAAGGCCTCATGGAGGAATGCGGGAAAATGGCGGCCAGGGAGGCAGCGGCCTGCGGGGTGCATGTCACCTTTGCCCCCATGATGGACACCGCCCGGGATCCCCGGTGGGGCCGAATCATGGAAACCTGCTCCGAGGATCCCCTGGTGAACGGCCGCATGGGCGCAGCCCTTGTGAGGGGAATGCAGGGGGAGGATCTCAGGGCGGGTGACCGGGTGGCCTGCTGCGTCAAACACTTTGCCGCCTACGGGGCCGGGGAGGCGGGACGGGATTACAACCGTGTCGACCTGCCGGAAAACACTCTGCGGGAGCAGTATCTGCCCGCCTACAGAGCCTGTCTTGAGGCGGGGGCCCGGATGGTGATGACCAGTTTCAACACCCTCAACGGTGTGCCGGCCGTGGCCAGTACCTTCCTTCGCCGGGTGCTGAGGGAGGAATGGGGCTTTGACGGGGTCATCATCAGCGATTACAACGCCATCGGGGAACTGATGAATCACGGCGTGGCGGAAGATGAGGATGACTGTGCGTGTCTTGCCATGGGAGCGGAATGTGACGTGGACATGATGAGCCTCGTCTACGCGCGTCTTCCCGATCTGGTGCGCTCGGGGAAAATCCCGGAGGCGGCCCTGGACGCGGCAGTGATGCGGGTGCTGAGGCTGAAGCAGGAGCTGGGCCTTTTTGAGAATCCCTGGCACGGGGCAGATCCGGAGACGGAGAAGCGGGTGTATCTGTGTGAGGCGCACAGGGAGACGGCCAGACGCGCGGCAGAGGAGAGCGCCGTGCTCCTGAAAAACGAGGGGATTCTGCCCCTGCCCGGGAATCCGGGAAAGGTGGCACTCATCGGTCCCTTTGCCACGGATGCCCATCTCAATGGGGCCTGGTCCCGCCCGGGGGCGGAGGAGGACACGGTTACACTGCCGGAAGGCATCCGACAGGTCATGCCCGGGGTGGAGCTCCGGACAGCCCGGGGCTGCAGTGCGGAATGGAATGTGGATCCCTCCGGGATTGCGGAGGCCGTGGAACTGGCCAGGCAGAGCGACTGGGTGATCCTGACCCTCGGGGAGGCGGAGTGGCTCAGCGGCGAGGGCAGAAGCAGGACGGAACTGTCCTTTCCCGGCGCGCAGATGCAGCTTTTCCGTGAAATCCTGGCAGTCAATCCCCGCACCGTTGTGGTCCTCTTCCACGGAAGGCCCCTGGTGCTCACGGAAATCAGCCGGACGGCACCGGCCATCCTGGACATGTGGTTTCCCGGCCAGCAGGCGGGTCCGGCCATGGCGCGGCTTCTGTGGGGACATGCCAATCCCTGCGGGAAACTGTCCGTGAGCCTGCCCTGGACACTGGGTCAGGTGCCCCTGAGCCATAACCGGCTCAATACCGGGCGGCCCAAACCCCAGCCGGACACCGGGGTCTTCCCCTTCACCAGCAGCTATCTGGACGCCCCGAACCTTCCCCTGTACAGCTTTGGCAATGGCCTGAGCTACACGGAGTTTGTCTACGAGAGTCTGGAAACGGACCGGGAAGTGTTTTCGGACACGGAGGGGCTTACGGTGCGGATCCGGGTGCGCAATGCCGGGGAAAGGCCCGGGAAGGAAGTGGTGCAGCTTTACGTCCGGGATCTGGTGGCCCGGGTGGCAAGGCCCGTACAGCAGATTCTGGACTACCGGAAAATCCTGCTTCAGCCCGGGGAGACACAGGAAGTGGTGTTCCGGGTGGAGGAAAAGCAGCTGCGGTTCTGGGATGCGGAGGGAAATTTCCTTTCCGAGAGCGGGGACTTTGAGTTCTCCACAGGCTGGGCGGACCATCTCCTGCATACAAAGAGAGTACAGATGACGAAACGAGAGGCAGTATGACACTCAGGGAACTGAAGGCCGGCGAGAGCGGGACGATTGACGAGGTAGGTGGCGAGGGGGCGCTGCGGCAGCACTTTCTGGACATGGGGGTGCTGCCGGGGGCCCATGTGACGGTGATCCGGTTCGCGCCCATGGGCGACCCCATGGAACTGCGGATCCACGGGTACGAACTGACACTGCGCCTTCAGGAGGCGGAGAAGATCCGGGTGCGTCCCGGCGGGCGGGCCCGGGTGGATGAAGTGCGGGAAAAGCTTCCCAGGACGGATCATCCGGGCCTGGGAGAGGAGGGACGGTATCACCCGAAGGGCAGCGGGGATCCCCTGCCGGAGGGAACGCTGCTCACCTTCGGGCTGGTGGGAAACCAGAACAGCGGAAAGACGACCCTTTTCAACCAGCTCACCGGGGCGAACCAGCATGTGGGCAATTTTCCCGGGGTTACCGTGGACCGGAAGGACGGGATGATCCGGGGTCACAGGGATACCCGGATCACGGATCTGCCCGGGATCTATTCCATGTCTCCCTATTCCGGGGAGGAACAGGTTTCCAGAAACTTCGTCCTGCAGGAAAACCCGGCGGGGCTGATCAACATTGTGGATGTCACCAATCTTGAGCGGAATCTGTATCTCACCATGCAGATCCTGGAGATGGGGATTCCCACGGTGGTGGCCCTGAACATGATGGACGAGATGACGGGGAACGGGGGCAGCGTGGACCTGAACCGGATGGAGGCCATGCTGGGTGTCCCGGTGGTACCCATCTCCGCGGTGAAGAACCAGGGGGTGGAGGAACTGGTCCGGCATGCCCTGCATGTGGCCAGATATCAGGAAAGGCCCGCCAGGCAGGACTTCTGCAGCCCCGAGGACCATGGAGGCGCGGTGCACCGGGCTATTCACGCCGTGGCGCATCTCATTGAGGACCATGCCCTGAGGGCCGGGATTCCTCTGCGCTTTGCCGCCACCAAGGTGATCGAGGGAGATTCCCTGGTGATGGAACAGCTGGCTCTGGACGAGCATGAAAAGGACATGCTGGAGCATGTGGTGCTGCAGATGGAGAAGGAGCGGGGCATGGACCGGAGCGCGGCTCTGGCAGACATGCGGTATGCCTTCATTCAGAGAATCTGCCTCGCCTGTGTGCACAAGCCCCGGGAGAGCCGGGAGCATCTCCGGAGCCAGAAAATAGACCGTGTGCTCACCGGGCGGTGGACGGCCATTCCGGTGTTTATCCTGATCATGGGTCTTGTGTTCTTTCTCACCTTTTTCCTCATCGGGCCCTTTTTCCAGGACCTGCTGGGGAAGGGCGTCGATGCCCTCGGCAGTTTGACGGAGGCGGCCATGGAGCGGGCGCAGGTGGGAGAGATCCTGCGGAGCCTTGTGATGAAGGGCATCTTTGAGGGTGTGGGATCGGTGCTGAGCTTTCTGCCCGTCATTGTCCTCATGTTCTTCTTCCTCTCCCTCTTGGAGGACAGCGGGTACATTGCCCGGGTGGCCTTTTTCATGGACAAAATCCTGCGGCGCATCGGGCTCAGCGGGCGCAGCATTGTCCCCATGCTCATCGGCTTTGGCTGTACGGTGCCGGCGGTCATGTCCACAAGGACGCTGCCCAGCGAACGGGACAGGCGGATGACCATCCTGCTGACCCCCTTCATGAGCTGCACCGCCAAGCTTCCCATTTACAGCTTCTTTGTCCACGCCTTCTTTCCGGGCCCCTCCTGGCTGGTCATTCTTCTTCTGTATTTTCTCAGCATTCTGGTGGGCATTCTGGTGGCCTTTCTCTTCAAGAAGACTCTGTTCAGGGGAGAAGCGGTGCCCTTTGTCATGGAACTGCCCAATTACAGAATGCCGGGGATGCGCAGTGTCCTGCAGCTCCTGTGGGAAAAGGCCAGGGATTTCCTTCAGCGGGCATTTTCCGTGATCCTCACCGCCACCCTGGTGGTCTGGGCTCTGAACACCTTTGATTTCGGCTTCCGCCTGGCCGCGGAGGGAGAGAGCATTCTGGCCCGAATCTCCGGGTGGATCGCCCCCCTGATGCGGCCTGCAGGCCTGGGGGACTGGCGGCTTGTGACCAGTCTGATCAGCGGGTTCATGGCCAAGGAGAGCGTGGTATCCATCATGCAGGTTCTCTTCGGGCCCGGGGCTCTGACCCTTCAGATGGGAACACTCACGGCTCTGTGCATGCTCATCTTCTGCCTTCTGTATACCCCCTGTGTGGCGGCCGTGGCCAGTGTGCGGCGGGAGATGGGCAGGAAATGGGCGGTTTTCCTGGTAATGTGGCAGTGTTTTCTGGCCTGGGCACTGGCAGCGCTGGTGCATCTGGCGGGCACTCTGTTTTTCTGAGGAGGTGTGCTGTGAATCCTGCCGGAGCAATTGTGATTCTTCTGATCGCCCTGGTCCTCTTTCTTGCCTTCCGGAGCCGGAAAAAGCATGGAGGCTGCGGCGGATGTCAGGGGTGCGAAAAGCGAGGGACCTGTGGAAAAGACTGACAGGCCCGCTGCGGAGATGCCTGCCGGGTTACGCAGCTTTTACCCGGATCCGCGAAAACCTCCGGCAGTGCACTTGTCATTTGCGTGAGATCAGGGCGAAATGCCTGACGGGTTTTGACGCAGTCTGTTCAGAAGGGCTGTGCCTGCGGTGGGTCTGACCGTTCAGGCGCGCAATGCCGAAAGTTCATGATTCTGCCTGATTCCCCGGAAAGCAGAGACCAGGGATGAGGAGACAGGCAGAGGACGGAAATGATCCCGGATCAGGCAACAGTCAGGCAGGACTGGCTGTTGCCTTTTTCCTCTCCTTTTCTCCGGGCGTTCCCGGGAGGCGCAGGGGCGTTGATCAGACAGCCTCTCCCTTCCGGTTTTCCGACCGGATTCCAGGATCGTCATGTATGAAAGGACGGTGTATCCGTGGATCCCGCAGGAGGAGTCCGGTATGCTCTTTTCCGGTCACTCCTGTCAGATTTCATGCGTGCGGGGATGGACGATTCAGTTTTTGCCAGAGACCTTTTCTCATGGTATAATGCCCTGACAGGATCCCGCCCTGAAATGACCTCTGCGGACTGCGACTGCTTGACTGGCGGGAGACACGGGTCCGGCGTGGATGTCGGACGGGCGATGATGGAACCTCCGGTTTGAGGACGGAAAGCCGTGGTCATTCATGATTCACGGCGGAAGGCAGGCATACCGGCGGGCTGCGGGGAAGTCTTCCCCGGTCACCGGGGAGTGGAAAGAACCGGCTTCAGGCAGAGGAAGGCTGCAGATCTGATCCTTTTTGAGGTGAGGATCCTTTGCAGGGTCCGGCTCCTTCTTCATGGGACCGGATGCCCCGATGGTCCCGGCATCTGCCTGGTCCGGCCTTTGGGAATCGGGTATGGCCCTGCCTTGCGGAACCGGGACAGGCGGGCGGATTCATGCCGGCACGGGTGCGCGGGCGAAATCAGAGACCGGAAGACATCCCGGGGAACCGGAGCATGAGGACCGTCCGGCAGGGTGATCGGGAAAAGTCCCGGTGCTGGCCCGAATCATGACGATGACAGAAAGGGTCCTGGATTGCGTCTCATCGGTCCGAACCGGTCACGGCTCTTCTGTCCGGGGCGGATGACATTCAGGATCATGAATAAAGGGGATCTGATCTGATGTATAAGCGCAGCAGTCAGGGATGGTTGAAACATATTGATTTTATTCTGTGGGATTTGATCATCCTGCAAGTTTCCTATATTCTGGGTTATATGATCCGCCATGGATGGGGAATGTGGCCTTATCTCCGGCCGGAATACAGGTCGCTGGCGGTGATTATGGTGGCAGGGGATGTTCTGGTCTCCGTTGTCTTCAATACCATGCACAATGTGGTGAGAAGAGGATACGGAAAGGAACTGACCGCTTCCCTGAAACAATCGATTCTGGTTCTTGTGCTCATGTCCCTCTACCTTTTTTCCTCTCAGGCGGGGGATGCATACAGCCGTATTACCATCTATCTGACAGCCGGTTTTCATCTGCTGTTCGGGTTCGTTTTCCGTCTGCTGTGGAAACAGCTGATCCGGCGGCTGAACCGAAACAAGAGCAAAGCCTCCATGATTCTCGTCGCGGATGAGAATTCCGTGGAAAAAGTGGTCACAAAAGCCTTTGAACTGGACGGATTTGAGTACGCGGGCCTGATTCTCAGCAACCGGGACGCGGAAGGGGAAATCATCCACGGGCTGAAGGTTGTGGCAAACCTGTCCAACGCGGCGGATTATATCTGCCGGGGATGGGTGGATGAGGTGTTTGTCTATCCGGAGCACCTGACGGATCTGAAGGAAGAGACCTACGATCTTGTGGAGGATTATATCGACGATTCGTACGGATCCCAGATGAAGACAAGAGGAGAAGAAAAGGCATCCGTGGGAAGACTCATCGCTCAGTGCCGTGAAATGGCCATGCCCGTGCATATCCGGCTGCCGATTTCCAGCGTGGGCGGCAAGAGTTTCATTGAGAAAGTCGGCGGATATAATGTTCTGACCATTACGGCGAATTTTGCGGAGCCCTGGCAGCTGGCTGTGAAAAGGCTTATGGATATTCTGGGCGGGATCGTGGGCAGTATCTTTGCCCTCATCGTGATTGCTATTGTAGGTCCGAAAATCAAAAAGGAGAGCCCCGGACCGGTTCTGTTCAAACAGACGCGGATCGGGCTCAACGGCAAACGGTTCAAGTTCTACAAGATCCGTTCCATGTATCTGGACGCTGAGGAGCGGAAGAAGGAACTCATGGAACAGAACCGGGTGTCGGACGGGATGATGTTCAAGCTGGACTTTGATCCGAGAATCATCGGGAATAAAATCGTTGACGGAAAGCAGATCACGGGGATCGGCGAGAAGATCCGGAGCAGCAGTCTTGACGAGTTTCCTCAGTTTTTCAATGTGCTGAAAGGCGATATGTCCCTTGTGGGCACCCGGCCGCCCACGGAGGATGAATGGGAAAAATATCAGTATCACCACAGGGCACGGCTGGCCACAAAACCCGGGCTTACCGGCATGTGGCAGGTCAGCGGAAGAAGCAAGATCACAAACTTTGAAGAAGTGGTCAGACTCGACACGGAATATATCAACAGCTGGAGCATCGGCCTGGATATCAAGATTCTGATGAAAACCGTGAAGTCCGTGCTGAAGCATGAAGGAGCCATGTGAGGAAGGGCCGGTTCCGGGTGGGAATCCGTGAGAAGGAGCGGTGAGGATGGCGGTTCTTAAGGTAATTCTGGGTCTTCTGCTCCTTGTGCTGCCGTTTTTTGTCGGCTCCGTTTTCATGAAGAAATCCGTTTCCGTGACCTATCTGTATGGTCAGATGCTGATGTGGGCAGTGTTTCAGATCCTGGCCCCTCCGGCGATCAACCTGCGCATGACCTTTTCGGTCCTTTTCTGGGTTTACTCCGGTGTGGTTTTGATTCTGGCGCTGCTTGGGGTGAGGAACCGATGGCGTGTGAGGTTTGAAAAACCGGAAATCTCCCTGTTCCACATTCTCGCTCTGGCTGTCATCGGCTATCAGATGGGGGTCTATATCTTCGGCATGCACCTGGATGAGGATGATGCCCGGTGGATTGCGGAAGCGAATGACGCGCTGGTGAAGAACAGAATGCTGCTGCATAACCCTGCGACAGGGGAGTACATAGGCCGCTTTGTCGGTGAGATGGTGAAGGATGTGTTCTCTCCCTGGTCCATGTACCTTGCCTGGATGAGCAGAATGACAAGGATCAGGGCTGCCACCATGGCGCACACCGTATATGCGCCGGTTCTCCTCGGGCTTTGCTATCTTGCGTACAATGAAATGGGCAAATGCCTGTTCAAAGGGAAAGCGGAACGGGGTATTTTTCTTCTCATGGTCGCGGTGATCAATCTGTTCATGGGCGGGAATGTATACACACAGAGTGTGTTTACGCTGACAAGAATCTGGCAGGGCAAGGCGGTTGTCGCTGCCGTGATGATCCCGTGGATTTTGACGGTGTTTTTGCGTATTTCAGAGGAAGACAGTATTCAGAACTGGCTTTCTCTCATCATTGCGGGGATCAGCTGCTGCCTCTTCTCCGGCATGGGGATTGCCATAGGTTTTCTGATGATTGCTGTTTACGGTCTGTATGCAGTCATTCGGGGCTGTGTGAAAAAGAGGAGCGAAGGCGGCCTGAAATCCATAAAGCGGATCGCACTGTGGGTCTGCAGCATGATGCCGAGTGTTGTATTCGGACTGGCTTATATGCAGATCAGGGGCTGAAGGCAGGAGAGAAGAAAGCATCCCCGGAATGAAGGATTCTTCGCGCCTGCGCCCGGGGAGGAAAGTCAGCCTGATCCTGCCGTTTCGGTTCAGGAGCTCAGTCCCGGCAATGAATGTGGCCCACGGGAGACCGATCCGGCATGACGTCTGATTCCTGGCTGAAGTCTGACGGGGAGCCTGTTTTGAGAAGACCGGGCTCCGCGTTTTTTATGGGGATTTCTTCCGTCAGTCTGCAGGACGTGTCGGGACCGTTTCACGTGTGGCCGCATACGGGTCGCGTCATAAGCGCTGCTCCCGGTTTCCCGATCATCCCGGGATTTATGGGCAAAACTTCATAATCCCTGCCTCCTGTCCGCGGGTCTTTACCGCTCATCCATGGTAATTCCTGAATGCGCGATTGTGGGCTTTCCCCGGGACCTGAGCGTTTCTGGGCAGACCAGGCCATGGACGGGGGGAGCATATTCGGTTCAGTGGCGTGAGACCTCCCCGTGATATGATGCAGGAGGAAGCGATATGGAGCAGACGGAGGACATTTGTCCCGTGAATCCACGGAAGTCCCGGAAGCGCGCTTTATGGGCGGCGCGTTGAAAGCGGAGCGTGATTCTGCTTCGAATCCCCGGAAAACCCTCACGGGAAGGTTCTCCGGACAGCGGGGACGGTCGTTTCAGAGATGAGGGAGGCATTCGTGAAATGAAGATCACCCGGCCTGTTTCCGGCACGCTTTTTCAGCCGGCTGAATGAAAGGGGGACTGTCCCGTGAAGGACACTGTTTACCACATACCCGGCGCTCCGTATCTGGCGCTTGTAGCGGATCTGCACGGGGATGAAGGACAGGAAGTGATCCGCTCTCTGCGGTGCCACAGGCCGTCCCTGATCTGCATCCCGGGGGATCTGATCCGTGGCAGTTGTCCCGGAAAGGACGTTTCGCCCCTTGTTTCACAGCCCTCTGTCCTGCCTTTTCTGAAAAAGTGCGCCGATGTGGCGCCGACATTTCTGTCCATGGGAAACCATGAACAGGGGATGGACACGGAGGACCTGGAGGCCATCGGAAAGACAGGTGTGACCATTCTTGACCAGTCTTTCACGGTCAGGGACGGTCTTGTGCTGGGCGGCCTCACCTCCGCCTGTGTTCTTGGTTACCGGAGAGCAAAAGAGGCATCAGATCTTCGTTATCCAAAGCTTTCCCCGGACACGCGGCTGATCCGCGTGCCGGAAACAGACTGGCTGGAAAGCTTTGCGGCTTCTCCCGGATACCATATCCTTCTTTCCCACCATCCCGAGTACTATCCCTCCATCTCGGGTTTTGCGGATCTGATTCTCTCAGGTCATGCCCACGGCGGCCAGTGGAGGTTCTTCGGACATGGTCTGTATGCGCCCGGGCAGGGCTTCTGGCCCAGGTATACCAGAGGCGTGTATGAGGGACGGATGGTTGTCTCAGCGGGAATATCCAATCCGGAATGGTGTCCGCGCCTTTTCAATCCCACGGAGGTTGTGTACATCAATGAACCCGGATGAGACGGTATGGCAGGGTTTTCCGGGGAATCCCCGCTTTCCCGGATGGTCCTGAGGATGAATGGTGAAGAAACGGATAAGCCTACGGGCAGACGCGGCAGGGGCCGGATCGCCCATTTCCCGGCAGAACAATGTGCGCTGAGGGCTGCGCAAAAAAGCCCTGCGAGAAAACTCACAGAGCTTTTGGTCTGGCGGAGAAGCCGGGATTTGAACCCGGGCGCCGGTTTCCCGGCCTACTCCCTTAGCAGGGGAGCCCCTTCGGCCACTTGGGTACTTCTCCAGGCCCACTTGGGTACTTCTCCAGGCCGGTCTAAGAATGCACGGAGAGAGAGGGATTCGAACCCCCGGTGTCTTGCGACATCACTGGTTTTCAAGACCAGCGCCTTCAACCGCTCGGCCATCTCTCCATGGGAACCAGCAGGAAGGATTCTATCATATTCCGGACATGCCTGTCAAGGGATGAAAAGAATCTCCGGAATCCACGCAAAACGGAAAACGGCTTTCAGGGCGCGGTGAGGGCAGAGTTTCATGCGGTGAATCCGCTTCCTGAAACTGGCGCATCGGTACGGGAGGTCGGGCGCGCGGGACCGAAACGCTGTGCGGTTTCCAACGTCTGCAACCCTGACCGCACTGCAGACGCAGGGCCTTCCGGGTTCCCTTTGTTCATGCGGGGGAAGGGCACCCGGAGGCGACGCGGGAAAGAGGCCGCACCGGTTGCCCCTCCTTCTCCGGGCACAGGAGGGGCAGGGATCCGGTCATGGCCTTTTCGGGAGCACCCGGCACGGAATCCGGCAGATGTGTCATATGCCGAGGATACGCGATTCCGTATCCGCAGCGGTTTTTTTGTCCAGCAGCACCAGGACCATATCCTCCCTCCGGCTTTCCCTGTCCGCCGGGGGCTGGAACAGGCCGTCAGGCAGGGCGAAGGGACTAAGGCCGCCCATACGGGGGCTGTACCAGGCGGCTGTGGGGGAGAAGGGGAGGTCCTTCAGGGAAAGGCCGAAGGGTTTTCCGGTAAAGGAATAGACCAGGAGACCCCGGGGGGTGAGGAAGCACAGGTTCCGGTCGTCTCCCTCGCCGCTGTCATCCAGGAGAAGTTCCTGGGCATTGCGGCCTTCTGTCCAGTCCATGGCCTCCAGAAGACGGCGCAGGTGGATCATCTGGAAGGAACCCGGGGCGTGCAGCGCCGTGTCCCACAGCTGACGCACGCCGAAATCCCCTCTGCCCTTTCCGGTCCAGAACTGCATGATGGCGTTATGCCCGTAGGTGAAGCCGGCGGCTCCCGCCAGGCAGGACCACCAGGCGTATCGCCTGACCTCACGGTCCGTCCAGTAGGGCTGGGTGCTGTCGTGAAGGCCGTGGGGGATTTCCTCATAGGAGGGTTCCCCGTCCAGAGTGGGCAGTTTGTCCCGCTCAAAGTCCCGGAAGACGTAGAGGTAGTTCTCCTCCCCCATCCATTCCTCCGAGGCTACCGCGTTGTCGTCCCAGGCGCCCAGGGTTCTCTGGGTTCTGTCCCGGTGGCCGGACTGGAACATGTGGAAGTCCAGCCAGGGTTTTCCGCAGAACCACTGGGAGGAGGAGCAGCGGCCGAAGGGATGGAAGCCGATGAGCTGGCGGGTCTTTTCCCGCAGGGTATTCCCCAGGGCGTCAAAGGTTTCCGGGGCGTCACTGCCCCTGACGTCGCCCCCCAGAAGCCAGAGGACGTTTTCGAAGGCACCCAGGCGCCGGGCCAGAAATTCCCCGTAGATCCGGGCGGAATCCGGATTCAGGGAGCCGTCCCGGGCAAAGGAGCCCCAGCAGGGAAGCAGGGCCATCACCAGGTTCAGCTCCCGGGCCTTCCGGACCGTCCGCTCCACCAGGTCCCAGTAGGGGGAGGCGGCATCGGGGCGGGAGAAATCGTTGTCCGTCAGGGGGCGGTCCCCCGCGGGGGAAGCGTAATCCCGAAAGTGAACCAGGGTGGTCTGGATCACGGTGAATCCCTTCAGGGCGCGGTTACGCAGATATACATGGATTTCCTCTTCCGTGAGTTTGCTGAAAAGCAGCCACGCGGTATCGCCCAGGTAAAAGAAGGGCTGACCGTCCTTCAGAAAATGCCGGTTATGAATGGTGAGCATAGGTCCTCCTTGAGGGTTGATACGGAAGTATAACACACAGGACCGGGAATGGACAGATGACAGGAGGCAAAGCATGCGTCATGAACTTTGGTACACCCGTCCCGCCGCACACTGGGAAGAGGCCCTGCCCCTTGGGAACGGGCGGCTTGGGGTGATGCCCATGGAGGAGCGGTTCGCCCTGAACGAGGACAGTTTCTGGTCCGGATATCCCTCTGACAGAAACCGGCAGGGGGCAGCGGAGTTTTTCCCCTTGGCCCGGGATCTGGCCCTGGAGGGCAGATTCGGCGCATGCCAGGACCTGGTGGAGCGGGAGATGCTGGGGGGATTCACGGAGAGCTATCTGCCCCTGGGGAATCTGTGGATCCGGCACCCGCAGAAAGGGACGGTCACGGAATACCGGAGGGCGCTGGACCTTCGGCAGGCCGTGTACAGGGAGGACAAGGTCATGGGAGGGGTCCGCTGGGGACTGACCCTGTTTGTTTCCCATGTGCATCAGGCCGTGTTCCTGCGCATGGAAGCCCAGGGCGGGCCCCTGGAGGCGGACATCTCCCTGGATTCTCCGGTGCGGGGAAGGTTCACGGCCGGAGGACAGAGGATCACCGGGGAGCTGCAGGCTCCCTCCCATGTTGTGCCCTCCTATCTGGAATCGGAAGAGGCGGTGGTCTATTCGGAGGCGCCGGAGGAAAAGGGGATGCGGGCGTGCCTGGAACTCACGGCCCGGGGGGACGGGGATATCCGCCCCGAGGGCAGCGGCCTGTGTGTCCGGGGAGGCACATGGATGGAACTGCGCCTCTGTGCCCGTACAAGCTTTGCCGGGTTCCGGCGGCATCCCTTTCTGGAGGGGAAGGATGAAAGGCGTGCGTGCCGGGAGGATCTGGAAAGGGCGGAAGCGGTTTCCTTCACGGAGGCCATGGATGCCCACATCCGGGAGCACAGGTCCTGGTATGACCGGGTGGACCTGGAGCTGGGAGAAGACGACCGGGAAGCGCGGGACACGGAAACGCGGGTGCGGGAAAACGATCCGGAGGATGTGTCCCTGGAAGCCCTGCTGTTTCACTTTGGCCGGTATCTGCTCATATCCTCCTCCCGCCCGGGCACGGAATGCGCCAACCTTCAGGGAATCTGGAATCAGGACCTGCGGGCCGTGTGGAGCTGCAATGATACACTGAACATCAACACGGAGATGAACTACTGGCCGGCGGAGTCCACGGGGCTCGGGGAGATGGCGGAGCCCCTGTGGCGGATGATCCGGGAGCTGGCGGAGCGGGGAAGGGAGACGGCCCGGGTGCACTACGGAGCCCGGGGGACGGTGGCCCACCACAACACGGACCTGTGGCGTCTTGCCAATCCGGTGGGGGAAACATATCACGGCTTTGCGGGCTGCGCCTTCTGGCCTCTTTCCCTGGGATGGCTCCTCAGGCATGTCCGGGAACACGACCGGTATCACAGATCGGACGCGTTTCTCCTGTCCTTCCTGCCCGTGTACCGGGACGTGGTCCGGTTCTTTCTGGATATCGCGGTGAGAGACCGGGACGGATATCTGACCCTTGCCCCTGCCGTATCCCCGGAAAACCAGTTCCGGATGGAAGGCAGGAACTGCCGGGTCAGTGCCCGGGTACAGATGACCACGGGCATTCTCCGGGAGGTTTTCATGGATTACCTGGAGATACAGGAACGCCTGGGCGGGGATGAGATGACGGAGGAGGTACGGGAGGCCCTGGGGCATCTGGCGTCCTGTGCGCTGGGCTCCCGGGGACAGATCCTGGAATGGGAGCGGGAGTATCCCGAGAGCGAAAGGGAGCACCGGCACATCTCCCATCTCTATGAACTTTATCCCGCACGTATGGCGGACGAAAGGTTTCGGGAAGGCGCGAGAAGGTCCCTCATGCTCCGCGGGGATGAGGGAACCGGATGGAGCCTGGCCTGGAAGACGGCGGCCTGGGCGGTGCTCGGGGACGGGGAGCACGCGGGGAAGCTGCTGAGAAGGCAGCTGAAGTGCGTGGAGGCCGGAAGCGGCGTCAATCTTCAGCACGGGGGAAGTTATATCAGCCTGCTGGATGCGCATCCGCCCTTTCAGATTGACGGGAATCTGGGGATGACCCAGGCCATGGTGGAAATGCTGGTGCAGACGGAGGGGGATACCATCCTTCTCATGCCCGCCGTGCCGGGGCGGTGGAAAGAGGGAAGCGTCCGGGGGTTCTGTCTTCCCGGGGAGAGAGTGCTGGACTTTTCCTTCCGCTCGGGCAGGGTCCGGTCCCTCCGTCTTCGGGGAAAAGGGCCGGTGACAGTGGACCTCGGAGACAGGCGCCTTCAGTGGGACGGGCAGGGTGAGCTTGTGTGGAAGGATGAGGAATGAAATGCCTTCTTCCCCGGGACGGCTCAGGGCCTTTGCCGGGAAGCGCAGGGGAAAAGCGGCGTTTCCGCCCCGGAGTTTCTGATTCCGCCTGACGCCATGCCCGGGGATGAAAGGGCGGAGCAACACGGAGGCAGACAGGGGACACAGACGGACTGAATGAGCCGTAAGTCACGCGATGAAAAAGAGGGGGCCGTGAAAAAAAGACATCACAAAGATGTCTTGCATCACGGCCCCTTTTTTATTATTTATAGAATCATAAAAAAGTCCCAAAAAAGCAAAAAGG
>CACYGY010000023.1 GCA_902774025.1 uncultured Eubacteriales bacterium
CCACAGAAACACATCCCTGTCACTGGCCCAGAGCCGCGCAATGATTTCCTGATTCAGAGGCGTTTCCAGGATCGGTTTTCTGCCGCTCCAGGCCATGAGGGCCTGGAAGAAACGCCGTGTCCCTTCATCCCTTTGAACATGATAGGCATAGCCCGGCATGGTCCCGATCAGCAGGGTCTGTCCTCTGCCGAAGACATTGCGCACAATCGCCACGGATCCGTCCTCATAGTTTCCCACGCCCACCCCCGTGGTGGGCGTATAGCTCTGGCGGTACAGGGCGCCTGAGAGCATACCGGACTCCGCAAAGACTTTCAGGTCCGAGATGCACCGTCGCCTCACGGCATCCGAACATCCCGTCAAGTCCCCTGGATGGCTGGTGGCCAAACACATGACCGTGCTGGTTCAGGTATCCGAAACAGGCCTCGGAAATCAGGGTTCCTCCCCGCTCCACCCAGTCCGTCAGACGCTGAACCGTTTCGTCCCCGAGGGCAAAGGGATACGGGCAGTACAGCACATCATAGGCGTCGATCTGATCCGGTATGATGGGGTCCGCCTGAATCCCAGAATCCAGAAACGCCTCATAGGCACCCTGATAGCTCCAGCTGAAAAACCCGGTGGAGCCGTAATACGCATAGCAGTACAGCTGCGCCTCATTGAGCATCAGCAGTCCCGGATCCCCCGGACGGGATTGGCCCGCCACAGGGGCCTGGCCGCCTCTGCGTTGCACCACAGGGCCAGTCTTCGGATTTCCTCCGAACGAACCGTAGGGCTGCCGTTCACATCGTACCAGCCGCAGGCACCCTGCAGAAACCCGTCCTGCAGCGGCCGCCAGCGGGGATTGATATAGCCCCTGGCACCGGATACCAGGGTCCGCATGGCATCCAGTCGGATATTCCCGGGATCATGCATCGCGTCCCGGATGTCCATGGGCCCTTCGCCCGGAAGGCGGTGATGCCAGTCCTGATCCCCCACCGCTTCCGCCCGCCACCACACCCTTCCCCGGGATGCCATGCGGGTCATGTCGCAGGCCATGGTCACGGGACATTCTCGTACCGGACAATCCGGTTCCGCGCCGTGATCACGCTCATACGCCGTCCCTCCCCGTTCTCATTCATTGGATCGGATCCGCCCGGGCGGACCTGTCTTCGCCCCGGCGGGGCGGAAAAAAGGAAATCACAGGCACGGGAAGAAGGATCCAGCCGTGCCGGTGATTTCACACACCCTGAATTGCAAAGCAGACCATCGATGCAGAAAGACGACAGAAAGCAGACCTTCAGAGGGCTCATCTGTTTTCACGCGCCGCAAATCCCGGTCCGTCTTCTGCTTCCGGATCGGAGCGGGAACACGGCGAACCATCCGGGACAGCATGGAGGGAACCGTCCCCCCGGAAGGCCTGTTTCCCGGAACGCTGCGCCCCTGTCAGCCGGAATGGGATTCAGCGCTGTCCACCGCGTGCATCAACCGGCTGATATCCTCCGGGGAAAGCATGTTCCTGGCGGCATATCCCACAGCGCCTGCCAGCGGACCGAAGGCGGGCTGAACGGGAACGCAGCCCAGTGCCCGGATTTTTTCCGAAAAAGGCACGAGCACACATTCTCCGGCCTTGAACAGTCCCCCCGACCAGGATACGGAGACAGGACGGTCCCCGTCAAAATGCAGCCTGTTTTTCAGGGCGGACACCAGAAGAGAAAGCTGCTCCGCTGCCCGGACATAGATGTTTTTCGCCACCGGATCCCCCAGCTGATACAGAGCCAGCACATGCCGCTGGAAAGCCGCCACCCTGTCCGCGCTGCCGCCCTCTGTCAGATCCTCAAAGGCACCGCAGGCAAAGAGCGGATCCTTCACCTGAAACAGGTCCATGAAATAGTCAAAGAGAAGCGTCTTCTCCATCCTTCCGTCAGCCTGCCTGTAGAAGGCGTTGATGCCCTGCACACCCACCCAGTAGCAGGAACCCTCGTCCCCGTAAAACAGGGACCATCCGCCGGCCCGCTCCGCGCCGCCGTGGCCGTCCTCGCCGTAGGCGATGGAGCCGGTTCCGCTGACGACATGAATGCCGGTGGATGCCTGCAGGGCACCGCTCCATCCCACCACGGAATCGTTGGCCAGGATGCAGCGGACCCCGGGCAGGGCCGCGGCAACGGCAGATCCCATATCCTCCGAGGAGGTCACGGTCTCACCGTAACCGGTCAGGCCGAAGGCGGCGCAGGTGATCTGATCCGGCCTGAGACCGGCCCTGTCCAGTACGGTGTCAAGGTATCGCTTCATGTCCGCGGCATAGGTGTCCTGACCGCCTCTGAACAGGGTAATCGCCGGGAACTCCGTTTTCACCAGCACATGGCCCGCATCGTCCGACACCGCGAATGCGATCTTCGAAGACCCGCTGTCACATCCAAGAAAAAACATGCCTGTCATCTCCTCTGTCCGTCACATTTCCAGATGTCCCGCCAGGATGGCCGTAAAGGAATCATGATCCCTTTCATCCAGGTCAATCCCCATCCTCGGCGGCGCCCATGCGCTGACAGCCTGCGCCGGCAGCAGAAGTTCCAGAACGGCAAGCCGCCTGACCCCATAGGCCAGCGTCACGCTCAGTCCATCCGTCACAGGCCTTCCCGGATTCAGTCCGACTCTGAAGGCGTGACCGCCCCTGGCTTCACAGGCGCCGCACAGGGCCTCGGGACGGGTCTGGTCCTCCCAGGGCAGGCGCAGGCACATCAGGGCCGGACGGGCGATAAAGGACGCGCAGGGTCCGTGAACCGCCTCTTCCAGTTCATAGAAGGCCACCGTGCGCCGGACGGTTTCCGTCAGCTTCAGGGCACCTTCCCCTGCGGCAGCCGCGGCGTCCCTCTGGCCCACCACCATCCAGGAGGTCTCCGATGCCAGGGTGTCCGCATGGGACACAGCCCAGTCACGGACGGCGTTCAGGTTCTGCGCCATGGCTTCCGCCTCGGAAAGCATGTCGCTTTTCAGGTTTTCCCAGGCGTTCGCCTCCCGGCTCAGCGCCGCGGCTATGAGCAGCAGACTGCAGACTGAGGAGATGACGCCCATGGTTTTGGGGCCAGCCTTTTCCTCCGGAATGTACAGGGGAATCACCTGATCCGCCTCTTTCGCCACGGGGGAGTCAGCGCCCTGTGTGACGGCAAGGATCCGCGCCGCGCGGGGTCTGAGTTCCTTCAGTGCCCTGAGGGTGTTGGTACTGGTTCCGCTCTGGGAAACGGCAATCACAAGGGACCGGGCATTGAAATCAGAAACGCGGTCCATCGCCTGCTCCGGCGTCATGCAGGTCACAGGCAGGCCCGAAAGGGCGCGGAATTCCTTTTCCGCAAGGCGTGCGCTGTGAAAGGAGCTGCCGATGCCCAGAAGCACCACGGACGCGGGGCGCTCCCCCGTCATCGCTTCCCTGACCCGGCTGAAGACTTCATCCCCCTGTTCCGCCGTATTCCGCAGTGCATCTGCCTGCATTCCAAAATACATCTGCATAAGATTCTCATGGTGGTCCATATGCCTGTTCCTCCTCCTGACGTAATTCGGTCTGTGACCTCACTATCCCCGATAGCCGTCTCCCTGTCAATGCCCTGATCCGAAAAAATACAGATTTTCCTTCCGTCATGATCCGTGGGATCATTCCCCGCAGCAGCGTGAAATGACATGCCGGAATCCCTGAAGATGTCCCGCCGCCGTATCCCTCCCGTCCCGTTCATTGTCAGAGCTCTCCGCGTGTTGTATAATCTGCGGCGTTTGAGGAGGAATGACCATGAAGCTCTTCTCGGATTCCCTTCCCTTCCGCAGGGCCTGCCTTCACTGCCATACCACCTGTTCCGACGGACGTCTCGGCCCGAAGGAGGCAGCCGCCCTCTATCAGAAGGCCGGATATGACATTCTTGCCATTACGGATCACAGAAAGGTGACGCTGACGGAATCGGACGCGCTCCTGATCCTCCCGGGCATTGAGATCGACTACAGTCTGCCGGGACAGTGCGCCCATATTCTGGGACTGGGCATGGACACGGAAGGGATACGGGCCTGGAATCCCGACGGCACGCCGCAGGAAGGCATTGACCTGATCCGGGACACGGGAGGGGCGGCCATTCTGGCGCATCCCGCCTGGTCTCTGAACACCCCGCAGTTCATGCGTTCCCTCCGGAATCTGAGCGGTGTGGAGATCTGGAATTCCGTTTCCACCCTGCCCCTCAACGGCGACCGGGCGGACTCCTCCTCCCTGCTGGATGTCACCTGGGCCTCCGGGGGCCGGCTTCTGCCTGTTCTGGCCACGGATGACACGCACCGCTATGAAGCGGAGTTTGCCGTAGCCTCCACCATGATCCAGTGCCCGGACCTGTCCCGGACCTCCGTCCTGGACGCTCTGCTGCACGGCCGCTTCTATGCCACCACGGGGCCTGAACTGGTTCAGGTGGAACTTGCGGAAAACCGCACAGTTCGTGTAACATGTTCGGAAGCCGCCCATGTGATCTTCTATTCCGACAGCCCATGGGCGGAGGGCAGGGTCGTCAGCGGTCCGCACCTGACCCATGCGGAATATGCACTGCAGCCAAACGATCATTTCCTGCGCGTTGAGGTCCGGGACACCTCAGGACGCAAAGCCTGGTCATCGCCCTTCCCTGTCGGGAAAAACCTTTTCTGACACCCTTCCCCTGCCCGCGGCCACTGCAAATGAACAGGAGGAAAAAACCCATGACCCGCAAGTGCCTTTCAGTCCTGCTTTGTCTGGCAATGCTCTTCCAGGTCCTTTCCCTTTCCCTTGCCGAAGAATCGGTGAATGAACAGGGGAATGATCAGAACGATCTTCACGGCCATACCTTTGAGGTCCTTACCGTTCCCACATACTTCGTCAGTACGGAGCTTACCTTTGATTTTCCCCTCTATTTCAGGGATCAGGTGATGGACCTGCCCTATGTGGAGGTCCGGGATCTCTCCAGCCTGCTGGTCACCTTCGCCAAAGTGATGGGGAACAACTCCTACGGCATCGTTGCCGAAATGGACGGGTCCCTGGTTCTTCTGACCCGGGAAAACGGCTGCTCCATGCTCATCGATTTTGACAGGGATGTCATTTCCTTTGATGAATACGACGGCTTCACGCATCTCTCCATCGACACCTCGATCATTGACTCAGTCAATACAGGCAGTCTGGGAGAGGAGGATTCCGTGTTCCTGCGCGTCTCCGCCGGCAGCTATGACCGTCTCGGCTTTCAGCTGAACATGGACCTGAGCGCCTATGGGATTGAACTGTTCCGGGATGAGGAAAATGAACTGTACCTGCTTCCCCTTCACACCATGACCGATATTCTCCTTCCCCTTTCCATGGGCAGTCTCAGCAGTTACTACAACGGAAAACAGCTCTTCATCGCAAACGGCAGCATTCTCAGTGAGGATGGCGAGTGGACGGAGATCGGGGAGCTCCTGTGGCAGTGCGACAAGGGAGAAAAGAGCCCGGAGCTTGCGGAATACAGTTACAGAGAGCTCTGCTTCCTGCTGGATCAGTTCTACGGGCTGAAGGAAACGCACCAGATCACTTCTTTTGATGATCTGTTCACAAAGGAAGGCCTCAAGGGGCGGCTTCTCAGCACGGATCCTGTGGAATCCGATGTCGCGCTGGACTTTTTCATTGAAAACAATCTGGATGACCTGCATTCCGGTTTCAGCCTTCCTTCCTATCTGTATGATGAACAGCAGGACCTCGCCATGGGCCTTGACTATCTGAACACGCAGGACATTGAGGCGTATTTCAGGGAGCAGAGGCAGTCCATTCTGGGAGACGTTCCCTTCTACCAGGAAGTCGGCAATACAGCCTACATCACCTTTGACGGTTTCCACGCGGGCGAGGTGAACTACCGCACGGAGCTTGACAAGGCCCGGCCGGATGACACCATCGCCCAGCTCATCCGCGCCCATGAGCAACTCACCCGTGAGGACAGTCCCGTGACACGGGTGGTGCTGGACCTGAGCTGCAACGGAGGCGGTGATGTGGATGCGGCGGTCTTTGTGCTGGCCTGGATGCTGGGTGAAGCGCCCATCACCATTGCGAACACCCTGACCGGAGCTTCCTCCACGGTCCTGTACAGGGCGGACACGGACCTGAACGGCCTGTTTGATGAGCGGGATACCGTAACGGACAGGGAGCTGTTCTGCCTGATTTCCCCCGTCAGTTTCTCCTGCGGCAATGCGGTTCCCTGTATTCTGAAGGATTATCCCAATGTGACACTTCTGGGACAGACTTCAGGCGGCGGAAGCTGTGTGGTCATGAAGGCGAGCACCGCCTATGGGAGCTCCTTTCAGCTTTCCTCCCCGCTGCGCATCTCCAGGCGCAAAAACGGTTCCCTGTATGACGTTGACCGGGGTGTGGAACCGGATGTCTACATCGCGAATGTCGCCAATTTCTATAACCGGGAAGCCCTGAATGAATATCTCGACCGTCTGTTCTGACGCATAAACCCCGGCCTCCGGCCGGGGTTTGCTGTCCCTGTGACAAGGATACCGGCCGTATCTCCGGGGCATGGCGGTCCTTTTCCGCCCCCGGATTCCCTCACCCGGTTCCTTTCGTACACCTGCATTGGTTAACCGTTCCGTGGGTGTGTACCCTGATGATTCTTCCCGATTCCTCTGTATTCGATGCACATCATGGTCAGATCATCAAACTGCTCCGCGTCTCCGGCGAAGTGCTCCACCGCGCCGTTCACAGTCCGGAGGATCTCCTGGGGAGAGCCGTCCTTCGCGGAGTTCAGCGCCTCCACCGTGCGCTCCAGTCCGAAAAACGCATGATCCGCGCTGGTTGCCTCCGGCACGCCGTCGGTGTAGACAAACAGCTTTGATCCCACTTCCATCCGGATTTCATATTCGCTGAATTTCACATCCGGAAAACCGCCGATGACAAACCCATGCCTGTCCCGGATGACCTCAAAGCAGCCATCCGGCCTTTTCAGGACCGGATATTCATGGCCCGCGCTGGAAGCGGTCAGGATACCGGTTTTCAGATCCAGCACCGCAAACCAGACCGTGACAAACATAGTCTCCTGATTGTTCCTGCAGATAAGCCGGTTCACTTTCTCCAGGACCTCATGAGGCGGCTTGCCGGAAGCGGCCTGGGTCTGGATCATGTTCTTGGCCATCATCATGAACATGGCAGCAGGAATCCCCTTGCCGGACACGTCCGCGATCACCAGGGCCAGACGGTCCTGATCCACAAAAAAGAAGTCATAGAAGTCACCGCCCACCTCCCTGGCAGGCTTCATGGTGGCAAAGATATCGATTTCCTGACGATCCGGGAAGGCCGGGAAGATACTGGGCAGCATATCCGCCTGAATGCGTCTGGCCAGATTCAGTTCGGTTCCGATGCGCTCTTTTTCAGCGCTCACCCTGGCCAGTCTGTCCTCATACAGGGTGATATCCTTCTCCATCGTCATCATGGAGGCCGCAAGGTTCTCAATCTCGTCCCCGGTCGTAATGTTCAGGGACGAGAAGCTTCCGTCCGTCCTTCCGTTCTCCTCCTTGCCCTTCACATACGTCCGCGCGGCCTTTGCAATGGCGTTGATGGGCCTGACCAGCATGCTTCCGGTGCGCCGCATCATGAACCACCCGAACAGGAGAATCAGAACGGCCATGATGATGATGTACTGCAGAGAGAAACCGGTCAGTCTGGGCACCAGTCCGCTGAGCGTCGTATCCGCCAGGACGAAGCCGAACGTCTCCCCTGCACTGTTTTTCAGGGGCATGCCGGAGGTGCATATCCATCCGTACTTTTCCATCCGGCCGATATCGTAGAGCATGCCCTCACCGTTCCAGGACAGAAACTTCCCCGCCTCCGTGGCGCCGACCCGTTCCCAGTATCCCGGCAGGACCGCATCCCTCTCATCGGGGTCCGCGATATAGATCAGCGCTTCCGTATCCCGGTCATACATGGCCAGATAAAGACCATAGACATCGGAGGATTCAAGGAAATACCCCAGGATGGTGCGGATGCTTCTGTAATCATCCCGCTCCGTCAGATCGGTAAAGCGTTCCGCATATGCCTTCGTATTCACCTCTGCCCGCTCTTCCGCCGTCATGGACCGGTATCGTCCCATGACTTCCAGGGAAAGAGGTTCCGCGTCCTCCATCTCGCTGAGCACTCCGGAAGCGCCGCGGACCAGACTGAAGGAAGCGGCGATATACTGATTGGCCACCGCCACGGCATAAAGGCACAGAACCACGGCCATCAGGATCAGGCCCAGAACCAGGGTGCCCAGCAGGACCATTCGTGAAACCTTTCGGGACAGGGAGACCTGTTTTCTCCCCGCCAGTTTGCTTTTTTGATTCATCATCGGTGTCCGGTCCTCAGCGGATGGATTGTTTCCTTTCTCTGTTTTCCATAAGGGGAAGGCTCCTTATGACTCAACCGCCGCCATGCGTTCCATGATCGTATCCGCCGCCACAAGACACTTCAGGGAAGCGCTCTGGAGTTCTGCATAGTATCCCTGGGCGCCGTCCGCCAGACCGTCCGCCACGGCCTTCAGAAGCAGGCAGGGCACGCCGTTGGCCTCGCATGCAAGAACGATCCCCGCAGACTCCATATCGCAGATATCCCCCTCAAAGGTATCGTGCAGATACCGCTTCTCTTCCATTGTGGCGACGAATTTGTCACCGGAACAGCAGGTGGCAAGCGGCAGGTCTTCCAGGACGGACATGGCGCTTTTCACCAGGCTCTCGCTGGCGGTGAGGAAAATGCTGTCGTGGCCGTCCACCTGTCCCACAGCCAGGTCCATAAACTCGGAGCAGTCGTACTTGTAGTGAACAACGCGGTTCACCAGACAGACCTTGTGTGTGCTCATGTCCGAAGTAAGACCGCCCACAACGCCAAAGTTCACGATGCAGTTGACGCCGTATTTCGCGATGAGGTACTGGACACCTGAGGAGGCGGCAATCTCACCCATGCCGGCATGCAGAATATGGAGATCATACGTATCCTGCTCCACAAGGAAACTCCTGAATCCGGGAGGTGCCTCCAGTTCCTTCCACTCAGGGTAGTGTGAAAAGATGGCGTCCATTTCAACGGCGACAATCATGCCGATTTTCTTTTTCCGCGACGGCACCGGGCTGATTTTTTCCCGGATGTGGGGGAGCAGGAGGCTGCCGCAGGTCAGGGCATCATCGTCCTCCTCCCCGGAATACAGACACGTCTCCACATCCCAGCCCTGCTCCGTGAACGACTTTTCAAGTCTTTCGAACACCTCAGGGCAGCTGTCCTCCGCCGGATCAGCATATCCGCCGTCCACGGCATTGAAGGTCCGGTAAACCGGCGTCAGCCTGATCCGGAATTTCTCCCTGTCAAACAGTCTGCTGATGACCTCCGCGTCAATCACGGAAGCTCTGCTCACCGGGAAGCTCAGTGCGTACTTGCTGCCTCCGGGCGGGGGAAGGGTCGCGGCGATTCCGGAAATCTCCTCCAGGGTCATGGAAAGGTTCCGGAACACCTTCCTGCGCACGGTCTCATCCGTGGAGCAGATCGTGATGTGCAGATCGGCGTTGCCGTCATAGACCTCATTCTTGACGCGGCAGTACTCCCGCAGACACTCGCCCGTCTTCCCCTCCCGCGGCATCATGGTGGAAAGTGTGGGATACACCATCTCCGCATCCACCCGGACCGCCACATGCTCCCGAAGGCCGGATTCGATGAACCGGATGACAGCCGGATTCAGGCAGGGCTCACCCATTCTCGTGAAGTCCGCCTCAAACCGTCCGGTCCGGATGCTTCCCGTATGGCTGACGATGGTATCAATCTGCCAGGCCAGGTCCTCCTCCGTCGCATTTCCATGGAATCCGCAGGCGGAACAGTCGCAGAAGTCACATTTCATGGGGCATCCCTTCTGACAGGAAAGGGAGACGTGCCATACCCTTTCATAGGCCGGGCGGACATCCGGACGTTTCTCCTCATCGGTAAAGCCCATGGCTTTACGCCTGCAGCGGTATTCAGGGGGCCTGTCCGGGTATGAAACAAACTCCAGGCGGCGCTTTTCATCCGCATAGACAGTGCCTCTTCTGCGTTCAAAAATCCGCAGTCCCTCATTCTTCCGCTTCAGATAGCGCAGGTAATACATCACCACAACGGAGAACGCCAGGAGCGATCCCACCGCGAACCCCCAGTATTTCATGATGTCCTTCCAAGCCGCACCGCCCTGGCTTCCGCCCCTGCGGATCAGAACCGTCGCCGCAATGACGACACAGGCCAGAAGCTGCATGGCGGAGGAGAGGAGAATCACCTTTTCATTCACGGAGATACGCCGTTTTCCGTGATGACGGAATCTGGAATAGGCCCAGTCCATCACGACCATCACGGGCAGGCCAAAGATCAGGCACATGGCAAAGTCATTCCGGAATGCGAAGAAAGCGCTGTCCCAGAAATCCCCTGCCGTAACCGAGTACTGGATTGCCCCCACGAAAAGACCGATCACCGCGGAGTTCAGCACCATCAGCGCTGCGAAACAGAGGGTCACCCTCGGACTGTCCAGACGGGTGATATGGGACCTGCTTCCGATCAGTCTCCGCCAGATGTACCAGGGCAGAGCACCGTAAAGGATCTGAGGCAGAAACCCCATAAGGGCGACCCTGATTCCGTAGCCGGACACGAGGTCCGAGACGAAGTTGGCCACTGCACAGCCCAGGATGGCAGGCCATCCATACCCGATTCCAAGGACGGGATTCATGGCCGCCGACGGGCGGACACTGGACACCGCATAGACCGCCAGGACGGTGTTGGAGAGATATGTAAGAAGGAAAAAAAGAATTCCCGACGCCAGGAAGATAAGAATGGCGCGCGCGCTTTTTCTGTTCCCCATGCTGTTTCATGCCTCCAGATAAAAGAATCCACGCAAACCGGAACCCTGCCCATTATACAGGAAGCATGTCAAAAACTCCACATGAATCATTCCGCCACCCGTTTGTCTGTCCTGTATTTCGTGTTCTTTTCCGTTTCACCCCCCGGCAGGCTGCCGGAGAAATCAATAACGAACATCTCTGACTTTTTTCGGAGCGCAGGGATTGGATTCCTTCCCGAAAAAACCCCGGTCCGTAAAGGACAGCCGCTGCTGAACCGGATGTCTGTCCGGGAAGATGCACTTCTCCGTCCGGACCCGTCGCATCCCCTTGTCCCCGGCACTGCCCTTTGCGGAAACAGGATCCGGGTCCGTTCCTTTCCGTGCTGATAATCACGGCCTCCCGCAGAACACCGGAATCATCTCCCGTCTGAGCGAAAATGGGGAAAACGAAAAAGACCCGCCCGTGCAGGCGCCGGAACATATGTTCGCAAAAGACCGCCGATCCGGCCGTCTCACTGAAAGAAACCCGACTCCTGCATCCCAGGGCTGCATGATCTGCGCTTATCTCCGCAATCCCTTCCCCTGTACAGGCACCGGCCTTCTCCCGGGGGCCTGAAATCGGCGTGTCCGGAAGGCGGGACCCTCCGTGGAATCCCGTTCCCCGGCCCGTATGCGCGCGGTGTATTGAAAGAATCCGCCGGATCGTATATAATTTGGCATATTTTATGGAGAGGAAAACGGATATGGCCAGACCTTTCAAGACACTTCATCTCACTGAGGAGCAGATTTCAGAACTTGAGGCGCTAGCTTCCAACCCCCTCTACGCGGAGGCCGCCATCCATGCAAAAATCGTGCTCGAATGCTCAAAGCCCGCGCCCATCCGGACCATTGCGAAAAATCTGGGCGTGAACAAGAACGCGATCAAGAGATGGCGTGACCGTTACGTCTCAGACGGCATCGGCGGACTGTATCCCAGGCACGGAGGCGGCAAGCCTCAGTGCGTGGATCATCTGGACAGGAAAATCCTGGAACTGCTTGCCGAGAAGGACGGCTGGACCGTTCCCCTGCTGGCGGAGCGGACCGGTGCCACGGAGACCGTAGTCCGGAACACTCTCAGAAAACTTGACATCACCCTGCACCGGAACCGTCTGTGGACGTTTGAAACCCGGGAGGAGCCGATCGAAAAGTCCGTTGACGTCGTGGGAGTCTACCTCTCACCGGAAACCCGCATGATCGTTTTCCGCATCGGCCGCAGCCACAATCTGCTCTCCCTGAGAGGCATGGTCAGCACTAGAAACAGCCGTTTCGCCCACGCTCTGGAGAAAAAGCCGCAGTGTTCCCTGGTCCAGGCCATTCTGACCGCGTCCAGATATGCTGCCTCCAGCCATGGCGGTCCCCTGCGGGATCCGGCGTCCTTTCTGAAGGATGTGCTGTCCAATCTTCCCTCCGGCGCCCGGACTGAGTATCACCTGATGATCCAGTCATCCACGCCCCTGCGCTACAAGGGCAGAGAGCTTACGGACATCTTCCCGGTCTATGTGGACACAGAGGAACAGTGGCTGGATGAAATCCGGCACATTCTCACAAGAATGACCGTCCGTGAAAACCCGGGATTTGCGGATGAATTCGCGGACGCCGTGAGAAAATACTCCCTCGCCTGCACGGATAAGTCCGCACCATTCCTGTGGAAAAAGCTGATCTCTCCCGAAGAGAGCCATGACACGCCCGTCTCCGCCCACCCGCTCCTTTCCGGCGGGACCGGAAGCTTTGAGGATCATCTGCGGAAGCTCTTTCCCGATCCGGTTTCCGACGATGAACTGCAGTGCGCCATGATTGCCGTGGTGCGCGGCAGGGACGGCATTCGTTACAGCGTTTCCGTGGTCCCGGGCAGCATCCCCTGTCCGGGAGATCCCGGCACAGGCATCCGGGAAGAGTGTACGGATGCGCTGAATCAGGCGGAAACGCTTCTGGAAAAGCTTCGGGATGATGCAGCCGACCAGGTGTTTTCCATGTGGGCGGGAGCGGGGAAGAGCGATCCCGGACCGCAGCCCTCATAAGGAACTGCCGCGGAATCCCCGGACCGGAACAGACAAGACCTCCGGATTCACCTGACGGTCAGTCAGGGACATCCGGAGGTCTTTTGTGTTTTCATCGCTGAAGTCAGATGCTTTCCGTGAATGGACTGCCACGCATCCACCCATGCGGATGTTCACACCTGTGCATCCCCGCCGGAAGGTGCTTCATCCGCACCCGCCTTGCGGACGGTATTCTTCCCGGCCGCTTTTGCCTGATACAGGGCTGTGTCCGCCCGGACCACCAGCGGGTCGGGTTCCTCCGCCGGCATTGCCTGCGCCACGCCGAAGCTTGCGGAGACTTGTCCGCATCGGTCAAAGCGGAGTTTTCCGATCTCCTCCCGGACCTCTTCCGCGAAGTCAGCGGCTTCCTCCTGCGTCATACCGGGCAGCATGAGCATGAATTCCTCACCGCCCCAGCGGCCGTCGGCCGCATTGATGTCCAGCCGGCTGATGGCCTTATGGATCAGGGCGGAGATCCGCATCAGAACCTGGTCGCCCTCCTGGTGTCCATAGGTATCATTGATGTGCTTGAAATCATCCAGATCGATCATGACAAGGCTGGTGGCATTCTCACCCTCCGGCTGCTTCTTTTTCTCCTCCACCCGCTCCACGATCCGCCGCTGAATCTCGCCCCGGTTGTACAGCTTGGTGAGCTGGTCCGTGATGGCCATCAGGGAAAGGGTGGCGTTCGCCTCAATGACCTCCGATGTGGCGGTGTTGATGAAATTGACCAGTCTGTTGATCATGGACATGGTGGATTCGTTGTTCCCTGCTTCCCTGCGGAGTACAACCGGTTTCTGTTCCCTGGCCTCTCCCTCCCGCATGCCTGCGATGACAAGGGACAGGTTGTGGTGCTCCATGCTTCCCTCCCAGCGGATCAGTTCCCCCGCGGTGCAGAATCCGCAGGTCGGTGCAATCTGATGAAAGGGAACGATCTCACGGGTCGCTTCCGTTCCGCCCCAGAAGGTCTTTCTGCCAAAGCAGTCAAAGATGGAAATGACATCCGGTGAGAACGCCCCGATCATTTCCGCGCACTGCATGACATCCTGCATGATGGTCTCCGGATCGCCGTAGGTGACGTGAAGGGTGCTGCCCTGGGGAATACGCGTGCTCATGACAAGCGCGCCCTTTTCATCGCAGGACATGGCATGACGGAGCAGCGTCCGGCCTCCGTCCTGAACCGCGAAGGGGAATTCCAGCGCATTATAGAAGATATGATCATCATTGGGGATGCGCAGGTAATGCTGGTAAATCTGATACGCCGGATTTCCGTCCAGTTCATGGAGAACATAGCCTTCCGCCCGGGTCACCTTCAGAGGATAACCCAGGGGCTTCCATCCGCTGACACAGGCATACCGGATCTGAAGCTCCGACCCGCCCATAAAAGTCATGAGAACCCCCGCATACCGGAAGGGCTCCCCGTTCCTGAACAGGAACGCCCTGAATGTGTTGTCCCCAAAGGCTCCGCCGCCCCAGACAGGAATTCCCTCCGGAACCTCCTCCTGTATGACCTGGCAGACTTCCCGGATCGGGATCGTGTCAATGGTCGTGATGACCTCAATCGCCTTCACATTCGGCAGACTGTTCAGGCATTGGCGAAGTTCGGAGCGAAAGGCATCGATCTCTCCCTCTGCCAGAGAGAACAGCCTGGGCCGGGCGTAACTGTCCGGCTTTTCAAAGATGGTGCAGGAGATCACCAGTTTCTCGGTTGTCACCCTGCCGTCAAAAATGCAGCCGGAAGCGGAGGAACCGACATACGGGGTATCCGGCATCAACTCTTCCATGACAGAGCGGGCCGTGGAAATATCCTTTTCCTCCGCACCGTCCGAAAACACATGGATGAAAGCCGGCATGGAACCACTCTGCTGTTTCCATCCTGAAACCGTCTCCCGAAATGCTTCTTCACTACTGTATACAGTCTGCAGACACTTCATGTGGTTTCATTCCTCCATTTTCACGAGATGAGACCGTGCCTGTGGTGTGCCGTTTTTCCCGGCGGAAGGCAGGGCAGGCTGCCTTGCGGGAACCGGAAAAAACGGTCCCGTCCCCTTCTCCGTTCTCCGGAGGTTAACGGGGTTCCGGGATGCTCTTTCTGAAGACATGCCGCCTCGCCCTGATGCACTGGCTTGGCGGATAAGCGGGGATCCGGGCCGCAGAGGATACCCGTGGAAACCGCATCCTCCGGATCCCTGCTGCACCGGGGGACATTTTCCCATCTTCCCGGGAAGTCTCCCGGACAGGTTTCATGAACTTGTCACTGAACGTTTCCGATCCTTCTCCTCTACCTGTATACAGGAAGAATCCCCGGGTTGTCAAGTACAGACCTTCACTTTCATTGTCTTTTTCCTGTCCTTTTTTTCAGTTTGCCGGATTGTCAGGTTCCAGGCCCTTCCCGGGGCACGGAAACCTCTGACGTGTCCCGGACCGTGAGGGCTGAAAGGATGCCGTATTCACACTCGGCATGCCCGTTTTCTTCCTTTTCCCTCCGCCCGGTCACTGCCTTCACACCTCGTCCTTCGAGAAACCGTGATTCTGTCCGATTCATCGTGAACCCAGGCCCGGAATGCAGCATCCCCGGCTTCACCGGCCCATGCTGTTCATTGGAATCAGACGGGAGCAGCATCGTCCCGGTTATCGCCGGGCGAATGTTCCCCGCTGCATCCGTCACATGCGTCCCGGCGGAGACTGCACTGCGCCCGCTGACCGGCGGGCGCCTGTCCCGCATCATCCCGGGGAATGATGCACACCGCGGTGAAGGAACGGGCTTTCATGGAAAGGGCGCAGGCAGCCGGGCCGCCGTCATCCCGTCTGAAATCGCGGTCCCTGCAGGATATGGTCATCTGTCACATCATCCTCCGCATCCGCATCAGGGCATGCTGAGCAGTCTGTCTGACGGAGCAGAGTCAAAGCCCCTGTCGTGCCCGGGGAAAAAAACGGCGTGTGCGGATGCATTCCGGGAATTACGGCACATCCGCGACACGGGCTTTCAGCCTTTCCCGCCGGAAGTGAAGGTAAGCCAGCATCCCCACGGGAATGAAATAGGTACACCAAAGCAGCAGGGCAATCCCGCCCCCGCTGCTGCCTCCGCCTTCAGCCATCCCTGTGAACATGCCTGTCATGGGCATGAAGAAACAGCTGAGAAAAAAGATTCCATGGATGAGCATCAGACGCTTCAGCCACAGATCCGGCCGGTTTTCCGCCTTCATGGACAGACCGGTAAAGAAGGTGGAAAGAGCCATGATCCCGTAACCCAGCAGGTCATAGTTGAACAAAAGTCCCCCTTTCTGATAATCCAGCAGCCTCACAGCCTGACCGCTCAGCGTCTCCAGACGGACAGTGGTGGTCTGGGCGTAATAAACCAGAAGGATCAGGACAGCGTAGACCGCTGCCAGAATGAGGCCCGTGTCCGCTGCCACTTTCCTGTCACTGCCGCATTCATGATGAAACCCGGCGGTCATCATGATAAAGCCAATGGGCAGAAACATACAGACCAGATAGGAGCCAAAGGAAAACTGTGCAAGGATGCAGAGCGCGAAAAGGAATACACTCACCACAACGACAGCCGCGCCGGCTGCTGCCAAAGTCCTGTTCATACGGTCCTCCCTTAAATTTGTTGAACTGCCGGATAGGATCCTTCCAAAGCCTGACGTCGTCCTCTTCGCGTGCCGGATCCCGGTCACAGACGCTCATGAGCATGCGGAAGGAGACGAGAATCCGAATTCGCCTCAACGCAGGCACATTCCGGCCGGCCGTCAGGGCTTTCCCCCGTGACTGAAAACGCCAGTCCTGCGATTGCGCTGCGTTTCCCCGCGTTTTCTTGACACACCGGACTCCGAATGCTATTTTTCCGGGGCGGGTTCTTTCTCTGTCCCGGGAAAACACAAGACCTTGCGAGCGAAAACGGATCGCCCGCACACGTCCAGGGGGACGTCTCTCGCCTTCCCGGAGACCGCCGGATTGGGCCAGGACACGGAATCGCCGGAACCCGCGGTCAGACCGCTGATGACATCCCGGAAACTGCTGAAAGTGCCGGCGATAAAATGAACATCTCCGGCAGGGCACACCATGTGCCGCTGTTCCCCACAATGACGCCTGACTTCCCACGCACCCCGTGCTCTCACACTTCCCTGCCATACCGTCCATGGGAATGGACTGCCATCTGAGTCAGAGGGGATGAAAGCAGGTGAAACAACGGTCCCGGAACAAACCGATCTTACAGGAGGATGACCATGCCGATCCCTCAGAAGCATCAATACCTCTCAAACCTGTGTGACACCCTCGCTCTGCGCTGGCCGGACAATCGGACGGTCAATCTGATCTGTCACGGACACAGTGTTCCCTCCGGATACGCATGCACTCCCTTCGTGGACAGTTTTCACGCGTATCCTCATCGGATGCAACAGACACTGAGTCAGCGTTTTCCCTATGCTGTGATCAATGTGATCATCACCGCCATCGGAGGCGAGGATTCCATGCAGGGGGCATCCCGATTTGAGGAAGATGTCCTGTGCCATAAGCCTGACCTGATCACCCTTGACTATGGCCTGAACGACCGGCGCCTGACCCTGGGGCAGGCAGAGCGGGCCTGGCGTGAAATGATCGAACGCGCACTTTCCCGTGGAATCCCGATGATTCTCCTCACGCCCAGCTGGGACCAGTCCTGGTTCACACGGTCCGGAGAATGGCGGCTGCTCGAACAGCACGCGGAGCAGATCCGCCGCCTTGCCGATACGTACAGCATCGCACTGGCCGACAGTTTCAGGGCCTATGAGCAGGAAGTCAGCAGGAACGGGAACCTTCTCAACCTGCTGAGTCACTGGAATCATCCTTCTCCCCTCGGACATGAGCTCATCGCCGGAGAACTGACCGCGTGGTTCCCGGCACGATAACGGCACGGTCAGTCCATGGCCATTTCCTTCAGACGCATGCAGGACAAAGGGACAGAAGGCATATCCATGCGCATGGCCTCCTGTCCTTTTTTCCATGTTTCCGCCTGATCCCTTCATCTGAGCGGGCCATGAGGGATCCCTCACTTCCGGTTTTCCTGTTCCATTGCATTATAAAGTTTGACCCGGGAGGACAGAGGAATGATCGCGAATCAGGATCGCCCGGGCGGTGTACTTCACAGCAATGGGTATACCGCAGCTCCTTTCGGTCCGTTATGGCGCTCTCTGGCGTCTGTCCTGCAATGAACCGGTCATCCGTCAGACGGGATCAGGATCCGGCTGGCATTGCAGCATTGCCACAGTGACACGTGGCAATGTCCCGGGAAAGGAGGAAGGGGAAATCCGGATTCAAAGAAACCCTCGCGTTGTCTTTTCCGCATGAGCTCAGTCGCACCCGGTGTGCATCGGTGACCTGCTCCCTTTGCGTCATGCTGTGATCCCGAATCGTTCACGCTGATCGGACGCATTGTTTCATCCATGACCGTTTGTGGCAGAGCCCTGTGCCTGCATGACTGTCAAAACCATGTGCAGCTCCCCATGGTTTTTTTCTTCTGCCGGATACACCCTTCCGCACTGTCCCTCCTTCTGTTTGCCGGCCTTTGGCTATGTCTGGATCTTCCTTCAGACGTTTCCTGCTGCCAGGCAGGCAGTGGACTTTCACCTTCATGCGATTGCCTGCATCCGGCTCTCCCCTCATGCCGGAGGAGGCTTTTTGTCTTCCTTCTTCCTCCGGACAGCATCAGAAGCCATCTTCCTGGTGGTCCCGCGCCTCAGGATGGATCCGCCGGACCACCAGGAAGATGGCATCCATATGATTTCATTCGATTCTGCAAACCTTTATCCTCAGAATCGGCCACCCGTCAGGACCTCTGCTGAAGGGAACCCTGCTCTTAACGCATATTGCCCGCGGCTGCTTCCCGGGCTCAGTTTCCCCTGCATCACAATGCTCCGGAAAGCGGTGCCATGAATGTCCGTGGGTAGTGCTCCGCAGGCCGGAAAGATGCCTCCTGCGATCATCGCCGTCATGCTTCGGGGAGGTCCTGCCATTCCTCATGACCCTTCTCTTTCCCCGGCGTCTGCCTTTTCACGGCTGTTCCCCTGGGCTTCCGGCTTTTCCTGCCAGAGGAGGCCTGCTCAGAACGATTCCGGCTCCCTGGCACCTGTGCGGTTGGGGTCTCTTTTCATCATCCGCTGACTTGCGTCTCCAGGTTCACTGCGTCATCCGCGTCAGCGCATCCATGAAAGCACACCGGCATGCCATACAGTTCCACAGCTTCTCCTCCGTCATCTTCACGGTGCTTTCCCGGGATTCTCCGCATTCTGTTCTTCTTCCGCCTTGTAGATCAGTTCTCCCAGCACCCGTATCAGTTGATCCGGATCAACGGGTTTGCTCAGATGCGCGTTCATTCCCGACTGAAGGGAACGCTGCACATCCTCGTCGAAAGCATTGGCGGTCAGTGCGATGATCGGGATGCGCCTGGCGTCTTCACGATTCATTGCGCGGATCGTTGCGGTGGCCTCAAGGCCGTCCATTTCGGGCATCCGGATATCCATCAGGATGGCGGCATAGGTACCGGGTGCACTCTGTGCGAATTTCTCGACCGTGATTTTACCGTTCCCGGCATGGTCGGTCTGGATATTCTCCATTTCAAGGATGTCCATCATGATCTCGGCGTTGCTCTCCAGGTCCTCCGCCAGCAGAATCCTGCGCCCTTCCAGGTTCACCCTTCTGTTTTCCCTGAGCAGCGGTCTGTCAGCCCGCCGCGCAATCCGCACGATCTGCTCAATCACATCCGTCGCAAACAGAGGTTTGGGAAGAAAATTGTCCACACCCACGCGATGCGCTTCTTCCCGGATATCGTCCCAGTTGTAGGCTGTCAGCACAACGATCGCGCTCTCGTCTCCGAACCGTCTCCGGATCTCCTCTGACGTTTCCAGTCCGTCCATACCGGGCATGTTCCAGTCCATGAGAATGAGATTGTAGGGATGATGTTTTCCGTTTGCCTCATCGATCATGAACAGCGCTTCCTGGCCGCTCATGCACGCCTCCGCCCTGACACCGGCCTCTTCAAGCACCACCCTGGCGTGTTCTGCTTCAACCGGGTCATCGTCAACGATCAGCACGGACAGTTTCTTCAGATCAATCCCGAAATCCTGCGCCGAATCGCCCGAATCGCCGTTCCTCAGCGTCACGGCCACGGTCACTTCGGTTCCCCTGCCCTTCTCGGATTCAACGCTGACAGAGCCGTTCATGATCTCCACGAGCCGTTTGGTAATCGCCATGCCCAGACCGGTACCGCCGAATCTGTTCCTGTTGCTGCCATCCTCCCGGGAAAACGCATCAAAAATATGGGGAATAAAGCTTTTCTCCATCCCGATACCGGTATCCCTTACGCGGAAACACAGGGTGGACTGGTCTTCAAACTCCGCCGTTTTTTCAACCGTCAGCGTCACACTGCCGGGCTTTTCGGTGAATTTCACTGCATTGGACAGAATGTTGTTCAGAACCTCCCTGATTCGGGTTTCGTCACCGATATAGACATCTCCGGTGTCATTCAGCGTCCTGTATTCGAAAGTCAGACCCTTCTCCCCGCACTGTGTCTTCACCGGCCTCACCGTCTGTTCCAGCAGTTCCCTGAGGGAAAACGTTTCCTTCCGCAGCGCAACATGACCGGATTCAATGCGGCTCATGTCGAGAATATCGTTGATCACCGTCAGCAGGTGCCTGGCGCTTCCGCCGATCTTTTCCAGGTACCGGCGGGTTTCCGCATCCATGTTTTCCCTTTTCAGTGCCAGCGTATCCAGGCCAATGATCGCGTTCATGGGGGTTCGGATCTCATGGCTCATGCTGGAAAGGAAGGCACTGCGGGCCTTGTTGGCTTCCTCTGCCGAGCTCAGGGCTTCCGCCAGCACCTCGCTCTTTGCCATCGCGTCCCGCATCTCCGCATCCACGTTCGTGATGCCGATGATGATAAAGTGCTCATCATTTTCCATCCGAGAAACCTTCATGTTGACATAGATCTGACTGTCCCCGCTCACCTGCCGGTAGGTCATGATGAGCGTATCCCTCATGCTCAGCACCTTCATCAGGGTTTTCCGGTTCATCGCCCTGAGAAAGCTCTCCCTGTCGTCCTCATAGACGCACTCACTCATTTCCGAAATGCGATCACTGAAGAAGTGCCAGCCGCGTCTCTTCTCGGAAAGTTCCCTTCCCTTTTCATCACGGCAGTATTCGATGTACTCCTCCGTGTCCGTGTTGACGGAATACATATCACTGTAATCACGCGCCAGTGTCTGTGCGATGTGCGTATACATCAGGCCGGAGCTGACCGCCGTTTCGTAGGCTTCCTTCGTCATGGCATTCTCATGCTGGATACGAACCAGATCCGTGATGTCCTGGCATAAGCCAAGCAGACACGTTCTTCCGCTGGTGTCCGTATATCTGAGCTTTGTCGTCTGTAACTGCCGCTGGTTCCCGGCGGCATCCGGCACATCCTCAAAGAAAATGTAAGGTTTGCTGATGGACAGGGCAATCCTGTCATCCCTTACGAAATGTGCCGCTGTCTCCGGATCGAAAATCTCCGCGTCCGTCAGTCCGGCCACACCCTCCGGATTCTCCTTGTGAGCGTACTCGGCAAAGGCCTGGTTGCAGGCGAGGTACACGCCGCTTTCCGCGTCCTTGGTAAAAGTCATTCCGGGCATGTTGTTCAGCAGAGAGTAAAACGTATTTTTCAGTTCCGTGATTTTTTTCGTCTCTTCCTGCTCCCGCCGGTATTCCTCCTGTTCCTCATTCGCCACAAAGGAATGCAGCATGGTTGTAAAGAGCATGTAGGCGACTGTGTACAGCGGCAGATACGGGAACCACATCTGGACAGCCAGGAACACAGCCACGGCGATTCCGAAGGAAAACAGCATCAGATAACGCCGGCGTCTCTGATCCGCTGCCTGCAGCCTGCGCATGGCGACCAGTGCAAAGGCAGAGATTCCCAGCAGCAGCAGGAACTGGACGCCCAGGATCGCATACCGGGCCGGCAGCCCCGTATAAACGCAGTCCGCATCCACCGTGAACAGCACCGGAGTGAAAATGTTCACAATGGACAGAACCGTAATTACAGCGGCCGTCATTTTGCCCGCGAGCATCAGAAACCGCCCGAAGAAACTCCCGTCCTCCAGGTAGGCAACGATAAATGCCGCCCAGTACAGGATGCATGCAGCCATGGCTGAGAAAGACACGGTCGTATCGGCAAACAGAAACGACGACAGCTTGAAATGTTCAAAGATGCCCCATATGACATCCGTTGAATAATACGCGAGAACCGCAAGCAGGAAACGCCTGTACATTTTCCAGACAGGTTTTCTCAGGGAAATGGCCCGGTTCATCAGGATATCCCGGTTCACAATGATCAGAATCAGGATGGCCAGGATGCCGATTATGGAATAATGCATATATTCTTACCCTTTAATTCCGCTTTTCAGTATGTTCTTGTTCTCATACATATACTGGTCTGCGCGTTCGAAAACCGGGGCCATCGTGGTCTCCTTTTCACGTCTGGCCATACCGCAGGCAATCACAATCCCACCGGTCTTCAGCGCTTCTTCGTTCAGTCGGTTCATCTCCTGCACCAGTTCCCCGATCCGGCCATAGTCTTCTCCCTGTGAGATCACCACGAACTCATCGCCGCCCACACGAAACACGGGGCTGTGCTGGAACACACCGCAGATAATCCGGCAGGCGTTCTGCAGATACTGGTCTCCCGCGTTATGCCCGTCCCGATCGTTGATCTTCTTCAGGTCGTTCACATCCAGGATTGTAAGGGCGAATTCCTTTTCCGGTTCCTCACTGATCTGTTTGTTCATCCGTTCCTCGGCGATCAGGTAGGCATGGCGGTTCTTCACACCTGTCAGGACGTCGACATTCGCTTCAATCTGTGCCTGAGCCAGATGGTTGATGTAATCCTCCTCCTGGCGTACCTGTACGTCAATATCATTAACGCCGACAATCAGCCTCCGGCCTTCCTTTTCCTCCACCAGTACCGCTTTGAGCCGCACATACCGCGGTTTCCCGTTCATCATCAGGCGGTAGCTTACGGTAAAGATACCACGGCGCTCAATCTCCGCCATCATGTTTTCCCGGGTGATTGCCGTCAGAACACGGTTCCGGTCATCCGGATGGATGAACATACGGGCACCATCCAGGACGTCGGCAAAGAAATCATCGCCTTCTCTTGCCCGTGCAAAGGCGGTCTCGTAGCTGTTCATCGAACTGAACTCCCTGTAATGCCCGGTCTCCGGGTCCGTGACATAGGCACACAGGTAATCGCCCTCCAGTGCGGTCAGCCGGTTGTAGGCAGCCTGCTCCTCCTTCATCTTCAACATGGCCCAGCTGTGCCGGACCTGCTCGTCAATATCGATTACGCCCAGAACGATATAACGGCTGTCATCCTGAGTCCGCGTGATTTTCATACTCACATAGCGCGATCCTCTTTCTTCCGTCAGACGGTAGGAGATCAGGAAACTCCCGTTCTGTTCAAGTTCAGCGATCAGTGTCCTGCGGTCCAGTGCCCTGACAACGGCCTCCCGGTCTTCAGGGTGAATCATCCGTTCGGCCGCCTCCACGCATTCCTCAAAGAAATGCCATCCGCGACGCACTTCCGTCAGACTTCCGCCCTCGGCTGTCGGCCGATACTCAATGAACTGCTCTGTATTCACGTCAATATAGTAAAGATCCTCATATCCCTTTGCCAGTGCCTGGTCAATATGCGTATAGATGATGCCGCCGCCGCGCGCCTTTTCGTACCCCTCCCTGTTCGTCACACTCCCGCGGCGGACACGGAAGAAGTCAGACACTTCCTGGCTGATGCCCAGTACACACAGACGTCCTGATGCATCGGTGTATTTCAGTTTCGTCACCCTGACCTGATGCTTGCCGCCGTCATCATCCGTCGCATCCTCGAAGAAGATATACGGACCGTCCATCGCCAGCACCATACGGTCGTCCATTGCCAGACGCCTCGCTGTTTCCTCGTCAAAGAGTTCCGCATCCGTGTGTCCCGTCACCGCCTCCGGGTTCTCCCGATGGGCATAATCCGCGAAAGCCTGATTGCAGGCGAGATAGACGCCGGTCTCTGCGTCCTTGGTAAACGTCATGCCGGGCATGTTGTCCAGAAGAGACGAGATTGTGTTCTTCAGTTCCGCGACCTCGGTTGCCTCTTCCAGAAGCCGCTGCTGCGCATGGGCTCTGCGCTGCGCTTTCAGACGCTGCAGCAGGAGCATGATGATAATCGCCGATACCAGAATCAGAAACCCGATCACGACAAGCCAGTTGTCCTTCATGAACTCGGCAAAGCTCACCTTCCGACTGACCCGCATGTAGGAAGCAAGTGCCGAATCCATGTCCGTTTCCTGGGTCATCAGCACCGATTTGTTCAGCAGAAAATAAAGTTCCCGATCCGCCTTATTCACTGCGAAGGAGAAGGGAATATGCTCACCTGTGGGAACAGAATAAAGATTGTATCTTTTGAGAACTTCCTCTGTGCCGGGAATCCGGTAGTTGCTGATCAGCGTGCAGTCCGCCGTTCCGTCCGCAACCGCGGCATAACAGGCCTGATCATCCTGAAAAATCAGAATACGGCAGGAAGGATACTGATCCTTGATAAACGTTTCCACATTCAGGTTTCCCGCCGGCATCGCGATGGTGAGCCTGCCTTCCCGTGACAGACTCTGTTCCTCGGAAGTGCGCATCACCGAGTTGATCCCCGTCTTCATGGCCGGATTGGTGACCCATACATTATGAAGATCGGCATCATGATAGCTCAGACAAACCGGAAAAACACTGTCGACCTCGCCGTTTTTCATGGCTTCCAGCGCAGCGGATACGGAAGCATACGGGAAGGCCTCGAATTTCACATTCGAATTCTTCAGGCTGTTCATGGTGTGAGCCAGGAAGTTCCTGAGCGCGCCTGTGAGTTCGCCGGTTTCCTCGTCCGTCTGACAGAAGGGCAGATAGTTCTCGACATAGCCGATCCGGATCGTACTGTGCTCCGTGATCCAGTCCGTCTGCGACGGGGTCAGGGTCGCGTTCAGCCGGGTACTCTGCATCCGTTCCTGAGACAGATGCTCATTGAAATATGGATCTTCATCATGAATGCCGGCCAGAGCCATATTCAGTTCCGCCAGCAGATCGGGTCTGCGTTTATTCACCGCATAATAGTAGTCTGAACCGCCAATCCGGCAGACAGGCATGAGATTTTCTTCCGTGTTGTAGGTAAAGATGGATGCATAGCCATCGATCTGTCCACGCCGGACCATATCCAGGGATTCGTTTTCCTCAGTGGACAGAGGAACGATTTCTATGGCGATTCCGTTTTTCTCCGCCCAGTTCTTCAGGAATCCTTCCTGAACGCTGTCCCGGTTGACGCCGATCTTTTTTCCGTCAAAGGAGTCCACCCGATCCGCCGTGATCTCCCTGTTTTTCGTGCTGATATAGATATAGTAGATTTCCGTACCCATCGGCAGATCCGGATAGGAAATAAACTCCGTCCGATCCTCCGTGTAGGAAACATCGCTCAGCAGGTCGATTTCGCCGTCCTTCAGCTTCTGCAGCAGGTTGGGCCAGCTGTCTTCCACATATTCGTAGGTCCAGCCTGTGTAGACAGCGATCCTGTGCTGGTATTCGTAATCAATACCGCAGCGTCTGCCGAATTCATCCCGGTAGCAGAAGGTTGAATCATACCAGCCCACGCGCACGATCTTTTGGTTCCCTTCAGCCTGTGCCTCAGCCATCCCGGTCAGACCCGGGCCTGAAAGGAGCGCCAGGGCCAATATGAGTATCGTCAGCAGTCCGCATGCGTTCCTCGTTTTCACTCTGTTCCCCTCCGAACATATTTCCTGTATAAAAATATTATGTATGAATCACACTTGAAAAGTCGGTCCTATTTTATCATGCACGACCATGATCCGCTACCTTCCTTTTTCTGCGTTTTTTTCATTTTCCCTGCCGTGCTTTACAGCTCCCCGTCCCTGCATCACAGTCCAGAGACCGCAGACCAGATCCGCCTTCTGCCCTGCCTCATGTGTCTCCGGTGTGGCATGCGGTTCTTCCATTCCAGTCAGAACAGCCGAGTCTGACGGAAGAAATGTTTTTCCATGCATCGCGTTCCCATGGAAATGATTCGGAACAGAACTGCCGGCATGATGAAGAACGTCTTCTCTGTTCCGGAGATGCCCTGCCCGGAGGATTATGTGAATTATCTGTTCTTCTCCCATATGTTCTGATTCGGACAGGACCTGTTCTCTGTTCAGATGATGCAGCCCCGGTCCTTTCGGGAACTGCTGCCCCGGCCGAAGGGCTCAGTCAGCCTCATATTCCAGCCCGGTCCTTTCATCGTTCTTTCTGCGAAGCATCCCGAAAAGGATACTGCGTCGGCGCGCGGCCGCTCTGATCATGGATATGCAGCTCTGCAGGGCATGACAGGAAGAGGCCGGTCGTCAGGTTGCTGCGCTCTTTCCCGGATGTTTTTCCTTTTCCCGCCTGTGTTCCATTGTATCACCCGAACACGGTCTTCGAAAGCCGTCATTCGGGTCAGAAAAATCGTGTTTCTTTCCCTTCCATTACACAATGCCGTCCCCGCTGCCTCATGAGACGGTCATGATCCGGCAGTCATGATCCTTCATCACTGAACCGCAGGTCCTGAAACTGAAAGGGAGAAGCATTTCAGTGAGCCGGGTGTCCATCTGCTCCATGTTCTGATTGTCATGGTCCGGTTCAGCAGTACACCTTTGTCAATAGCCCTTTCCGGCTCCGTATTCCCTGACAGGCGGCCTGCAGTCAGCGGGTTCCTGACCATCCGGCACCCATCCCGCAACCTGCGATCCATTCTCCCGGAACCTGACGGATGACACATCAGGGCTGACGGGCACGGACGCATCTCACGCAGGAGAGAGTAACCTTTATCGGGAGCAGAATTCGGAAAAGAATCATTCTGCTCCGGGAAAAAAACATCCGTATTTCCTGCACGGGGCATCGGTTCCTCTGCGAATCACGCCATGTTCAGTTCCCTCCCATATCCCGCATCTTCCGGAATCAGTTTCTCATTCCTCCGTCTTTTATGGTTCCGGAAGCTGTGGTATATTGGCTTTACCCGTGCGAAGAAATCCGGAGAAAGGAAACAGGCTCATGAAACAGCGATACAGAAAAAATCTCCTCGCATTTTTGATGACCCTGATCATGCTGTCTTTTGTCCACGCCGCGGCGGAACAGCCAGTGGAGCAGCGTCTGCCGGACGCTGACAGAACACATCAGGCGGAGCTGACACAGAATGCGGCGGAACAGGCAGGGAAAATCCTCAGGATTGTGCTGGGCATGACCGGGAATGACCCTGCCGGCGACAGGGAATGGATGGTCAGTCAGGTGCAAAGTCTGCTGAAAAACCCGGGACAGTATTCCGTGGATTTTCTGGATTCGCTTTTCGGGACCGGTGCCGAAGGCATCTCTAGAGAAGCGGACAGCGAGAAAAAGGGCAGGATTGAGTTCGTCATGCCTCTTCCGGAACCTGTTTCTATGCCGGACTGCTATTCGGTCACCTATCACCGTCTGGATTCTCAGAATCGGGAAATCATCACAATGCTGGAACGGGATGCCGACGGAAACATTCACTATCGGGACGGGAACAGCGAGCAGGTTTTCGTCCGCACGGAAGACGGGTTCCGGATGTACCCTGTGCTTCCGGATCAGGCCGGATTCGGCAAGTGGGACGGCATACGCCTGAGTGCCAGAAGCGTTCGTGAAAAAACAGCGCAGTTCTGGAACTGTGCCGATCAGGCGTTCATGATGTGGTCGGGTGCACATCTCACGGAAACCACGGAATATCTGAATCGTCCCTGCGGGCTTTATCACGCAGAAACGGGAGCCATGACATTCAGCTATCAATGCGATATGATCATCGACGATGAAACCGGTATATGCCTTCACTATCAGGCTGACGAACTCCTCAGGGGATTCACCTTCCGTATCACGCAAGACAGTCGGCTTGAGATCGATGTCGGTGATTACGATATCGGCGGAGATGAGATGAGCTTTTTCTGCAGCGATTTCAGAACAGACAATATTTCTTTCGAGCTCCCCTGAATACAGCATGCCGATGGACTTCCCGGAGTCGGCCGGAAAGCAGTGAACCGGTAAAGCGGAGGCGTGTGACCCCGCACGCACGGGGAATGCCCTTCATTCAGCCGGAAACCGGACACATGCCCGGTCGGTAAAGCGGATGACAATCCGGCACACAGAAAAACAGCTGCTCCGTCGTGTCACAGCTGCCGCATCAGACAGGCTGGAAAGACGGGCAGCAGGATCCGGGATCACGATGTTCCGGTCTGATCCGAAAGAATTCGTTCTGCAGGAGAGGACTGAAACGCTTCATTTCCGGTAAATGGATTCTGCCTCCCTGAAATACCGAAGGCGGGACTTTCAGAGATTCCGCAGATTGCGAAGGATGGTCATTCAGCCAGCTTTCACCCAATGGTCATAACCGGAATCGTGGAATCGGTTCCTTTCAGACAGGGCAGCTTCCGGTCTGCGTACAAAGGAGCTGCCCTGTTCATGTGTGAAAAAACCGGCTTTGGGTCAGAATCTCAGCATCGTCGATCTGGCAGGACATCCCGTTTCTTTCATCTGCACAGATCGGATTCCTGCCCCGGCGGCAGTGACCATGGCATACGTTTCGCTCTTCCTCAGCGGCTTCGTTCCCGCGGCGCCTTGCCGGAAAAACAGCATCGGCATACAGCTGATGGTTCATGCCTGTGCATCGAGGTAATGTTCTCTGTCTGTTCAGAGGATCAGATCAGACAGAGAAGGGGCCGTTCTCACCCCGCGACGGATTCGCAGGGTTCAGGACACAATTTCCGGGAAATGACATACGAACGGTCCTTCTGTATATCGCATCATGGAAAGAGACACAGGGGATTCATCCACACAGAAATGCAGCTATCCCTCCGGGCATCCCCTTTGCATGCACTCTGAACATCCGGGACAGGAAAAAGGAAGTTCTGCGCATCCGGATCCTTCCGATTGAATGTCAGACTCCGGCCCGGCCTGTCAAAGGCTGCCCGGACAATCCCGGCATCCGCGAAGGTCTCCCGTCGCATCGCCGGGGATCCGCCATATTGAAATCTTTCTTATTTTGTGTTTGTATAATACGACTTTATATTGTTTCATGTAAGGTTCGGATTTTCACATTCCCTTTTCCGTAAAAGCACAAAAAAAGCTCCAAAAAACAGTGAAAAGCGGTTGAAACGATGCATGCGATTCTGTATAATCCAGACAGATCAGGCGGTCCAGGATGCCGAAAGGCTCTGGAACCGCACAACAGAATAGGAGGTTTTCCGTATGAAAAAGGTATTTGTCATCCTGCTTGCGGCAGCCATGCTGCTGTCCATGATGAGCTTCGCCTCCGCGGATGAACCCGCGCTTTCCGGCAAGCTGACGATCTGGGCCTGGGGTGCCGACGCGGAAGCTGAGCAGCGGGACGCCATCATCCAGGCGTTCATCAAGGCGCATCCCGAACTGGAAGTGGAATACTCCATCATCCCGACTGCTGACAGTGTGTGGGATCAGAAGGCTGCCGCTGCCCTGACCAGTGGTTCCGCCCCGGACGTCATTCAGATGTCCCCCGACTACTTCGGCATGAACACCAAGTATTATATGGATCTTCGTCCCTTTGTGGAGCGCGACGGTGTCGATCTGGACGAAGTGCTTGTTCCCGGCATGATCGAGGGTTATTATGACACAGACGGAAAGCTGGAAGGCTTCCCGATGCACGCCAACATCTTCTGCATGGCCATCAACAAGGACATGTTTGACGAGGCCGGTGTCGCCTATCCGGAAGAGGGATGGACTCTGGACGACATGATGGACTGGGGCAAGGCCTTCATCGGTGGCGAAGGCGCCAACAAGACCTATGCTCTGGCCAAGCACTGGGTCATGAACGCTGCCATGCCCTATGCCGGCGGCGGTACTCCCTATGCAGACGACCTGAGCGAATGCTACATGAATTCTCCTGAAATCCAGAAATCCCTGGAGCTTTATCAGAAGCTGATTCTGGAAGGCTATATGCCCAACGACGCTGAGAGCCAGGCGATTCCTTCCGCGATCCTGTTCCAGAGCGGACTGTGCGCGATGTATCCCCTGGGCGGTTTTGAATCCGCCTCCTTCCTCGCTGACTGCGAAGAGAACGGTATCAACGTGGGCCTTGTTCCCATGCCCATGGGCGTCGGTGAAAACGCCAAGGAAATCAACGTCATCTATGCAACGGGCTGGGCTATCACCACGACAGCCAAGAATCCTGATGCTGCCTGGGCGTTCCTGAAGGAAAACGCCTATGCCAACGAGGAAATGGGCAAAGCCACCGCGACCTGCGGCATGCCCGCCGGCAAGGAAGTTGCGGAGAATTTCTACGCAAAGATTGAATATCCGGGCTTTGGCACCTATTTCAATGACTACATGGTTGAACACCTGGCCAAGTCCCATATCAATCCCTGGGGCGGCACCCTGGCCTCCACGGGCGATATCTGGGCCAACATGGTTCAGGCCGTTACGATGGACGGCATGAGCCCCGAGGAAGCGATGGCCAAGTATTCCCAGCAGTGCATGGATGAATTCTCCAGCTACGGATTCGCCACTGCGATGAAGGCAAACTGATCTAAATTCGTCAGAAGGCGCAGGGAAGCATTCTTCCCTGCGCCTTTCCATCATCAGGAGGTATTCGCGTGAAAAAGAATCGTTCTTCGGGCTTTGACAGGCGAAACACGATCAACTTCTACGCCTTTATTGCCCCGTGGCTGTTCGGCTTCCTCGTGCTGACCGTCTATCCCATGCTTGAATCCTTCCGCCTTTCCCTGACGGACACAGGGTTTACGGGGGATGGTTCATACATCGGTTTCGCCAATTTTATACAGGCCCTGTCCACTGAAACCCGCGTTCTGACCGCTTTCAAGAATACGTTTTTTTATGTGCTGATGTTCGTACCGCTGAACCTGATCCTGTCTTTTTTCCTGGGATGGCTGCTGAGCCGGAAGATCAAGTTTCTGGGGTTTTTCCGCAGCGTGTTTTATATCCCGTACCTGACAGCCGGTGTTGCGGTAACCATCATGTGGGGCTGGCTGTTCAACGGGACATACGGCCTGATCAATTACACGCTGTCCCTGTTTGGAATCCAGGGTCCCAACTGGCTGGGAGACAAGAATACAGCCCTCATCTGTATTGTGGTGATGAACCTGTGGTCCATCGGTAACAATGTTTTGATTATGCTGGCCGGTATCCAGGATATCCCAACATCCTACTATGAGAGCGCGGAGATTGACGGCGCCTCTACCTGGCGGCAGATCTGGTCCATCACAGTTCCCCTGAGCACCCCCACGATTTATTTCAACCTGGTTATGGGCGTCATCGGCGCATTCCAGTTGTTCAACCAGCCGTACATCCTGACAGACGGCGGGCCGGTGGATTCCACCCTGACGGTGTCCCTGTTCATTTTCCGCAATGCCTTTGAGTATGGCAAGATGGGCTATGCGTCCTCTGTCGCCTGGCTGCTGTTTGTGGCAATTATGGTCCTCGTGCTGCTGATTCAGTCCACCCAGAAAAAATGGGTATTCTACGGCGATTCGTGAGGGGAGGCGAAAGATATGCAAAAAGCGAAATCATTCCATGCTCAGAAGGCCGTGGGCCGCACCATGATTTACCTGATTCTGGGCATCTGCACCATTATCTGTATCCTTCCCTTCATCTGGATGCTTCTTACCTCGGTCAAATCCACAGCGGAAGCCTATAAATTCCCGCCCACGGTTTTCCCGAAGAAGTGGCTGTGGACCAACTACACCAATGGCCTGCAGAAAGCAAACTTCCCGCTGTATTTTAAAAACACTGCCATCCTGACCGCCCTGTGTACCATCGGAACGGTGCTGTCCGCCCAGTATGTGGCATACGGTTTCTCCCGTTTCAAGTGTAAAGGTTCAAAGCTCTGGTATACGCTGATGCTGGCAACAATGATGCTCCCGAATCAGGTTACCCTGATTCCTCAGTATCTTCTGTACCTGAAGCTGGGAATGGTGGACACCTACCTTCCGCTCCTGATTCCTTCCTGGCTTGGCGGAGGCGCTTTCAATATCTTCCTGTTCATTCAGTTTTTCAGGACGCTTCCGAAGGAACTGGACGAAGCCGCATTTATTGACGGCGCATCCACCTTCCAGACATTTGTCTACATCATGATGCCGTCCGTGAAATCCGTATCACTGTGCGTACTGGTCATGTCTCTGGTGTACAACTGGAACGATTTCTTCACGCCCCTGATTTATATCAACAGCACGAAAAAATTCACACTGGCCATCGGTCTGCAGTTCCTGAACAGCTCCATGGGCACGACAAAAATCGGACAGATGATGGCTGTGGCGGTGGCAACGATGATCCCCGTACTGATTGTCTTCTTCCTGTGCCAGAAATATTTCGTGGAAGGGATCAAGATGTCCGGCATCAAGGACTGAGCTTCAAAAAAACATACAGAAAGAAGGGTTGGATTTGCCCGAATTCCGAATCAGCACAGCGCAGCGTTTTCCTTTTCCGCATTACTGGGAGACCTGTGTGGGTTCCTGCCATGGGCCCACTGCCCTCCGTGAGGACTATCGGCGCCAGCTGCGCCAGTGCAGGAACGAGCTCGGTTTTCGCTACGTCCGGTTTCACGGAATCCTGGACGACAGCATGAGTGTCTGCCTGAAGGACCGGGATGGAAAGATCCGTTACAACTTTACGCTGATCGATTCCATCATTGATTTTCTGCTCTCCATTGACATGAAGCCTTTCATGGAACTGAGCTTCATGCCCAGTGCCCTGGCATCCACAGGCAGGGAACTGTTTACCTACCGCGGCAATATTTCCATTCCGAAATCCTACGCAGAATGGGACGACCTGATCGGAAGGCTGGTATCCCACCTGACAGATCGATACGGGCTGGACGAAGTGCGCAAGTGGTTCTTTGAGGTGTGGAATGAGCCGAACCTCGCATTTTTCTATGAAGGTACACAGGAAGATTATTTCCGTCTGTATGACCATACAGCAGCTGCAATCAAAAAAGTGGATCCTCTGCTTCGTGTTGGCGGTCCAGCCACGGCGATCAACGCATGGATTCCTGAAATGATCCGTCACTGTGAGGAGAACGGTGTTCCACTGGATTTCATATCAACCCATCATTATCCCACGGACGACCCGCTGTGGAACACGGGGATGTCCATTGAAAACTTTATTGAACAGCTGAAGCGCGAAGATCCGGAAAGCGTGAGCAGACTGACAGCGCACCGCCGCGGCGTGCTGACGGTCATGCTGAAAAACGCAAAAAAAGAAGCAGGCAGATATCCGCTCTACTATACAGAATGGAACACATCCTCCAACGATATGGACCTTCGTCATGACGTTCCCTACAGTGCTGCCTTCGTGGTCAAGACGCTGATCGACCAGGTCAATCTGGTGGATGTGTACAGCTTCTGGACTTTCTCCGACATATTTGAAGAAAACGGACAGCGGCCAGGAGAATTTCACGGTGGTTTCGGCCTGATGACCCTGCATGATATTCCCAAACCGGTTTACCGGGCTTTCCAGCTGCTGCACGGTCTCGGAACCGAACGTCTGGAAACAGACGGTGAACAGGGAACCGTCGGCATTGTCGCCACGGAAGAAAACGGAACGGTGCAGGTACTGGCCTATAATCATGATATTCTGGAGAATCCGCCGAAGGAAGAAAACGTAACCCTGAAACTGGAAGGCCTGAATGTCCGGAAAGCGGAGATTGTGCGCATCGACGAAAACCACGCCAATCCCTATCCTGCGTGGGTGGAAATGGGAAGTCCGGACTATCCGACCGACGATCAGATCCATACGCTGCTCGGTATCAGCGCCATGCACCCGGAACCGATCGAAACGGAAAACGACCGGATTACCTTTACGCTTCCGCCCCATGGCGTCGCACTGGTTAAGCTGTACTGAACAGAGGAGGAAGGCGTACCTTATGCTGATTGTGAACGGAAAACCGTTCCTGGTTCTTGCCGGAGAAATGCATAATTCATCCTCCTCGACCCTGCAGGCCGCATTACCCGTATTCGATAAAGCAAAAGAGTTATTTCTGAATACTGTGTTGACGCCGGTCACCTGGGAACTGATCGAACCGGAGGAAGGAGTGTTCGATTTCTCTCTGGTGGACAGTCTGATCCTGGCTGCGCGGGAGCGCAGTCTGAAGCTTGGGCTTCTGTGGTTCGGCGCGTGGAAAAATGCTCAGTGCTTCTACGCACCTTCCTGGGTGAAGACCGATCTGAAGCGCTTTCGCCGTGCTCAGCCCGTAAAAGGGCAGAACAAGGTATTTCTTCCGCTCTTTCACGGGATGGAATATACCACACTGTCCGCTTTCTGTGAGGAAACGCTTCAGGCTGACAGCCGCGCTTTCGCAAAACTGATGAGCCACCTGAAAGTCTTCGACGAAAAAGATCAGACTGTTGTGTATGTGCAGGTAGAAAACGAAACGGGTCTTCAGGGTGCGGTCCGGGATCACTCTGACGAAGCGGACGCGCTGTTCGAAGGCCCGGTTCCGGAGGATTTTGCCGCTTATATGCGCGGGCCTGCCATGGAAACCCTGCGTAAAGACATGCGTGCCGCTGTGGCGGAAGGAAACCCCGGAGGAAGCTGGAAAGAAGTATTCGGCAACCAGGCAGAGGAGATTTTCCAGGCCAGCTATACAGCCCGGTATGTCGACGCGGTTGCTGCGGCCGGTAAGGCAGAGTATGATCTTCCCATGGCGGTGAACGCCTGGCTGGAAATCAACGAGCCCGGCAACTATCCTTCCGGTGGACCCATTGGAAAGATGCTGGAAGTCTGGAAATACCATGCTCCGCATATCGACGTGTTCTGTCCGGATATCTACGTGCGTGACTTCCTTGGTGTCTGTGACGAATTCTGCAGGATCGGCAATCCGCTGCTGATCCCGGAAACGTCCGCCCACAGCTATGCCGGTCCACGGCTGGTCTATTGTGTCGGGCATTATCATGCCTGGGGATTTGCTCCCTTTGGCTTTGAGGAAATCGGGGAAGTCTTTTCCTCGTCTCTCGGGGCGCTGTTTGGCATGGATACCAGTGATCCCCTTCTGGCCACCCCGCAGGACGCCGGGGAATATGCCTGGTACAACAGGACACTGAATGATTGTCAGGAACTGCTGTGCGAAGCATACGGTACAAAAAGGCTGCAGGCCGTGATCGGGGAAAGGCCGGAAACAGACACCATGTGTTTTGGTCGTTTCGCTGTAAAGGCGATCATGGATTCCCCGCACATGAGCAGAAAAGACAGCGTATGTCTTGCACTTCAGACTGCCTCAGACGAGTTTATCCTGATTGCAAATGCCTGCTTCGTCCGGGTCCTGTCTCTGGACAGGGAATGTCCGAATGTGGATCTGCTGTGTCTGGAGGACGGCGAATTCCGCGGCGGCAAATGGGAAGCCTTCCGGCGACTGAACGGGGATGAGGCCAATATTGCCTGCTGGAAACCGACGCTTTTGAAGGTAAAAGTATTCGCATACGGCTGAGACTTCCTGATTCGTGATTGTTCCCTTGCCCCTGATGAGAATGTTACGGCATTTCAGTCATGTCATGCAGACATGAATAACTGCCGCCAATGATCCGTGACGGAAAAACCGAAAACGTGATCCCGATTCTTTCCGGACACCTGAACGCCGGGCTTGTGCAGATGGGACACCGGATTCGGGAGAACTGCCGTTATGATTCTGTCCCGAATGCAGAATGCTGCCTTTCCGGGTCAGTTGCATCGAAACCTGCCGGAACACCCGTACATCACGGGTTCATTCAATCGCTGTATAAAGGTGAAAGACCTCGGGGGGGTCTTGTCCGAACCCGTCCATCGTCAAGGATCTATTTTGACCGTTGGCCCCATTGCAGGGAGACTCGGTGCGGCACCGGGTCCCCCTCTTTTTTCACTTTGGGATCAGGATCATCATCTTTGTCAGGATCAAACATCTGACCTTTTTCTTTCCATCCCTGGTTTTAACAGGTCTGTTTTTCTAAAAGCACAAAAAACAGACTTGTTAACTTGCTATTTTTCCAATCGTACATTACAATTTCAACGCAACGAATTCAGGAGGTCCTGAGATCATGCTTTATGTTCGTGAACAATACCTCCGGAAGATCCGGGGCTTTTATCACGCTGATGATCTGATCAAGGTGATTACAGGCGTCAGACGTAGCGGAAAATCATGTCTGATGCAGATGATTGCGGAAGAACTGCAAAAACAGGGAATCGCAGCAGAGCAGATTGTGTATCTGGATCTGGACCGGCGAGGATACAGAAAGATTAAGACCGCAGACCAGCTGGAGAAACTTATCGAGGAGAATAACAGAACTCCGAAGCTCAAATACCTGTTCATCGATGAAATCCAAAACGTGAAGGAATTCGAGGAAGTGATCAATGGATTTCGGGGCGATGGCGAATGGTCCATATTTATTACGGGGTCGAATTCATATCTTCTCAGCGGAGAACTCGTAACCAAATTGACTGGCCGCTATCTGGAATTTGAGATTTTTCCGCTGAACTTTATGGAATATGAAGGAATGAAAGCATTCTATCAGAAACCGATTGATCCGAATCCTGTAGCCGAATTGAATCGCTTTATCCTGGAGGGAGGCTTTCCAAGGACCGTTCTTCTGGACGGAATGCAGGAAAAGCGTACCTACGTACAGGGAATCATCCAGGAAATCTTTGAGAAAGATATCCGTAAACGAGTAAAAATACGAGAGAAGGAAACGTTTGAAAGAGTCAGGGACTACCTGATTAACAATTTCGGATCAAGAACGAGCATAACCAGCCTATACAAATCTCTCAAGGGAAACGGTATTCATATTTCCAAGCAAACCGTATCCAGATACGTTAAAATTCTCCTGGATTCAAAGATACTTTATGAATGTCCGCGTTTTGATATGAAATCAAAACGGGCCCTTCAGGGAGAGAAAAAGTACTATCTGTCAGATTTGAGTTTCTACTACGCAGTGAATACAGACAATACCATACAGTACGGCCCTGATCTGGAAAATCTGGTTTTCAGCTATGCCAAAGGCCAGAATTACATGGTGAGTGTCGGAAGCATCGGAACCCTGGAATGCGACTTTGTTGTCCGGAATGCAGAGCAGAATTATGCCTACATTCAGGTTTCATATACCATTGCCAACAGCAAAGAAACCGAAGAAAGAGAATACCGCTCGCTTGAGAGGATTCGGGACAATTATCCCCGTTATGTGATGATGACCGATTATCTGCTGCAGAAAAGGAACGGCATTTCTCATGTAAACCTGATGGAATTTATGAGGAATGAAAGACCGTTTTGTTAGCTGAAAAAGCATGGTTAACAGGTCCAAAATTGCAAAAACAGGAAAAACAGACCCGTTAACGGCGAACTTTCCCTTTGATCATGGTTTTCGTATCTTCGCATTGTCTTCGGTCAGTGAATCGGGCCCCCTGTTCCATGACGGATATAGTCATGACTCCACATGGTTGAGATCGCTCCTTATCGGCTGAGGCAGGACCGGATAAGATTTCCGCTCTGGCAGTTATCGCGGAGCATGTTCAGCAGACCATGCAGCGTTCCTGCTGCCAGTTATACCCGTCCGCCGGACAGTTGTTCCTCCGTCTGCTGCACAATCCCGTAGTCCGGCCGACTTGGTTATGATTTTCAACAGCTGAATGAGATCGGTACTCCTTCCACGGGACGCTGATTGCGGAAAAAGCAGCTTATGCTATACTTCGCGAAGAGGGCGTGAAAGAAGGGGGACAGTTCAGCGGTCACTTTCCACCCTTTTGATTCGGGGATCAAGTCCAATTTGTATCTGGCCTGGTCAGCGGAGCATCATCTCGCGCTGGTTCAGGAGTTGTTCCTGCAGGAAATGAAAAGGATGTAAGCGCAACAGCATGGAGTCATGACCATGGTGGCTGCGGTTGATCCCGGGCTTCCCCGGTGGGACGGGAAACTCAGCCCATGCAGGCAGGACATCCTGTAAAAACCCCGTCCTGCCCGCCATTGAAACTGCACGTAAAAAACCGCTGGTTTTGCGGTCGTTATTGATTTTAATTAAATTACATTGCGTTCTAGATTTTAATTAAAATTCGCTGTCTTGTCGAAACGTGGAGAAATTCTGTGCACGCGTTTTACCGGGGGAAAGGTCAACGTGGGTCCCGAGGAAGAGTACATTGCTGATGAACATCCACTGAAATGCATCGGGACAGACGTTGTTCAGTTGGAACTGATTCGTGAATCCTTCACGGTTTACAAGCTCGTTTACCTGTGCAGGGTGTACGCCGATCCAAAATCGGAAGAGGAGACCAGAAAGGCCGCCGTCCATCGTCCTTATATACCCGCGTCGCTGTTACGGACCGTTGTGCTCCGGCCTGCCGTCATGGCGCTGTCACTGTACAGACAGGAACCGATGTGGAAGCGACTGGATGTTGACCTGAAGCGCAGCATCACAGCCAGCCGGGGAGTGCTGATCTCTGATACCTGCTGAAGCCTTTCGGCGGCGCTTTCTCCGCTGAACGCCCCCGGCAGTTGATCATCCACACGGATGTAGCCGTACTGCAAGGAAGGTCACAGCGAAGCCCCGCATCCGGGTCTGCGCTTCCCCCAGGGCTTCGATCCTTGCCATGAACAGAGCCGCAAGAGGGCCTGTGTGGTGAAGATGCCCGAAGGCTGTACCGGCGCAGTGATCTCAGACGGTTGCAACGACGAAATCATTCCGGCCAGAGCCATCCCGCGGAGCCATACCCGATGAATATGGGTTGAGGTCATGCCTGAAAGCACCGGGATGGAGGACGCCCGGCTGCAAAAGGACTGGAATCCCGCAGCCAGTCCTTTGAGGTGGAGCAAAAGCCGGAGGGTTTCCCGGGCGAAAAGCGCCGTCTTCTTTCCATGCCCATCAGGGATGCGTTCTTCGCCCGGCCGGACAAGATATTCAACCCGCAGGCAATCTGAAAAATGCAGTCACCTGCTCTCTCAAGCCAACGCCATCGGCTAATCAACACCCCCAACCCCCTCATTCATGAGGGGGCTTTCCCGTTTCCCGCCACTCGGATCTTTTCACAATATCCTGTG
>CACYGY010000024.1 GCA_902774025.1 uncultured Eubacteriales bacterium
TTTAGTTTCTCATTTATGTCCCGACTTTTATATGCAATCAGTGCTGTACTCGCATCCATTTTCTCAGATGTTACAATCACAAAATGACCAGCTAAACTTAATTCGTTATCGATTTCCTCTTCTTTTCTTCTGAAATTAACGACAGTCCTTTTTATGACAACATCATTTTTATCTTTTTTCTCTTGATAATCAATGAAAAAGAAATTTGAAATATAGTTATGAGATCGCAAATCCACATGTTCCTGAGTTTCTTTTAGTTTTGTCAGCTTATTTTCCCAGTTCTCCATCTTTTCACGAAGAGCGTTCTGCTCCCAGGCAACCGTTTCAGGTTTATAGAAGATATGGAGATACCGTTCGGCACCAAACAGCTCACATTTTGTTGTTGTTCCATAAACACCGTATCTTGGAATATAGGTTTTTTCCCTGTTTTCAAAAGTGGAAACAACTTTGAGCACAGCGCTGCGTACAAATCGTTTCCATCCTTTTGCCATGATAATAAAATCAAGGTTATGCCTGTCAAAGTATGAAATATTCTCCTTCGAGAAAAAGCCACGGTCCAGAACGACCCCGAATGCCTTGTAGTTCATTCCGATGATCTGTGTCAGCATGAACGTACACTCTGACATATCGTTGATGCTTCCGTTATACATGTCATACAGGATCGGCAGACTGCTTGCCATATCTACAGCCAGCATCATGTTGATTATCGGGTTTCCATCGTCAACCTTTGACGCGCCATATTCTACTAACTCTATTTCACCAGCCTGACTGGAAGTATTGGTTCCATCCACAGAGATGTATACTTTTCCGTTATCCGTTTTATCGTGCTCCTGGATAATGTGTTCATTCCATTTCTTCATGAACGTATTGATTCTGCTTTCATCTATCTTTCCGAACAGTCTGCCCAGGGTCTCATCGCTGACTCCACGTCCCGATTCAAACAGTGCATGCTCATATGCATAACCATTGAAATGGATCGCTGCATTATCTTCGTTGACAACCATGTAGGATACAAAGTCCAGAATTCGATTGATTTCCGACTCAGTAAATGACGAAGACAATATTTCCCGCAACTTGATTTTTCTTATCGTTTCATCAATGATGAGAAAAGGACCAACTTTAACATTGTCACTAAACAGCTGTTCGAATTCTTCTTCTGATGATTCTTCATCTTCTTCATTTATATTGTTCTTTACCTGGTTAAGAACAGTCTCTCCACACCACCGGAGCTCTGGAAAATACACCATATAATTCTCATTTGGAATCATTTCTGTAGGTCGGATTCCCTTTTCTTTCCAATCTGGTGATAGCTTATAGTCCAATTTACCTATGGATAGTCTTTTGTTTCGATTGTATCCTTTTTCCTGTATGTACACTTTTTGTGTCGTCAGATATACCCTTGTAACTGCATCGGACTGTCGAGTCAAAAATGTGATAATGCGTTCATTGCTGTCCGGTGGGACCGGAAATTTCCGAACATTACTGTCTTTGGCTTCTGGCATACGTCCAACCTCCGTTTAGTGATCATGATCACTAATGCGAAGCATAGCAGAAACCAGTTCAAGAATCAACCCAAATGAGGGAAAAACGTAGAAAATACGGACGTTTTGTCACTTTGCTTCACTGTAAAAATTGGGATAGAATCCTTTTAGTGATCAAAATCCATGAAAACTTGACAATCATCAACGCTGTTTCGGGGCTGATGAACACGGTGCAGGAACCGGCCTCGGAGGTGGCCTATACGCTGGTGGTGCCCAGGGAGGACTACCAGAAAACCAGCGGGCTGCAGTCCCTGTCTCATTCCCTGGTGTCCATCGGCAGCCCTCTGATTGCCTCGGCATTCTATGGCATGTCGGGGCTGGACGCCGTGATCCTGTTCGATCTGCTCACCTTCGGGGCCGCCTTTGTCACCCTGGCGTGGTTCATTGATATACCCGAAGTGGATTCCCGGGAGGACCACCCGGAACAGATACTCAGACTTGCCCGGGAGGGATTGCGTTTTCTGAGGGAGAATCCACTGGTTCTGCACATGATCCTGTTCATGTCCGGCGTGAATTTTATCGCTTCCGCCTTTGACGCGGTCCTGCCTGCCCTGGTGATTTCAAGAGCAGGCACGCGCATGCTGGGGATTGTGACGTCCTGCTCGGGGATGGCCATGGTGCTGGGCAGTGTGCTCACGACCCTTATGCCCAGACCCCGGGACAGGATCAGGGTGATCTATCTGACCATGCTGTTTTCCCTGGGAACGGAAAACTTCCTCCTTGCCTTTTCCCCAAGCCCCGCGGTATGGTGCGTCGGACAGATTCTGGGCTGGCTACTGGTTCCTGTGATGAGCGCCAGTCAGAATGTCATCATGCGGACAGTCATTCCCGTCAGCCTTCAGGGGAGAGTGTACGCCTGCAGAAACACACTGCAGTTCTTTACCATTCCCGTCGGTCTCGGATGGGGCGGGTTTATGGTGGATGTCGTGTGCGAACCCCTGATGAGCGCGCATGCCCGGGACTGGCTGAGCGGACTGTTCGGGACCGGAAAGGGCTCCGGCGCTGCTCTGATGATGTTCATTCTGGGCGCTGCCGGAATTCTGTGGTGTATTCTCTACGGACGAAAACTGAGGAAGTACCGTTACGCGGAATAAAACCGGCGGGAAAAGGGATGGGGAAGTCCACACCGGCAGGCCGTATTCAGGAGGCGCCGGACGGCGGGACCGGAAAGCAGCGCGGTTTCCGCCTGCAGGAACGGACGCCGGAAAGCCGTTTCCGGAGATGCGGCCATCTGTGTCATCTCCGAGCCGGAGCAGGTGAACCGGTGGCTTTCAGAATTCCGTTCGGCACCGATCCGGAAACCATATGCGGACTTTGTCGCCGGCGGGGTCTAACCGGGAAGGGGTCACCCGTGAAACCACGGGAAAAGAGCCGCCGCGGTCTTCCCGAAATGCGGCGGCTCATGTTCTTTTTGCTCCGGACAATCCTGTCTGTGTCGTGATCCGCCGCGGTGATGATGGATCAGCCCGTCCCGTGGATTGCGCAGGGATGGCAGCAGGGCCAATGTTCAGCCCTGTCCGTCACAGGCTGCTGACGGACCGTTTCCCTGAATCAGGTTTCTTCCCCGTCTCCGTAGAAGGATGAGACCATTTTCTGATAGATCCATTTCCGGATCATGGGCTTCCCGCATTCCGCCAGTAGCTGTTCATCGATTTCTCCCCGGGCGAACTGAGTGCCCAGCCGGTGCACGGCGTCAAGGCGGCGCTGGGTATATTTCTTAACGGGTTCCGCGTGCATCAGATCCGCCTGGGGAACGGTGATGAGAAGCGGCTGCTCAGCGCCAAAGATGCCGCGAAGCTGAACCCTGAAGGCGTCATAGATCCCATCGGTGGACTGGAATCCACAGGTGGAGATAAAGACGAACCGTTTTCCCTTCATGTCCTTCCGTACGCGGTGGAGGGTCGGGCCGCCGTTATAGGGCAGCATAACCGGAAGCGTGCGGTCCAGCAGAGTTTTCACCGGTCCCGGCAGCCCGTAATAATAGACCGGGAAGGAAACGAGAATGATCTGAGACTGATGCATTGCGTCCATGACCTGCTGCATGTCGTCATGAATAACGCACTGTCCGGGGGTTGCCTTCCAGCACCCGAAGCAGCCTCTGCAGGGCTCGATCTGCAGCTGCCTGATTTCAAGGGTGGTTACGGGCTGGGGAGCCGTTTCACAGATGCCGTCCAGGAAAGCCCTGGTAACGGGCATGGTGTTGCTCTTCGTTCCCCGGGGGCTTCCGTCAAGTAAAAGAATGCCTTCGTTCATGGGGTCCTCCATCTTCAGACTTTCCGCGCACCCGCCAGGGAAAACGGCTGTCCAGGCCGCGGCGGAAGTTTTTTTCAGGGGCCTCAGCTGAAACATGCTGTACAGGGCCTGTATTCAGTATACCAGATTCGGGAGATTTCTGCACATGCCGGAATCCGGAGCCGGTTTGACAAAAACAGCCGGAAATGCCATCCTGTATTCTGGAACGTATCAACAGATGTGGGCGGTGCCTGCGCGGAATCAAACAGAAAAGAACTGACATGGAAAAAAGGAGGAATACGGAATGAAGAAAAAGATCATTGTTCTGCTTTCACTGCTCTGTGCTCTGGTCATGGCATGGTCCGTGGCTCCTGCCGAGGAATCACTGCATGGTCTGGTGGCACGCGTGAACGATCCGGAAAATCCCGCCGTCTATACCCTGGCGACCACGGAATACGATGTGATGAAGCCCGCGGAACCCTATGCACCGGGTTTCACGGAACTTCTGTCAAAGGCAGTCCTGACACCGGCAGATGCCAGTGAAACGCCGGAGGGTGAGTATGTTGTGCTGGCATTCCCTGAGGAAAAGGTCCGGTTTGATTTCTTTGAGGGAGATCCGGAGAAGAACTACATCCGCCAGGTGAATCCGGACGGAACGGAAGAGCTGTTCAGGGCAACGCTGCCGGAGGACGTATACATAACGGTAAGCGGTCTGATGAGCGCTGAGGCGACCGCGCTGGCGGAAGCCCTGGGCATCGTGCCCGGGATCTGGGCTGTCCTTCCCGAAGAGGGATGGGTGCTGGACGGCATTGAGGGTTCAGTGTGGCAGGATGACCGCGCGTCCCTGGAACTGTTCCTGGAGGATACGGACAACTACAAGGTGCTGATCAGATGGGGCAGCAGCGCGTGGGAGATGACGGAATGGGTCTATGCCTGCAATTATGATGCCGAGCGGCAGGAACTGAAAGCTGTCTATGTCATCTGTGATAACGTGAAGTATGATGATAAAGGTGAGGAAGAACGCACCGTGGTCTATGAGAAGGAATCCGAAGCGCTGATTTCCCTCAACGCTGAGGGCAGGGTGGAAATCAGGAACGCGGGAGACGAAGCCCTGGAAGGAAAAACCTTTGAAAAAATTGCTCCGTAAGGAACATCATGCCATGCCGGAAGATATTCAGCTGAAGACAATTCAGGGGAAAACGCCGGCATGGCGTTTTTTTCGGCAGCACCGTCTGCTTGATCGTCCATTTCGAATCTGATAGAATCCACCGTTATCCGACAGTGATCGGAGAATGAACAGTCAGGAAAGAGGGAAGATGCGTGGCAAAACTCGAAAGAATCATCCGGGGCGGGGATTTCAGAGGCCTGCTCCTGCGGATCGAGCAGGGGATTACAGGAGGGAATGTGTCGGCATCCCTGGAGGATGGGAGCGATTTCAGTGATGGAAATACACGCTGTTCTGTCCGTGTGTTTGAACGGTACAGCTGGATCGGAAAAAACCGGGTTTCCCTGAACGTTACGCTCTTTCAGGGAGCGGATGGTGTGATTTACCTGAGCGCCATTACCTCCGGCGGTTCCCAGGCGGTTTTCGTCAAGGTCAATACCTTCGGCGAATCCGCCTTTCTGGAAAAACTGGAAGCCCTTCTGTGATTCCTCCGTCTCCCGCAGGAGGAGGACACCCGGATTTCCTTACGGCTGCAGGGCAGGGGACAGGGACTGCGGAGGAAGAAAAAGGAAGGACGATCTGTTCCGGCGCGGACTGTTCATGGATGCGCATTTCCCGGAAAGGTCTTTACGGGCAGGAAGATCATCATCTTCCGCCCCCTTTTTGCCCGCACGCAGAACCCCCGCGGTCCGTCTGTTTTTCCCGCCTCTGCCTCAGAGGCTGTGAGCGTGACGAATTTCATTGCGGTGATGGTCATGTTTCCTTCCAGGGCGTTTACCGGATTCTGAAGGAGCCTGACCTGTCCGGATCCGCTCCGGAAAATCTGAAGAGATCCGGGCAGACTGTGTGTGGAAAAGAGACGGAAAATGTCAGGGGGAAGGGAAGACGATGATCTATGGCCATATCCGTGAAGGCGCTTTTATATGCCGCCCCAACCGGTTCATTGCCCATGTCAGTCTGGAAGGCCGGGAAACGGTGGTTCATGTCAAAAATACAGGCCGGTGCCGTGAACTTCTGCTTCCCGGAGTCCGGGTGGTGCTTGCGCGATCCTTCAATCCTGTGCGGAAAACCGCCTATGATCTGACCGGGGTCTATAAGAACGGCAGACTTTTCAATATTGACAGTCAGGCGCCGAACCGGGTGGTGCGGGAGTGGCTGGAAGGCCAGGGGTTTGACGAGATCCGTCCGGAGTTCGGGTATGGTGAGTCCCGCATGGATTTTTTCATGAAAAGGGACGGGGAATCCTTTCTGCTGGAGGTCAAGGGATGCACGCTGGAGGAGGATGGAATCGGCTATTTTCCGGACGCGCCGACGCTCCGGGGCGTCCGGCATCTCCATGAGCTTGCCCGGGCGTCCCGGGAGGGGTACCGGGCCTATCTGGCCTTTGTGATTCAGACGGAGGGCGTCAGCCGGGTGCTGCCCAACGACAGGACACATCCGGCGTTCGGAAGGGCCCTGAGGGAAGCGGAGGCGGCGGGTGTCGGGATTCTGTACCTGAAGTGTGGCGTAACGCCGGAATCTCTCCGGATTCTTCCGGGACAGGATCTGCCTGCGGAGGGAAGGGGATGATTCGGCCTGCGGCAGGCGTTCTTCCCTGCATCCATGAGCGTTCCCTGTACGCGTACAGCGTCCGGAAGGCCACGGAGCGTCCGGGAACTCCGATGCAGAACAGGGAATTCCATGCCGGGAGGCTTTTTCTCGTGTGCAGACATGAAAAAAACCCATCCTCGGGGATGGGTCATTCAAAGTCCGCAAGCAGCCGGGCATCCTCGATTTCCCGGGCCCAGGGGGGACGGCTGATGAAATGGATGTGTTCTCCTGTCAGGGGATGGACCAGGGAGAGGAAGGCGCTGTGCAGGGCAAAACAGCCCGGAAACGCATCCGGCAGTTCCGTACCGTAGAGAAAGTCTCCCCGGACGGGACAGCCGATATGGCTGAGATGGACCCGGATCTGATGCGTTCTGCCTGTCCGGAGTTCCAGAAGGATCAGGGCCCCGTCTTCCTTCTCCTTCAGCACCCGGTACAGAGTCCGGCAGGGCCTGCCATCCGGCGAGACGATCCGCCGGATGGTGGCGGAAGGTTCCCGGACAATGGGAAAGTCCAGAACGCCTTCTTCCGTCTCCGGAATGCCCGTGGTCCAGGCCAGATATCTCCGGCAGAACCGGGGGGTGTGCAGCATTTCCTGCAGAAGGTGCTGGGCGTGGGGCGTCCTGGCGATCACCAGAAGGCCGCCGGTGCCCTTGTCAAGCCGGTTGACGGGCCGGTATACAAAGCCGGGGGGACAGCCCAGGAAGGCATAGACTGCGTTCTCCAGAGAGTCGTCCGGATGGTTCCGGCTGGACTGGCTGGCGATGCCCGCGGGTTTGTCCACGACCATGAAATGCTCATCCATAAAGGGGATGGTGAGATTCATGGGAAAGGGCTTCGGGGAATAGGCGGGCGTGTCTTCTCCCCATTCCATGGAGATGAGGTCACCTTCCCTGACAGGGGTGCGGACGGTAACGGCCCGGCCGTTGAGAAGGATCCGTCCGTTCCACTTGGCGCTTTTCAGCGCTGAACAGCTGACCTGCATGCTTCCCCTGAGGATCCGCAGGACCTGCCATCCGTCTTCCTCAGCCCTGACCCGATACTCCATTGCGTGCCTCCCGTCCGGGGCTTTCTGTCTGCGGGCCCCGGAGGAGAAGTATAACACATTGCAGCGATACGGAGGAACAGGAAAATGATCAGACAGATTGTCAGGGATCCCTTCCTTCTGGGACAGAGGGCGGAGGACGCCTCGGCAGAGGATGCCGGGAGCGTGGGACGGGACCTGCGGGACACGCTCCGGGAGCACCGGGACAGGTGCGTCGGAATGGCGGCGAACATGATCGGTTCCCGGAAGAGGATCATCATTGTCTGCACGGACACGGGAGATGTGGTGATGCTGAACCCTGTCCTTCTTGCAGCGGACGATCCCTACGAGGCTGAGGAAGGGTGTCTTTCCCTGGAGGGCCTTCGCAGGACCACCCGGTACCGCAGGATTGAGGTGGAATACCTGGATGAGAAATGGAAGAGGCGCAGGCGCCATTATTCCGGCCGGACGGCGCAGATCATCCAGCATGAAATGGATCATCTGTCAGGCATCCTCATCTGATTTCCGGGCAGACCGGGCGAAGGGCCCCGACAGGCGCTCCGTGATCCTTTCCGCGGCTCAGAAGCGGGGAACCGCCAGCCATTCGCCGTCCCGCATGGCGGATTCATGGGCACAGATGCCGGCGGCGGTGATATGACCGGCCATGATTTCATCCACCTCGGGTTTTCTTTCTTCCAGAATGCTGCGGACAAACTCGTTCACCAGATGGGCATGGGATCCGTGGTGCCCCGCCCCGGCGCCTTTCTGAAGGGAAAGCTGCGGGTTGGTGGGATCATAGAGACTGGACCCCACGGTATAGGGCCAGAGAGGTTCGGGGAGCCGGTGATAGAAGTTGGGCATCTCCTGGACATGCGTCCGGACGGGGTTGCCCCGCCAGGGTGAGTCTCCCCTTTCCTGCAGTTCGCTGACAACGGGCAGGTCCGAGTCCGCGAATCCCCATTCCACGGATTTCCGGCTTCCATAGACAAACAGCCCTTCCTGATAGATCCGGGCGGTTTCAAAGAGACTGCGGGTGGCTTCCCCGGCGAGCCCGTTTGCGAAACGGAAATGGGCGGTTTCCACGGGATAGGGATTTCCGTAGCGCCGCACCAGTTCTTCCCGCATGCTTCCGGAACCCAGACAGGATACACGCTCGATCCGTCCGCCCAGAGCCACCAGAGGGGCAATGGCATGGGTTCCGTACCAGAAGGGGGGGAGACCCGCCCAGTAGTCAGGCCAGTATTCCATGTCCTGGTAATGGGAACCCCGGAGGAGCTGAATCCGTCCCAGTTCTCCCTTTTCCACAAGGCTGCGGATATACAGGAAGGGATAGGTGTACAGCGTGGTCTCCATCATCATGTAGTTTTTCCCGGAGACGCGCACAGCCTCCACAATGTGCCGGATATCCTCCAGGGAGGTGGCCATGGGAACCGTGCAGGCACAGTGTTTGCCCGCCTTCAGTACCTGCAGGGTCTGCCGGGCGTGATCCGGTATGGGCGTGACCAGATGAACGATGTCCACCTCATCGTCTTTCAGAATGTCCTCCAGGGAGGCGTAGATCTTTGAAATGCCGTACTCCCGGGCCGTTTCCGCGGCAAGGGAGGAGCGGAGATCACACACGCCGACTTCCCGGACATCCGGGTGATCCCGCCAGATTGGCGCGAAGGAAGCGCCGAAGGAGAGTCCGACCAGGGCAGCGCTGAGTTTCCGGGACATGGTGAAAGGCCTCCTTTTTTCTAATTATACAGCCGTTCATCGTGGAAGGTCCAGGGTGATCAGCTTGACACGGTATGAATCATCGATTATAGTACTCCCGAATGAACATTGGAGGTATCAGATCATGAAAGCACTGGGAAGAGGACTTATGGTGCTGGGGTTTGCCGCCCTGGCCTTTGGCGTGTTTGGCTTTTTCAAGATTCAGGGACTTCCTGCGGATGCAGCGGTGCAGGACTTTGTGTCCTTTGTGGCCAAGTATCGTGTATGGCTGAGTGTGGGCGGCCTCGTGGTCATGCTCTGCGGCGGTGCCATGTCACGCTGAGGCGGAGGGATTCATCCCGGACGCGCCCGTTCCCTGCGGGGAACGGTTTTTGTTTCCTGGAAAGGATCGGGTATCCCGCGCTTTTCTTTGGGAACAGGCGGGTGTATACTCATGACAGATCATGAAACGGCGGAGAGAGTAAGCTGAAAGGAGAAGATATGACACTATCCGACAAACTCTATAAAATCCTCATTCAGGGCGGATCCTGGAAAACCATCCTGGGCGGACTGTGGGTGACGATTCAGATCTCGGCCGGAGCCCTCCTGCTGGGAACCATTCTGGGCGCCCTGATCTGTTTGATGCGGACCCGGAAAAATCGGATACTGCGGGGAATTGCCACCGTCTATATCGCCATTCTGCGGGGCACCCCCGTGCTGATGCTGCTGCTCCTTCTGTACTACGGAGTGTTTGCCAGGGCAGGCCTTTCCCCCGTCACCGTGGCGGTGGTCACCTTTGCCCTGAATGTGTCCGCACACGTGGCGGAACTTCTGCGTTCCGCACTGGAGGCGACGGACAGGGGGCAGGCGGAAGCGGCCCGGACTCTGGGCTTTTCCGGATGGGATACCTTCCGGTTTGTCACGCTTCCCCAGGTGCTGCGCATTGCCAAGCCCGTCTATCAGTCCACCATTGTGAATCTGATCCAGTGGACCAGTGTCGTGGGCTATGTGACCATTACCGATCTCACCCGCGTGATTAACAATACGGCAAGCCGTACCATGCAGCCGCTGCTGACCATTTCCATCGGCATGCTGATCTATCTGGGCCTCAGCTATCTGGTGTATGGCATCTTTGCCCTGACCGACAGGAAGAAGAAAAGAGGTGCGGCATGAGTCTGATTGAAGTGAAAGGGCTGAGGAAGTCTTTTGACGGCCTGGAGGTGCTCAGGGGCATTGACCTGAACGTGGAGGAAGGCGAGCGGATCGCCATTATCGGCGGGTCCGGCTGCGGAAAGAGTGTATTCCTTCGCTCCCTCATGCTCCTGAATCAGCCGGATGCCGGACAGATTTTCATTGACGGCAGGGAGATAACGGCCCAGGGGGCCAGAGTGGACGAAATCCGCCGCTCCATGGGCATGGTTTTTCAGAAATTCCATCTTTTCTCTGAGATGGACGTCATGAAAAACCTCTGTCTGGCGCCGATGCGGCTGAAGGGCATGTCCCGTGAGGACGCTGAGAAAAAAGCCATGGAGCTCCTCGGGCAGGTGGGTCTGGCCAACCGTGCCCATGCGTGGCCTTCCGTGCTTTCCGGAGGTCAGCAGCAGCGGATCGCCATCTGCCGGTGCCTGATGATGGAACCGAAAATTCTCCTGTTTGATGAACCCACCAGCGCTCTGGATCCCACCATGGTGGGCGAGGTGCTGGCGGTGATCCGGATGCTGGCAAAAAGGAACATGGGCATGCTCATTGTCACCCACGAGATGAATTTTGCCCGTGAGGTTGCGGACAGGGTGCTGTTCTTTGCCGACGGCGGCATCTATGAACAGGGCACGCCCCGGCAGATCTTTGATCACCCCCAGCGTGAGAAGACGATCGCCTTTATCCACAAGATCAAGTACTTTACCTACGAAATCCGCGACCGTGACTTTGACCTGATGAAAATGCAGGGCGGCATTCAGGAATTCAGCGAGAAATACGGCCTGTCCGGAAACAGTGCAAACCGGCTGCAGATCTGCTGCGAGGAGCTTGTTTACGAAATGCTGGCCCACTGCTATCCCTCCGGGTCTGAAGTGGAGGTGGATGTGGGCATTGACTACGCGGAATCCGACCGCAATGTGGGGATTTCCATCACCTGCGGCGGAAAGCCCTACAATCCCTTTGAGCAGGATGAGGACGGGCTGGGGGTTACGATCCTCAAGAAGATGGGCAGGGACATTGCCTACAGCCAGGAAAATGGCAGGAACCGGATTCACGTGACTCTCTGATATACGACAGCCCCTGCCATGCAGGGGCTGCTTTTTATCCGGCGCCGCGGGTGAAAACTGAAAGGGCGGGGAAAAGGGCCCGTGGAATCCCGGCCGTCACGGGCGCGGTGTGATGGGGGACAGACCCCGGTAATCCCCGAAAGCCGGTCCCCGGGCAAAGGCGGAAGCCATGTGGGACAGAAGAGCGACGGTCAGCTGCTCCCGCACTTTCAGGCAGGCAGGATCATGATAGAGATTGTGCCACTCCTCCGGGTCCGAGGGCAGATGATAGAGTTCTCCCTCCGGGGGCGTATCCTCCAGCACCGTGCCTTCCCGGAATAGGATCAGCTTCCATTCAGGAGTCCGCCACATCCAGGCAGGGGCGATCTGAATATCCTCCCCGCCGCCCCCGTGGAACTCACAGAACGCGCCGGAGCGGCGGCATGGCGCCAGAAGACTCTGTCCGGGCCAGCGGGGATCCGGCGCCGCGCCGGAAAGAGCGCAGAGGGTGGGGAGCAGATCGGTGAGCATGGCGGGGCGGCTGTCCCGTGTGCCCTGCTTTTCCGGGGGCAGAACATCACCGGCGAGGATCAGAGGGACCCGGACGCTGGATTCGTACAGGCAGTACTTACTGTAGCGCAGGTCCCTTTCCCCCAGCATTTCGCCATGGTCCGAGAGGAAGACAAAGAGAGTGTTCCGGTCCAGACCCTTTCTGTGTACGCTGTCCAGAACTCCCCGGATCATGGAGTCCATGAAGGAACAGTTGGCGAAATAGCGCAACGTGATAAGCCTGCGTTCCTCCTCCGTCAGCTTTTCCAGTACTTCCCTGCGCCGGGCATGGACGTCATGGAGGGAGGAGCTTGCGGCCATGGCGGCGGCCATGTGGGTGCCGGATTCCCACCGGAAGGATGCTCTGGGCATGGCAGGGATGTCCTCCGGGCGATAGAGGGCTTCGAAGGCGGGAGGTATGTTGAAACCCGCGTGGGGCTTGATCAGGGAAAAGTACAGAAACAGAGGCTGGGCCCCGGGCGTATACCCCTCCAGGAATTCCAGGCACTTGCGGTAAATGAAGCCGTCCCGGTGGTGTTCCGGGGGCAGGCGGCTGGGCTTTCCGATATATCCCAGCGCGTTTTCCTCACCGCTGCCGAATTCTGCCGTTTCCTCATAATAGGCCTTCAGGCCTTCGGGATCCTCATCGTCCATCATGACAGCCCCATCCTCGCAGAGGATGGAAGACCGGCTCTGTCCCTCAGCCCGGACATGGAAGCCGCGGCGGGATCCGGGATGCCCCGCAAGGGCGTGATTCCAGTGGGTTTTGCCGAACCCGGCACAGAAATAGCCCGCCTCCCGGAGCAGCTGCGGCAGAGGGATCCCCGGCAGTCTTTCCTCATCCAGCAGAGCTCCCCGGTTGGTGCGCACGCCGGTCTGTGAGGGATAAAGACCGAACATGAGGGAGTTGCGGCTGGGCACGCACATGGGAGCCTGACACACGGCCTGGTCAAAGAGAATGCCCTTCCGGGCCAGGCTGTCAATGCCGGGCGTCTGCACCACGGGACGGATGGCGCCCAGAGCGTCCCACCGCTGCTGATCGGTCATAATCATGATGATGTTTGGCTGATTCATACGTGCCTCCAGGACAGGCTGTCTGAAGATGTGTCCTCTGTCCCCGGCCATTGTAGGAAAACATCCGGGAAAAAGCAATGCCATGAGCGCGCCCGGGGAGGCGAAACCAGGTAAAAACCACAGGAGACGGTTGCGATTTTACCCTGCTTGTTGTACTATTCTTTTCACGGGAAGTCCCGGATCCATACAGGCATAACAGGAATGATCGGAGGAAGCAATATGACGATCCAGAAGAACATGAACGGGAAAACGCTGGAAATTGGCCTGGAAGGCAGACTGGACACCACCACGGCCCCCCAGCTGGAGGAAGTGATCACCAGGGAAGCCCCGCAGGCGGAGTCGATCGTTTTTGACCTGACACAGCTGGTGTACATTTCCTCTGCCGGACTGCGGGTCCTTCTCATGGCGCACAAGCTGATGTCTGACAAGGAAGGCATGAAGGTGACGCACGTGAATGGTCTGGTTCAGGAAGTCTTTGATGTGACGGGTTTCAGTGATCTCCTGGTCATCGAATAAGGAGGTGGCGGCTTGCAGTCGGATGTTCTTGTGGTCAGCAACCTGAACCGTTCCATGAATCAGGTGCTGAATCAGGTGGATGCGGTGGCATCCTATAAGAAGCTCTCTCCCAAGGGGGCGCTGCATCTCCATCTTCTTGCGGAGGAAATGATGGGACTGATGCGTTCCATTGGCGGCGCCTCTGAGGGCCGGTTCTGGATTGAGGATGATTCCGGCGTGTTCAAACTGCATCTCGCCGTGGTCACCCGCATGAGCTCCCAGAAGCGTGCTGTACTCACCGGAACGGCCAGCAGCGGAAAGAATGACGCGGCCCGCGGTCTGATGGGACGTCTGAGGGATTACTTTGACCGTGACGCTGACAGTGATGTGGCAGACACATCCCCGATGCTTTCCGACGGCCTGTATGAATACGGCGGCTCTGCCGGCATGGCCGATATGGAATGGTCTCTGATGCGCTACCGGGACGAGATCAGCCTGAAAAGACAGCGGAACGAACAGGATGCCATTGAGGCATGGGATGAACTGGAGAAATCCGTGGTGACCCATGTAGCCGATGAGATCAAGGTGTTCATCCGGGGCGACCGGGTGGAGATGGTGATCTATAAACGCGTTCAGTGAGGCGAAGCGTTCTGTCCCGGATTCTGTCCGGGACATTTTCAGTTGACGTGTCCGGCTCGTAAACACAATGTAAAAAATCCGGGCGTGGTCCCTGCAACGGTGCATTCCCGGCGGTGTTCTGCTATACTGTGTCAGGACCATATCATGATTTAAAGGAGGAACTGAAGTATGAAGCGTTTCTTTGCACTGCTGCTGATTCTGGCACTTTTCTGTTCTGCCGCCCATGCAGAATCCTGGACGCAGAAGGTGACAACTCCTTACTATACCCTGACGGTGCCGGAAGACTGGATTATCGATCAGGAAGACCTTGAAGCCGAGGATGGAACGGAAGACCTGGCCTACATCAGCGCTGAGAGAGATAACGACATTCTGTTCTTACAGCTGTCCGTGTTTGTGGATGAAGATGACCCGGACCTGTCTCTGTGGAATCTCTCGGAGACGGAACTGCAGGCGTTTATCCGCGAGGAAATCGAGAGCTTCGATGATCTCCGGGATGTCGTCTACAAGGGAAGCATCACCGTAAATCAGATTCCCTTCCTTCTCTTTGACTATCTGGACGAGGATGGCTGGTACATCGGCGGAATGACTGTGGCAAGCGGACATTACCTGTATATTCTGGCCCTCAGTGTCACCTATGACGGCAAGTACATTTCGGCCCCGGAGGAAAACAGGGAAATGCTCAGAAAGGTGATTGAGAGTTTTCAGCCTGTGGGATAAGTCGGGAGAAAAGCGGGTGGAATTATGCGCAGGGGAGTTTTCCTCCTGTTTCTGGTGGGATGTCTCTTTCTGACCTGTGCCCGGGCAGAGGACCGGGAAGCAACCATCATGGTTTATCTGTGCGGCAGCGATCTGGAGAGCGAGGAGGCAGAGGCCAGCGGTGACCTCCGGGAGATGATCCAGAGCGGTGTCGGCAGGACAGAAGGCGTGGATGTGATTGTGGCCACAGGCGGGTCCCGGCGTTGGAACGCCTATGGAATCGCTTCCTCAACGGTTCAGTATTACCGCCTGGGCGCAAGGGAACCGGAACTCCTGAAGGATACGGGACGGAACGACATGGGCAGGGCGGAGACCCTCAGCGCATTCCTCCGTTTCAGCCGGGAACAGTTTCCCGCCGAAAGGTATGTGCTGGTCCTGTGGGATCATGGCGGGGGCCCGGTCTTTGGGCTGTGCTATGACGAAAACTATTCCGATGACGAACTGACCATGCAGGAGCTTCGAACGGGACTGCAGAATGGCCTGGGCGGCGACCGTCTGGCGGTCATCGCCTATGATGCGTGCCTGATGAACAGCGTGGACATCTGCGCCCTGAACGCGGAATTTGCGGATTATCAGGTGGTCAGCCAGGAACTGGTCAGCGGAACCGGACTGAACTATGACGAATGGATCGGGGCGTGGTGCCGGAATCCGGCCATGTCTTCCCTGGATGTGGCCAGGGAGATTTCCAGGACCTATATCGCGGAAAACTCCACGGGACGCCGGGGGGACACCGCCACCATGTCCGTCATTGAAAGCTCCGCCATGGGGCTGGTCACGGAACGGCTGGAACAGTTCAGCGCCGCTCTGGAGCCGTACCTGGGGACGAATCTTCCGGCGGTGGTCCGTGCCCGTCAGAATCTGCTTTCCTTCGGCGAGTTTCTGGATTATGACGCCTCGGATCTTGTGGATATACAGGATCTGTGCGACGGGCTGCGCTCCCTGATTCCGGAGGCCTGCGACGGACTGTCCTCAGCAGCGATGGCGGCGGTGGCCTACAACGTGACATCCCAGGACATATCCGCCTACGCTCACGGCCTGTCCCTTTTCCTGCCATACGCCACGGTCGGGTCGGATCAGTCTGCGATCCGGGCTCTGTACGGAAATCAGAATTCACGCTATGCGTCCCTGGTGATGTCCATGATGAAGGCGGTTCAGCAGGGTGGTTACAGCATGAACGCCTCCGCCTATTCCGCCAGCAATTTCTACACGCAGGACAGTCAGGGGTGCTATGGAGAGTTTGCCTCCATCTGGGATGGCTGGTACGGAGACAGCTGTTCTTCCGCTGACCTGTACGACTATTGTGATGGGAATATCTGGAGCGGTCTGAGCGGTTCCTGCGGCGGGAGCATCTGGGATGACCTGAGCAGTGCCTGCGGCGGAAGCTTCTGGGACGATGCGTGCCAGGACAATGTCTGCAGCATCTGGGACGGATATGACGGCAACAACGGCTACTGGAGCGGCGGAAACATCTGGGGCGGTCTGAGCGGATCGGGAAGCGGCGGCGGATACACGGAATCCGGCACCAGTGTAAGCGCTGCTGATCCCCAGGGAGGCGGTATCTGGAGCAGCTCGAGCGGATCGGGAAGCGGCGGCGGATATACGGAATCCGGCACCAGTGTGAGCGCCGCCGACACCCAGGGAGGCGGTATCTGGAGCGGCCTGAACGGCAGCGGGGACGGACTGCCGCAGCTGTCTGACGAAAATCAGCAGAATGCCCTGATCAATATCTGGGCGGGGCTTCTGAATCAGGGGAATAACTATTATACCCCCACGGATGTGAACAGTAATGTGCAGGAGGGAATCAGTGATCCCGTGACGCCGCAGCAGGTGGTGGAAACGGCAGATGTCTATTTCAGCGCCTCCAGTTTGACCCGGCAGTCCGTTTATACCATCCAGCTGACCAGGGAAGACCTGGATCACCTGGCCGCGGCCAGCGGTGTACTCATCCGCAGGAACGGGGAAGGCATGATCAACCTGGGAAATCTGGGCGTGACGGTGATCGACTGGTCCACAGGTCTGATCTATTCCATGTTTGACGGTTCCTGGCCCATGCTTCAGGGTCAGATGGTCAGGGCAGAGGCACTGTACGGCGGAGAGGACGGAAGCGTCCGCATTGTCATGCCTGCCCGGGTTAACGGGATTCGGATGTATGTCCTGGCCGTATCCTATTCTGACGGACATTGCGAAGTGCTGGGCGTGACCCAGGGTTATGACGAAAACGGATACGCGATCCGCGGCTCCATGCCCCTGGAGCCGGGTATGGTCATTCAGCCTGTGTTTACATGCATTCATGAGGACGGAAGCGAAACGGAATCCCTGGGGGAAACCATTACGGTGGGAGACGACGGCCTGAATCTTGTCTGGGACAAGGTCACGGGAGGCAGCTACGAATACTGCTTCGGCCTGAAGGATCTTTCCGGCAAAGTCCATTACACGGATACCGTTCCTCTTCTCCTGTAAAAAAAGACCGCCTGCGCGGTCTTTTTCATGTCTTCGGATTGGCTTCTGCGGAGCGAATCTTTACTTGTGTCCGCTGGGGGAATTTTTCCAGGCGTACTCAATGGCACTCTGATGTCCGCTGTCCACCACTTTGGTGCCGCTGGTACGGCTGTTGGTGAAGTGGAGACAGACCTGGCCTTCCATATTGTTGTTCTTGATGGTGTCGCCTTCGCTTTCGTTGTGAGGAACGCCGTAGAGGGAGCAGGCAAAGGTTCTTCCGCCGACGGTGATCAGGCAGGGTCTGCGGGCATAGTGCTTGGAGGATGTGATCTGTTTGGCGCTGGAGACACCGTAAATCTTGCAGAGCTTGGCGGTATCGGCTGCCGTGAGGGGCTCAATATCCGCATGGCCGCCGCCTGACCAGCGATGGGCGGTCCAGACAATGCCGGTTTTCACATCATAGACCTGGAAATTGGAACCCTTGGGAATCAGTTCCTGAATGCCCCCGTCATACCAGTCGATCTTTTCGGCGGGATAAAGGGTCATGCCGGATACCGTAATGGCACCGGAGGATGTACCGGAAGAGGAAGACGCGGCGGCAGAGGCGGAGCCGTCCTGCTGCACTTCTTTCACACAGTCACTGCGCAGATACCCCGTGCCCACGCTGGTGGAGCACAGATACCAGGTGTATTTGCCGGAAACGGTTTTCTTTGTGTAGGGGAGGATCTGGCCGGAATTAACCCGTCCAAGGACTTTGGAGCCCCCGGGCGTGGAACGGACATTGATGCCGCTTTTGATGGTTTTGATATAGCCCATGGCGGTGCCTGCCTGGGAAGATGGCGCGGCGGATGTGTCTGTCTGAGTACCCGTCTGAGTACCCGTCTGAGTACCCGCCTGAGTATCCGTCTGAGTTCCTGTCTGGGTACCCGTCTGGTCGGTGCTGCCGTCGGCATAGATGACATCCACGCAGTCTCCACGGACATACAGTGTTCTGCGTTTGTAGACCACGGGGTACCAGGTGTACTTGCCGGACTTCACGGGATCCCCGTACACGGGCAGGGTTCCGCCCTGCTCCTCCCAGTCTGTCCAGACGGATCCCCCCGGCGACATGCGCAGATGCGCACTGGTGAGACGCAGGCGCACCGACGCGATGATGGAGGAGGAGGTGCCGGAAGAAACGGCGGCCTGGGTTCCGGAGTTTGTCTGGGTTTCAGGCGTCGTCTGACTGCCGCCGGACGTCTGGGTCTCAGCGGGTGTCTGACTGCCTGTTCCGGAGGCCGTGGAAGTCTGACGCAGGGTACCATAGCTCAGAACCCGCAGGAAGGGACCCTGTACATAACCGGTCACGTTACCGTAGCGGACCTGGTACCAGGGGTCCGGATCCGAGTCCAGGGGCACGCTGAGAAGCCGGACAATCTCTCCTTTGTCCAGTTTGAGCAGGGAGGTGGAAGCGGTGCTGGCTTCCGCCCGGACGTTCACACCCCCGTGGGCGATCTGGCCGGTGGCGGTGGTGGCATCAAACCCGGGCGCTGTGTAGGAGGAAGGAGATGAGCCGTAGGGATCACCGGAGACGGCTGTGCCGGAAGAACCCTGAGGACCGTAGGACTCCGTTCCGGTCTGCGGCACGGCGTTGGAACTGAAGGCGCCGGCCTCATTTTCCGTCAGGGGCCGGAAAAAATTACCATGTACATATCCCGCGTAAACGTTGCCTGAACCGACGCTGTTGGGATTGGTGGTTTCCACCCGGTACCAGGTGATTCCCTCCATCTCCAGGGTACCTGTGAAGGTACAGACATAGTCCTTGGGCAGTTTGAACCAGGTTTCCGCGCTGGTGGAAGCCTCCTTGCGGAATCTCACCTTGTCTGAGGTCGTGATGCCATATTGCGACTCTGCCAGGGCAGAGGAGAACAGTCCAGCCAGGATCAGAAGAATGAACCCCGCATGGAACGCATGCTTTCGGATTCGGTGCAGCATCTTTTCACTCCTTTCTGTTCAGTCAATCGGGAGGCATGAGGAGTATAAGGCTTTCAAAAAGGGATGTGAAGCCGGAAAAGCGGCCTGAAATGTAACAATTCTGACAGGGGAGCAGTGAAAAAGCCCGGCCGTGTATGAATAGTTTCAACACGTCCGGGCTGCAGGGCGAGCAAATGTCCCCATTTTCGCCCGTTCCGGGGCTTATTCGGTGCGCAGGGCCGTAACGGGGTCTTTCCGGGCTGCTTTCCGGGAGGGAATCAGGCCGCCGATGCAGGTGAGCACCACGCTGAGGATGATGAGGATCGCGCCGTGAAGCGGCGCAAGATACGCGTTGATTTTCGCCGAGTCCGCCAGGTGATGGATAATGGCATTGATGGGGAACAGGAAGGCCAGGGTTATGCCCACACCGAAGATCCCGGCAAGCAGGCCCACAATGAAGGTTTCCGCGTTGAACACCTGGGAAATATTCCGGCGGGAAGCGCCGATGGCTCTGAGAATGCCGATCTCCTTGGTGCGCTCCAGCACACTGATATAGGTAATGATGCCGATCATGATGGAGGAGACGACGAGGGACACGGCTACAAAGGCGATGAGCACATAGGAGATGACATTGACAATGGTGGTGACGCTGCTCATCAGCAGGCCCACATAATCCGTATAGGTGATTTTGTCACTCTCGGGGACCGATGCGTTGTATTCGTCAATGGCGTGGGACAGGGCGTCCTTGTCCTCAAAGCTGTCCGCGTACAGTTCAATGGAGGAAGGCGCGTCCTGGGAAATGACCCCGAAGGCCGTCATGTTTTCCATATAGGAGCCCCCGGACAGGAACCGGTCATACAGGGCCAGAAGGGTGGGATCCTCCGGGTCTGTCAGGCTGGAGAGATACCTGTCCACCATGGAGGACATGATGGATTCCCCGGCGGTGACAAACATGGACAGGGTGCCGGAAACGCCGGGCATGGTTTCGGCATACTCCCTGAAAAGATCCGCCTTGTCGGATTCCGTCATGGATTCCAGATAAGTCCGGGCGGCGGCGGCCTTTTCCGCGTTGTCCGAGACGGTGAAGGGTACATGGGTCAGAACGTTGATCCCGGGGTCTGCGGCCTGAGCCATGGCCACGGGACTGGACGCAGCGTAGTCAATGAGGTACTGGGTGAGGGCGCGGGTATAGCCCACCACACCGCCGGTGGTGGAGAGAACGGAACCGGAGGCGGGACAGATAATACCGCTGATCCGCAGAGGCATGGCTGTTTTCTCCAGATCCAGAACCTGGCTGGGATCCCCGGAAATACGGGCATAGGTGCCGTTTTCCTGAAGCTGGTAGAGATCACAGGCGGGAAGGAGATAGAAGGTCTGGGCGCAGGCCTCCTCATAGCTCCAGCTGTGCTCCTGCACATCAAAGGGCGTGGCGCTCTGCATGGCCCGGATCAGGTTCTGGTATTCCCTCTGGGGCAGGAAGCCCAGGGAATACAGTAGCAGCGCATTGATCTCGTGGCGCCGGGTGAGAATCAGGACCACCTCGTCATGGGAGGAAGGCCAGGTGCCGTAGAGCAGGTCATAGTTGTCCGTGACGGCGGAACTTACCAGACTGCTGCCCCGTCCGGGAAGAAGCTCCTCAAAGTAGGCGTGGGTCTGGGACTGGCCGGACATGGAGCGCATCAGGTCCATCATGCCCGAGGAAGAGGTGGAGGAGGCAAGGGCGGCCATGCTGTCGGTGTTGATCCATACATTCTCAGGATCCCGGGCATAGACGCTGAAGGGCACCTCATAGCCGTATACGGCGCCGTTCTCTCCCAGATGGGCCTGGATGCCGCTGGCGGGGTCCTCCAGATATTTTTTGAAAGCGGTGAGATTGTTGGTGTGGATGCTGGAGGTCATGGCCGATGCGCTCCGGAGCGGACGGATGTTGGCATAGACCCCGTCCATGGGATGGGAAAGACCGTCATTCTCCTCATCCACCTGCAGAAGGGCATTCAGGTCCATGGCCCGGGCCTGCAGGGAGATGGGATAGGCCGTCATGGTGGTTTTCTGAATGTCACCGATGTAGTTGTTGACACCGGTGGACAGGGCCAGGATCAGGGCGATGCCGATGATACCGATGGATCCCGCAAAGGCGGTGAGAATGGTCCGGGCTTTCTTGGTGCGCAGGTTATTAAAGGACAGGGACAGGGCGGTGCGGAAGGACATGCTGGAACGGCCCATGTTCCGTGAATCCGTTTTCTGCGTGTCCTTTTCAGGCTCAAAGGGATTTGTGTCCCCTGTGATGCGCCCGTCCCGGAGGGATACGATCCGGGTGGCGTAATCCCTGGCCAGGTCCGGATTGTGGGTGACCATGAGAACCAGGCGGTCCCTGGCCACCTGACGGAGCAGTTCCATGATCTGCAGACTGGTGTCGCTGTCCAGGGCGCCGGTGGGCTCATCGGCCAGAAGAATATCCGGGTTGTTCACCAGCGCGCGGGCAATGGCCACCCTCTGCATCTGTCCGCCGGAGAGCTGATTGGGCCGCTTGTGCATCTGATCTTTCAGGCCCACCGACGCCAGAGCTTCCTCTGCCCTTCGTCTCCGCTCCCCCCGGGGAATTCCGGATATGGTCAGGGCCAGTTCCACATTGGAAAGCACGGACTGGTGGGGGATCAGGTTGTAGCTCTGGAAAACGAACCCGATGGTGTGATTCCGGTAGGAATCCCAGTCCTTGTCGGAATACTGGCGGGTGGAGGTATGGTTGATGATCAGATCACCCTGGTCATACCGGTCCAGTCCCCCGATGATATTCAGCAGTGTGGTCTTTCCGGACCCGCTCGGGCCCAGGATCGCCACAAACTCACTGTCCCGGAGATTCAGGGACACATGGTCCAGGGCCGTCTGGGTCAGGGAGCCCGTGATATACTGCTTTGAAATGTCCCGAAGCTGAAGCATGATGGATCACCCTTTCACCCGCTGCATGTCATGGACAGTATTTCATGCAGCAGGTTTTGTATTTCCGCCCGCTGCCACAGGGACAGGGGTCATTCCGCCCCTGAGCACTGTTTGTTTTCCTTTCCTGATCGGTCAGGCGCCTCATGATTTCCGACCTGGGCACATGCAGGGCGGAAAGGCGCATGGCATCGGAAAGATGGGGCAGAGCATAGGCAAAAAAGGAACGAAGTCCGTCGCAGAGCCAGGGATCCCGGTTGTCAAGCCGGTCCTTGGGGCACAGTCCGTGACAGAACCGGACCCAGGGGCAGGAGGAACAGGTTTCGGAAAGAGCCTGCTTGCATGCCCCGAAGGATTCCAGCATTCCGCTCCGGATCAGAACGGAAAGGGGCGTTTCGGAAATGGAGCCCATGCGGTGGGAGGGGCGGACATAATGATCACAGGAAAAGACGCTGCCGTCGGCCTCAATGACCGGCACCTGGCCGCAGGTTTCCCGCATCCAGCACAGACCGGCTTCCCCGCCGCTGAGCACTCTGGCGCATTCGCTGAAAAACTGGATTTCCGTCCGCTCAAGATCATGGAAGAACCACCGGGAGAACACTTCCTTCAGGAAACGGCCGTAGCCTTCCGGAGTTACGGAATCCGGCGTCACCTGTCCCTGTTCATCCCTGCGGACAATGGGAATGAACTGAATCCATCCCGTGTTCAGATCCCGGAGCTCCTCATAGACCTGCCGGGCGTATTCCGTGGTTTCCCGGTGCACCGTGCACAGAAGATCCGGCTGCAGGCCGTGGCGCCGGAGGCTTTCCAGGCCGGAGAGCACTCTTTCCCAGGTAGGCTCCCCCTCCCGTGTCCTGCGGAATCGGTCGTGGAGAAGCGCGGTTCCGTCCAGGCTCAGGCCCACACTGAAGGACTCCCGCATGAGAAAATCCGCCCATGCGTCATCCAGAAGCAGGCCGTTGGTCTGAAGACTGTTCCAGAATTTACGGTCCGGGGCGAGGCGTTTCTGCGTCTCCACCACCTCTTGAAAGAAGGAAAGTCCCGCCAGGGTAGGCTCGCCGCCGTGCCAGACCATGGAGATTTCAGGCTCTTCCGTGGCTTCGCAGGCCTGAAGGATCAGGGCGGACAGGACATCGGTGGACATGACAGGGGCGGGACGGGAGCCGGGGGAAGACAGATAATAGCAGTAGGAACAGGCCATGTTGCAGGCATTGCCCACTGGCTTGACCATGAGCACCAGGCCCCGGTTTTCCGTCATGCCCTTTCTCCTCCCCGGAGATGCCGCTCCAGGAAGGCCAGCGTCACTTCCCAGGACGCCATGGCCTGCTCCGGCCGGTACATGGGTCTGTCATAGTACCATATGCCATGGCCGGCTCCGTCGTAGCGGTGGAATTCATAGTCCTTTCCCAGCTCTTTCAGCCGGTTTTCCAGGGTGTCCACATCCGCGGGTGAGGGACTTCTGTCCTCATTACCGAAAATACCCAGAAGAGGGATGGACAGGTTTTCCGCCAGATCCATGGGCGCTACGGGCCGCGCGGGAGAGAGCTGATCCGCCGTGGCGGTCACGCCGCCGCCCCAGCAGTCCACCGCGGCGTCCAGGCCTTCCACCGTGCAGGCAGCCAGGAAGGCGTGGCGGCCGCCGGAGCACATGCCGATCACGCCGGACCGTCCGCTGGAGCGGGGCTGGGAACGGAGGAAATCCAGGCATCCCCGGACGTCGCCCATGACGCTGTCATCCCTGACCATGCCGGCGTCCATGGCGCGCCTGGCCACCTCGGGAGGCGTGCCGAAGCCGAAGTCCTGGTAAATATCGGGGCAGATGACGTCAAAGCCGTGACGGGCGAAACGGCAGCTGGTTTCCCTGAGCCATTCGTCCCAGCCCGGCATATGGGGGATGAGGATCAGTCCGGGGTGCGGTCCGGGATCCATGGAACGGGCATAGTAGGCGTGCACCGGTCTGGCATCGTGCCCCGTGACGGAAATGGTTTCGGCGATCAGGCCGGCGTAATCCCGGGTCTGAAACTGATTCCACATAAGGAGAGCCTCCTCTGCTTCTTAGATTCCGGATCCATCCGGGCAGGGCACCATCATACCATGATGTACGGAAGGGAACAACACCTGTATTGCCGTAAAAAAACGGCGGTGCTACAATCTGCGGGAGAAGGAGAAAGTGCCGGGAAAAAGATGGGAAGAGCCCCGGGGAACGGGAAGGACGCAGGCCCGGGAGGGATGCAGACGGCTCCTTTCACGGCGGGGACGGCTGGAAAGATGTGAAATCAGCATCTCTGAAGGACAGGGCGGAAAAGCATGAAGGGGAGAGACACGCAGGGAAGGCGGGTGGCATCCATGAGACTGGGCATTGTATCGGACACCCATGGTCTGCTCCGGAGAGAGGTGTCTGAAGCGCTCACGGGCGTGGACCTGATCCTCCACGCGGGGGACATCGGCGGTCCGGAAATCCTGGAGCGGCTGGAAGAAATCGCTCTGGTGCGCGCCGTGCGGGGCAACTGTGACGGCGCCTGGGCCGGAAATCTCCGGAAAACGGAGGAATGGGAAGTCTCCGGCGTGAGCATGATCATGACCCACAGGAAGAAGGATTTCCCTGATCTCCTCACAGACTACGATCTGGCGGTCTGCGGCCATTCCCATCAGTACAGGGAAGCATACCTCGGAAAAACCCTGATCCTGAATCCCGGCTGCTGCGGGCCCCGACGCCCCGCGGAGGCCATTACCCTGGCTCTGGCGGAACACGGTCCGGAGGGCTGGCGGGTGAGGCGTGTGGACATTCCCCACCGGGAGCGGCGGATACCCGGGAGCGGCAGAGAAGAGGATATCCGCAGGCAGATCGGGCAGGTGATCCGGGAAAACAGCCGCGGACGGAGCGTGGCGGAAACAGCCCGGCGGCTGGGTATGGAGGAGGAAACGGTGGAGCGGATCCTCCGGCTGCATGTCACCCATCCGGGGGCAGGCACAGAGGGAATCATGAGCCGCATGGGCCTGTAAGGGAAGAAAGACGGGAAACGATGGAAGGACGGCGGATCCGGACGGAGGTCCGTCCCGGAAGGTCAGCGTATCGGCAGATAATCCGGCACAGGCTCTTCATTTGCGGGCTGTTCTGTGCCTTTGGCCCTGCCGGCAGGGGAGACAGACCCATGACCCTGCGGATCTGTCTCCTTACCTCCGGGAAGAAGTCCTTTGGCCTTCGGGGTGCTTCGCTTGCCCTCCCCAGCCCCTTGTATGAAAGCAACCGCGGCCTGTTCCGGCCTGAAATCCCGGGCTTTTGCGGATTTCCCGGTCTCACCGGGGTGGATATCCCGGGTATGGACGGGCTTCGGGAGATGAGCCTGTGCACCCTGCCGCACATGGGATGCACCATCCTCGCGGAGTTGGAATATGAGCCCGGAAGCGGGTGCCGGCTCTGTACGGGCTGTCCCGGGGGAGAGAATCGGGTGCCCTTTGACGGACGGAGCCTGAATGGCCCGGCGGATGAAAAGCTGCGCGGGGAACTGCGGGCGGAGTATGCCCCGGAGAGAAAGGAGAAAAGGTATGATCAGGTACGCAAGAGTGAAAACAGGGGATTATCTTCTCCGGAGGCTGTCGGAAAGATTCATTGCCTTTGATACGGAGACCACGGGACTGGACCCCGACTATGGACGGATTGTGGAGGTAGGCGCTGTTCTGTTTGAGAAGGGCAGAAAAACGGACAGCTACGGGAGTCTTGTGCGTTCCGTGGCCTATGTGCCCTACGAGGCGCAGATGGTGAACCACATCACTCCCGCCATGCTCCGGAGCGCCCCTCCGCCATCGGAGGTCTATCCCCGGCTCCTGAGCTTTCTGGGGGACGCGGTCCGGGGCGGCACGGTGCTGGTGGGTCATAATACCCTGTTCGACATGAAATTCCTGGCCTCCGAGCTGAGGCGGCAGGGGGCGTGCGCTGATTTCATCTACACGGATACCTGCAGCCTTTCCAGGAAGGTTCTGCCGCATCTGAGCAGTCATACCCAGGACACGGTGGCCACCGCCCTGGGGATCCGCAATCCCGGCAGTCACCGGGCGGAAACAGACGCCTGGACCTGCGGAGAGATCATGGTGAGAATGCTGCCTTGTCTGGAGAAGGATGAAAATATCCTGCGGGAGCGGGAAAGAAGGGCGGAGAAACGGGACAGGGCTGTTCCGGAGGAGGCGGAGAAGGATTTCTGCAGGCTTCTGAGCGGAAAAGCCAGCGGGGCAGGGCTGTACTATTACAGGACGGGAAAGCTTGTCCATGTCTGGAAGGACACCCACCTCTTCGGGCTGTGCCTGGGAGGCCGGAATCCCTATCTCGTTCTCCCCGCCTCCTGTCTTCCCCTTCTTCAGGAAAGGGTTTCGGAATCTCTCATTCAGCAGCCCTGCTGCAGCGCGGAGCAGAAAGTCTACGCCGACGGCGTGCGGGTCCTGCCGGGAAAGGATATGGGCCGGTTTGCGGAGGCACTCCTGCTGATCATGCTGGAGAGAATGCGGGAAACGGCGGGGGACGCCCAGGCCCGCTGGAATCTGGAACAGGAAAGGGAACTGTACTGGCAGCCGGAGGAAGCGCCTTTCTGACGCATTCCCGACAGAGGAGAGAAAAACAACAGAATCAGAGCATTTCATGCAGAGGGGGAATATGCTGTGCGCCAGCTTCTCAGGAACGCAAAAATCTATGACGGAACCGGTGGGGAACCATTGATGGGGGATCTTCTCCTGGAAGGGGACCGGATTGCCCGGATCGCTCCGCACCTGGAGGCGGAAGCGGATCAGGTGGTGGATCTGCAGGGTCTGTCCGTGGCTCCCGGCCTGATCGATGAACATTCCCACAATGACTGGTTTGCCATCCGGAAGGATCCGCTGCCCTATTTTGCCCCTTTTATCCGGCAGGGGATTACCTCCTTTATCTGCGGCAACTGCGGCATTTCCGTGGTCGGCTGTGAAAGGGACAATCCCTACATTGACCAGATGGGCGGCGGCATTTTCGACTTTCAGGATACCGTGGGACAGTTCTCCACGATCAGGGAATACTTTGAGGCCATGGACGGGCATATGCCCTGCAATATGGCGCTCCTGGCGGGACACTGCACCGCAAGAGCTGCCGTGGGCGGCACGGAAAACCGGAAGCTTACCCCTCAGGAGGAGGAAAGGATGCTGGCCATTCTGGAGAAGGCTCTTCAGGAAGGTGCGGTGGGCCTTTCCCTGGGACTGATGTATCACCCGGGCCTCTTTGCGGACGTGGAGGAAATGCGGAAGGTGGCGCAGCTGTGCGTCCGGTATCACAGGCCCCTGACGGTGCATCCCAGGGCAGAGTCCAAGGTATCCATGGCTTATCCCCAGCTGGTGGGCCGGTCTCACCTGCTGAGGGCAGTGGATGAACTGGTGGAGATATCCCGGGGTACAGATCTGAAGCTGCAGTATTCCCACGCCATTTTTGTGGGACGCCGTTCCCTGGGTGACCGGGAGGAACTGATGCGGATCTTCGACCGTCTCCGCTCGGAAGGCGTGGACGTGATGTACGATATCTACAATGAATGTCTGGGGGTGTCGGTCATCACGGTGATCCTCCCCGCGTGGTATCAGGCCCTGTCGGAGAAGGAGAAGAAAAAACCCGCGAACCGTCTCCGCCTGACTGCCCTGGTCAGGGCGACCAGTGTCCTTCTGGGCTTCGGATTCAGGGATATTCAGATCGCCTACATCGGACCCGGATACGAGAAGTATGAGGGAAAGAACGTGCATGAGATTGCCCTTGAGGAAGGCATGAGTGACATGGATGCCTATCTCATGCTCTGCGAGGCCAGTCATTTCAACGGCCGGGTGAACATGGGTCCCTATTCCACTCCGGAGATCATCTCTGCCTTTGAGCATGACGAGCACTGCCTGTACATGACGGATGCGTGGGTGGAGGAGCATGGGGTGCAGAACCCCGCCATCTATGACTGTTTTCCCAAGTTCCTCAGGGATGCACTGAGGGGCACGGGGGATACCCTGCCCAGGACCATCCGCCGGATGACCGGAGCGACGGCGGACCGGTTCATGATTCAGGAACGGGGCTACCTGAAGGAAGGCTATTTTGCGGACCTTACCGTGTTCGACGAGGAGGAAATCAGGAACGCCACGCCGGACCAGACGAAATCCTTCGGGATCCGGAAAGTATGGATCAACGGACAGCTGGTCTGCGAAGATGACCGGCTGAACGAGGAAGCCCTGAAAACCACAGGCCGGGCCATGAGGGCGGGAAATGTGTAAGGGAGGAGAGGGTATATGATCCGTGTTTACTGTTATTCCCGGTGTACCACGTGCCGGAAGGCACTGGCGTGGCTCCGGGAGAGAAAGATCGGGTTTGAAGTGACGGATCTGAAGGAAAATCCACCGGATGAGGAAGCGCTCCGGACCTGTCATGCGCAAAGCGGGCTGCCCCTGCGGCGTTTTTTCAACACCAGCGGTCAGGCGTACCGTGCTTTGAACCTTGCGGAAAAACTGCCGGAAATGAGTGAGGACGAACAGTTCCGCCTTCTCGCCTCGGACGGCATGCTGGTGAAGCGTCCGCTTCTGCTGGCCGGGGACAGGGTGCTGGTGGGTTTCCGGGAAAAGGAATGGGCGGAAGTCTTTGAAAAAACCTGAGGGGCAGAGCATGAGAAAGAAAGTCTACCTGGCATTCCAGGCCTGTCTGTACGGAATCTGTGCCGCGCTTCTGTGCCTGGTGGTTCTCCGCATCTACCGGGACGGGCTGCAGCGGCAGTCCGAAAACGTGCTTCTGTGGATTTTTACCCGGGAAAATGTGGCCGAGGGACTGAGACCGGTGCTTCCGGTGCTGTACGGAACCCTGGGTTCCACTCTGGCGGGACTTCTTCTGAATGTCCGGGACGATGGGATGGACAGGGAGGTGCGGGATACGGAAATCCAGCGGGATCTTCTGTCCCGGGGCAGGGAAGCCACACCGGAAATCCTCCGGGAGCGGAAACTGCAGCGTATTTTCAGGATCCTGGGCATCTGTCTCTTTCTTCTGTGCCTTGCCATGGTGACCCTTTTCAGGCTGAGGGAGGGCGGGGAGGCGGAAGCGGATTTCCTTCGGTTTCTGAACTGGATGCTGCCCTGGACCGCCGGGGGGTTCCTGTGTCTCCTGATCACCGAGGGCCTGCGGGCGGGGAGCATATCCCGGGAGACGGAGGCGCTGCGGAAGCAGCCCAGGGTTTCTTCAGGGCCGGAAAAACCCATGGCGGAGACGGGAAAAGGGCGGGGCCTTGTCCTGGTCCGCCTGTTGATCCTGCTTCTGGCCCTGTGCCTGATTCTCGCGGGTATCCTGAACGGAGGCATGCGTGACACCCTGATGAAGGCCATTCTCATATGTACGGAGTGTGTTGGACTTGGCTAAATATACACGGAAACTGGTGCAACTCTACGCGGCGCTTCTGTACAATGCCCACCTGAAGGGCTTTGTGGAGGGTGAAATCTATCAGGGAAAGATCAAGTCCGTATGTGTACCGGGTCTGAACTGCTATTCCTGTCCCGGCGCCATCGGTGCCTGTCCCCTCGGGGCGCTTCAGAACGCCCTGAACGCGAGCGGTCACAGGGCACCCTGGTATGTCCTGGGGATCCTGATGCTTTTCGGCCTGACACTGGGCCGCACGATCTGCGGATGGATCTGCCCCATGGGTCTGATCCAGGAACTGCTCCACAAAATCCCGGGGCCCAAAATCCGGAAAAGCCGTGTGACCCGCGTTCTGTCTCTTCTCAAGTACGTGATCCTTGTGGTCTTTGTCATCGCCATTCCCCTGTGGTATGGACTTCAGCATAACCTTCCCATGCCCGGGTTCTGCAAGTATATCTGTCCCGCGGGAACCCTGGAGGGCGCGGTGGGGCTTCTGGCCAATGAGGAGAACAGCGGACTGTTTGCCACCCTGGGTCTGTACTTTACCAGGAAATGGGTCATTCTGGTGATCCTCGGCCTGGCCTGTATTTTCTGCTACCGGGCTTTCTGCCGCTTCCTCTGCCCTCTGGGCGCCCTGTACGGCCTGTTCAACCGGGTGGCCCTCACGGGGGTGAGGGTGGAGGCGGGAAAGTGCAGTGGCTGCGGACGGTGCGTGCGCACCTGTTCCATGGATGTGCGGCGCGTGGGCGACCGGGAATGCATCAGCTGCGGAAAGTGCATGCATCACTGTCCCGGCGGGGCCATTTCCCTGAAGTGCGGAAAACTGACGCTGATGAAGGCGGAAGAGGACACGGCGGAGAGAAGGAAGCGCCGCCTGTGGGGAAGGATTGCCTGGGGTATCGCCGTGGTTTTCCTGGCCTTTGTGCTGGTGTGGGTGAACCTCCCCGGGGAAGAAAGGGTTCCGGAGACGGCCGTGACGGCGGAAGATGCCGATCCGGTTCCGGAAGGGTATGAAAAGGGACAGAGGCTGAAAAACTTTGAAGCGGATCTCATCGGCGGCGGCCGGTTCAGTCTGGAGGCCTGCCGGGGCAGGGTGGTCATTCTCAACCTCTGGGCCACTTACTGCAAGCCCTGCATCACGGAGCTTCCCCTTTTCGATCAGTTGAAGAAGAAATACCCGGATGTGGAGATTCTGGCCATTCACGAGGGCACGATTCTCGGGGAGGCGGACGTGGAAGCGTTCCTGCGGGACCGGGACTGGGACCTGAAGTTTACCGTTGACACGACGGAGGGAGAGCTTTTCCGCCTGGTGAACGGTTCTTCAACGCTGCCCCAGACGCTGGTGCTGGACCGGGATGGAAAGGTGATCTACAACGAAGTGCGGTCCGTAACCATGGAGATGCTGGAAGCCCTGGTGATTGAGGCCGGGGCGGAAGCGACGGAGGAAAAAATCCTGGAGGCGACGGATGCGGAAGAGGGGAACGGAAAAGGGCAGAGGCTTCCGGACTTTTCCATGGAGCTGCTGAAGGGCGGCACCTTTCACCTCCGGGATTACCGGGGCAGGGTGGTCATTCTCAATCTCTGGGCCACCTACTGCAAGCCCTGCATCGCAGAGCTCCCGTATTTTGATCAGCTGAAGAAGAAATATCCGGAGGTGGAGGTACTGGCAGTCCATGACGGCACGATCATGAGTGCCGGGGAGGTTTCGGATTTCCTGAAGGAGTATTCGTGGGATCTGGATTTTGCTCTGGACAGTGACGGAAAGGTGTTCGACCTTGTCGATGGTTCCTCGAAACTGCCCCAGACCCTGGTGCTGGATCCCCGGGGCATTGTTCTTTACAATGAAATCCGGTCCATGACCTCTGAGATGCTGGAGACGCTGGTTCTGGAAGCCCTGGGAAACACCGGAGAAGGAGGATGAGCGTGGACTTTCTCTGGCATTATGATTCTCCCCTGGGGCGGATGACCCTGGCCAGTGACGGCGGGAGACTGACAGGGCTCTGGTTTGACGGTCAGGCGCATTTCGGGGAAAATCTCAGTTCCCTTCGGGAAAACAGATGTGTACCGGTCATTCTCCGGACCATGGAGTGGCTGGACATGTACTTCTGCGGCCGGGAGCCCGACTGGAAACCGGACCTCTTCCTGCGTGCCACGGATTTCCGCCGCCGCGTCTGGGAAGAGATCCTCACCATTCCCCGGGGACAGACTGTGAGCTACCGGGAACTGGCCGGGCGCACCTGGGGCACGGAATACACCCGTGCCGTCAGCGGCGCGGTAGCCCGCAACCCCATCAGCCTCATCATTCCCTGCCACAGGGTAGTGGGGCAGAAGGGGCTGACCGGGTATGCAGGAGGACTGGACAGAAAAAGGCGCCTGTTGGAAATGGAGCAGGCGCCGGGAGATCAGAATCCCATGGAGTCGTTGACCAGGATCACGTGAATCCGATCCCTGTGACGGGAAAAGCGAGTGATCAGAATCTGACAGCAGATGGTATCCGGCGACTTGCAGTCCATGCAGGCGCCGGTTTTTGTGCAGGGAGTGGAAAGACCGAAGCGCTGGGCGTTGATGGGCGAGGCCACATTCCGTGCCCGTTTCATGGCCGAGTCCAGGTCCGGACAGACCTTGTTCATGCCCAGAATGAAGAGGACCTTCCGGGGACCCTGGGCAATGGCGGATACGCGGTTGGCATTGCCGTCCACATTCACCATGATGCCGTCCTGGGTGATGGCATTGCTGCTGGAGAGAAAGACATCTGCGTCATAGGCGGCAAGCATGGCGGCCCGCTTATCCTCCGCGGCGTCCCGGTCCAGGAAGCGGTAGTTACCCTCCTTCAGGGCTTTCACCAGGCCGATCTCATGGACGCTCATGGCGCCGCCCATGGTGACGGAACTGTTTTCGGGGATCAGGGCAAGAGCCTGGCGGAGGGCGGATTCCCGGTCCGGCGCGTAATAGCCGTGCATATTGCGGGATTCCAGGCCCTCAATGACCTTCTGGGCCAGCAGTTCATTGCGTTTTGTGATGTTTTCGTTCATGGAATACCTCCGTTCTTTCTCCGGGATATCCGGAACGTACCACAGGCGGGATGCAAAAACAAGTCGGGGGAGGGCCTTGCGGGAATCACGGAGGTCAGGCATAATGCGGAAGGAAAGAAACACGGGAAGGGATGAAAGGATCATGGAAAGGGAATATCGGACGGAACACGACGCCATGGGAGAGATTCAGGTGCCCGCAGACCGGTACTGGGGTGCGCAGACCCAGAGGAGCCGGGAGAATTTTCAGATCGGCGTGGGACTGGAGACCATGCCGGACGAAATCATCCACGCCTTCGGGATTCTGAAAAAGGCCGCGGCCATGGCGAACCGTGTCCTGGTGCCCGGGCGGATGACAGAGGAAAAATGCAGCCGGATCTGTCAGGCTGCGGAAGAGGTGACGGAGGGAAAGCTGAAGGAGCATTTTCCCCTGGTGGTCTGGCAGACCGGAAGCGGTACCCAGACCAACATGAACGTCAATGAGGTCATGGCCAACCGGGCCAATGAACTGGCGGGGCGGAAGATCTGTCACCCCAATGACGATGTGAACATGAGCCAGTCTTCCAATGACGGTTTCCCCACGGCGCTGCATATCGCCGCGGCCCTGTCCGTTTCCCGGCGTCTTCTGCCGGCCCTGGAGGGTGTGATCCGGACCATGAAGAGGCTTGAGGAGGAGAACAGGGACGCCATCAAGATCGGAAGAACCCATCTTCAGGACGCGGTACCCCTTTCCTTTGCCCAGGAGATCAGCGGCTGGCGGTCCTCCCTGGAGCGGGACGAAGAACAGATCCGCACAAGCATGAAATCGCTTCTGGGCCTGGCACTCGGCGGAACGGCGGTGGGCACGGGACTGAACGCCCCCGCGGGCTTTGACCGGGAGGTGGCCAGATGCATAGCGGAGGAGACGGGGCTGCCCTTTGTGACGGAAAAGAACAAGTTTCATGCCCTCACTTCAAGGGACGAAATGGTCTTCGTTCACGGAGCCCTGAAGGGACTGGCCTGTGATCTGATGAAGATCGCCAATGACATACGCTTTCTTGCCTCGGGTCCCCGCTGCGGTCTCGGAGAAATCCGGATTCCGGAAAATGAGCCGGGGAGCTCCATCATGCCGGGAAAGGTGAATCCGACCCAGTGTGAGCAGGTAACCATGGTGGCCGTGCAGGTCATGGGGAATGACACGGCTGTTTCCATGGCGGCATCCCAGGGCAATTTTGAACTGAATGTATTTCTTCCTGTGATTGCCTATAATTTCCTTCAGTCCGTGCGTCTGCTCAGCGAATCCATGGATTCCCTGGACCGGAAATGTCTCACGGGCCTCAGGGCGGACCGGGAGAAAATGCGGGAAAACCTGCACCGCTCCCTGATGCTGGTGACAGCGCTGAATCCGTATATCGGGTATGAGCATGCGGTGGAAACGGCAAAGCTGGCCCATCGGGAGAATATCACCCTGAAGGAAGCCTGTGTTTCCCTGGGGTACCTCAGTCCGGAACGGTTTGATGAGGTGTTTCATCCGGAGGCAATGATCGGTGAGAACTGACCGGGGAAGGGCGGGCAAGTGGCGGAGAGAAGCCCCGTATCCCATGTGCGGGAAGCCGATCTGCCGGGATGAAGCCTGAACAGGAATGGATAAGCGGGCTTTTCAGGGAATGAAGGACCGGAACTGTGCCCTCTTTCGGAGGGTACAGTTTTTTTCAGAAAGAGAAACCAAAAATATTGTACAAAGAACCGGACAAAACGCGCGTATATGGAACAAAAAGACAAATATTTTGATTCTTTGCTTTACAGGTTGTCAGAAAAGTGATACAGTTCCTACAGGGGAAGGAGAGAACAGACGTGGACAGCGGAAAAGAGCGGAGAGAGTCGGTCTATGGCCGGGCGATCCGGGAAGCCCGGCAGGCTATGGGCCTGACACAGGGGGAACTGGCCGAAAGGCTGAAGGTTCCGAAAAACTACGTGAGTAACTGGGAGCGGGGATGGTCCCGTCCGGATCTGGATATGGTGCCGCGCCTGTGCAGAGTTCTGCATCTGCCTCTGGATGAATTTTTCGGATGCGGAGAGGACAGGAGCCTGGAAGAACTGGCCTGGCTTCGTGTCCTGCGGCAGATGGAAGCGGAGGACCGGATACTGATCCGGGAGATGGCGGAAACGCTTCTGGAGAGGGCGGAGAAGCGGAAAGAGGAATATGTGCGCACGCATTTCAGGACCTGCTTCCGCAGCAGTCTCTCCGGTGCCGCCGGCGTTTCCGTTCCCCTGGGGGCGACGGAAGGGGAAGAAGTGCCTGTGCGCCTGGGCGAGGTGAGTCGGCATGCCGATGAAATCGTACGGGTCAGCGGCGATTCCATGGAGCCCATGTATCACGACGGGCAGGAGGTTTTCATTGAGCATACGGAGCATCTGAAACCGGGGGAAATCGGACTGTTCGTTGTCAACGGGGAAGGCTACATCAAGCAGTGGATGGGGACATTCCTTCGCTCGCTGAATCCCGCCAGACCGGATGTGCATCTTGTGGAGAGTGATGATGTCCGTCTGGCGGGCCGGGTACTGGGGAGCGTGAGACCCGGGGACTATCCGGACGAGGAGGAAGTCCGCTGGCTCAGAGGTCTGACCCTGACATGGAAGAAAGGATGAGCGTGATGCGGGCGGAACAGATGATTCTGCTTCTGAAAAACGGGGAAAGCCGGCTGGATGAGGTGGTTCGGAATGTCTGGGACCTGAGAATGCTGAACAGGCTGGCGGAAACCGGCTTTGTCCGGGTTCGTGAAGGACGGGCGCTTCTCACGTCAAGGGGGAAGGAGGCGGTCCGGAGGCTGTCCATGGACTGGTCGGGACTCCAGGCGCCCTGCAGGCTTGCGGGAGGCCTTGGTGTGATTCCGGTGCCGGATCGGGTCCGGGTGGAAAACAGGGGGGATGATTCGGATGTTCGTGCGTGAAAATCTGGTCCGCCGGGAGGTCATCCCCGGGAATTTTCGGGTGGCTTTTCTCTGCTGCTACCCGGACGCTGCGATGATCCGGAAAACCGGGTCGCAGGATTCCGCGGATTACCGTCGCCGCATCATGAATACGGTCCGGGAACTGGCAGAACAGGGATACCGGCATTTCATTACCAGTGGGGTGCCGGGCTTCCACATGATGGCCGCGGAGTCGGTCGTCTGTCTGCGGGAGGAGGATGACCGGATTCGGCTGGAGATGGTCTCCGCCTGGGACAGTCAGGGGAAGACCTGGAGCCGGTGGGAGCAGGAGCGCAGGGAGGTGCTGTTTCGCGAGGCGGACATGGTGACGGCGCTGGGACACGCGTGGAATCATCGTTCTTCCATGCTGGAATACCAGTACATGAAGGACAACGCTGACCTGCTGGTGACCACCGGGGACAAAGAGAGAGCCGCCAGGATCTGGACTGAGGCAAGGCAGCAGGGGATCATGATGATCCGGATTCCCATGCGCTTTCCGGTGCCGCCTTTTCCCGAGCCCCGGGATTTCCGTTTCTGAAAGGTTCTCCGGATTCCGGGGATCCCCATATCACCTTTCGATTCCTGCAGAAGGCCGCTTCCTGGAAAGCGGCCCTTTCAGATCAGGGACGAATCTGTTAAGATGGGGGTCGGGAACGGGTGAACCGGACCCGGGAAGAAGGAAATGGATGAAAAAGACAGCGGGTTTTGTCGTCATGCTCCTCCTTCTGTGCCTTTTCGCCGTATCTCTGGCGGAGGTCAGGGTGGAAACCGGCAGCGGCCGGTTGAACATGCGGACAAAAATGGACGAAAAGTCCAGAGTGGTGACTTATGTGCCCAATCATGCCCTGGTGATGGTCACAGAGTCCGGTGAGGAATGGACCGGGGTCACCTACAGGGGAAAGAGCGGATATGTGCAGACAAAATATCTGCTCCTGCCGGAGTTTCTTTCGGGTCAGGTGTACCCGGACGAGGGCTGCCTTTTCCTGCAGGAGGTTCCGGGAGAAGATGCCGGCTGGACAGGCGTGTGCGGGGAACTGGAGACCGTGGAAATTCTCTCTCTGGAAGGGGATTTTTTCAGGGTACGGAACCTGGGCGCACTGGGGTATGGCGCGGAGGGCTATGTCTCCGTGACGGCACTGTCCTACCAGAAGAAAGAAGTTTCCGGCACCAGGACATGGATTCCGGAGAGAGGCAGAATCGTTCGGGATACGGTTATGACATCCGGAGGGATCGACGGCCTCTCTGTTCCTGCCGGGACAGAGGTCCGGGTAGGTCCGGGACAGGGTGAAATGTGTCTGGTTCAGGCAGGGGACCGGGTCGGGTATATTCCGGTGTCGGATGTGGCTCTGCTGGGTCTGGAGGAAGACAGGGCCGAGGTGAGTGAGGAATGCCAGATGGCGGAGGAAATCGCCAGAACGGCCCTGGGAAAGAAGTTCAGGTCCTTTGCCAGGGAAAAACTGTATGCTCTCTCCGCCCGGTGGGAAGACGGTGTTCTCTGCACTTTCTACAGTGAGGAGGAGCAGTACCGGTATGCCTGCCTGGTGAAAAACGGGAAAGCGTCGATGAGCCTGTCCTATACGGATTTTGCCCTTCCCGTCAGGGTGAAGGACCTTCTGCCCATGGGACAGATGGAGGTCACTGTCAGTGATACGGACCTTGGCATCGGAGATGTGGCGGAGATCCGGGTCAGGGCATATACGGACTACAGATGCCGTTATATCCTCAGCCAGGAAGGGAAAACCCTGGTGGATACGGGAGACACGGAACATTTTCACGCGGCATGGAGAGCCAGGAAGCCCGGGCGTTATGAGCTCCTGATCCGTGTTACGGATGAACAGGGGGAGAGCCTGGAAAAGAACTGTGTCATAACCGTAGCTGACTGGCAGGTCAGTGACGCCGAACCGGGAAACATATACAGCCAGAAGGACGGCTGGTGGCTGGACAAGGCGTACAGGAAGAGCACACTGGATCAGAGCGGATGCGCCATCTTTACCCTGAGTCATGTGCTGCACCGCATGGGCATCACAGGGAAGGAGACAGAGCCGGAGACCCTTGCGGTCACGTATGCCCTTTGCCTTACGGTGGACGGTACAAACAATGAGCGTCTGATCCGCACGGCAGCGGAAGACTTTGGCTTCAAAACGCAGCGGGCCCTTCTGAAGAATGCTGAGGATATCCGCCGGATGCCGATGGGTATGAACACACTCATAGCGGAAGGTGCAGGAGGAGTGTCCGGAGGACAGAAGCAAAGACTTCTTATTGCGCGTGCGGTAGCTCCCAAGCCGCGTGTACTTATATTTGACGAGGCCACGAGTGCGCTTGACAACGTTACCCAGAAACAGGTATCAGAAGCACTTGATAAAATGAACTGTACGAGACTTATAATCGCACACAGACTGTCCACGATCAGAAACTGCGAGCGTATCATAGTGCTCGATCAGGGAAAGATCATAGAAGACGGGAATTACGACGAGCTGATTCAAAACAGGGGATTCTTCTATGAACTTGTCAAAAGACAGCAGATCGATGAGGATGAAGAATAACAATA
>CACYGY010000025.1 GCA_902774025.1 uncultured Eubacteriales bacterium
ACTTTCCCGTTGGCAGGGGCAGAAGGACTCGAACCCTCAACAAAGGTTTTGGAGACCCACGTGTTACCATTACACCATGCCCCTTCGAGCCAACACGGGGTATTATACACAGGTTTTGACTCTTGTCAAGCTTTTTCTTCCGGGAAAATCTCCTCTGCTGATTCCAGCTTCTTTTTCAGACGTTCCAGCTTCTGTTCATGAGAATGAACCGCGAGTTCCATGCCTTCCCGAATATCCAGATTATCTGCGGTTTTCATGGCTTCCCGGATTCGCTCCAACCGGTCCCGGACCCGCTCCATCTCCATTTCCACAGGGATTTTTTCGCCAAGGGCTTCCCCGTATACCTGATAGACCATCCGTTCAATCTGATTGACGAAGGTATCGCTTTCGGTCATGAGAGAAACAATCCTGGCTGTTTTCAGCAGCAGCCGGTAGGGATCCTGACATTCCCTTACTTCCTTGAGCACTTCCATCTGCAGCTCTTCGGACCTTCGGATGTTCTCCTGATATTTCTGATACGCTGTGAGGTCGGTTCCGGACTCCACAGCTTCGGTACCTTTTTCCTGCTCAGTACTCATTTCCATTTTCACCTGCTCTGCTTTTCCGTTCCATCGTCCAGGCACCATCGTGATGTACATGTTTCGGGAGGACATGGTTCCCCCTGAATCAGGGGATTCAGTCTTTCATGCTACTCTAAAAAGCGTTTCTTCCTGATAACAGTTCTGCCCGGGATTACGCAGGCGGTTTCCGGTTCATATCACGCTCCTCCGGAGAGATTCATATCAGTCCAGCCCAGCCCCTGCGGGCAGGGCTGGATTGATCATATCCGGATCATAAATCCATGGCGGGACAGTTCAGGAATGCGCAATATCCCTTATAGGCTGCGTACAGATCAGCCCTGGAGATCACTTCCCAGGGAGCATGCATGCTCAGTACGGGAATGCCGGCGTCGATGACACTCATGCCATACTTGGAGCACATATAGGCGATGGTTCCGCCGCCGCCCACGTCCACCTTACCCAGTTCAGCGGTCTGGAAGCAGACCTGGGCGTCATCCATCAGACGGCGAACGAGAGCGATGTATTCGGCATTGGCGTCATTGGAACCGCCCTTACCGCCCCGGCCGGTGAACTTGTTGAAGCACACGCCGTATCCCATCAGCGCAGCGTTTTTCTTTTCAAACACGGAACTGAAGTTGGGGTCATAACCGGCAGACACATCACTGGAGAGCATGCAGGAGCGGATCAGCATACGCCGCAGTGTCAGTTCGGAGTATTGCCCGGCAGCGTCCAGCAGCTCGGCACAGACGTTCTCAAAGAAGTGCGAGGCCATGCCGGTGGCGCCCACGGAGCCAATCTCTTCCTTGTCCGTGAGGATGCAGCAGAGTGTGCGCTCAGGGGTGCCACTGTAATCCGTCAGCGCCTTGAGTGAAGGATAAGCGCAGACTCTGTCGTCATGACCATACCCGGCGATCAGGGAACGGTCCAGTCCCATGTCCCTGGATTTTCCCGCAGGCACAATCTCGATTTCCGCAGAGAGGAAGTCCTCCTCCTCAATCTGATACGAATCCTTCAGAAGCTGGAGCAGGGCCTTCTTTACAGGTTCCTTCTCCTCCCCTTTCAGAGGAATGCTGCCGATGATGACATTCAGGGTTTCTCCCTCGATAACCTCTGCCGCGGTTTTTTTCATCTGCTCTCCGGAAAGATGCACCAGCAGGTCTGAAATGCAGAAGACAGGATCCTCTTCCTTTTCCCCAATGGAAAGCTTCACTATGGAACCGTCCTTGCGGGCCACCACTCCGTGCATGGCAAGAGGTACAGCCACCCACTGATATTTCTTGATTCCGCCGTAGTAATGGGTGTCAAGATACCCGAGGGATTCTTCCTCATACAGAGGATTCTGCTTGATATCCAGACGGGGACTGTCAATATGAGCACCTAGAATGTTCATGCCCTTTTCCATGGGCTGAGCTCCCAGGATAAACGCGATGAGACTTTTCCCCATCCAGTCCGCATACACACGGGCACCGGGCTGAAGTTTTCCCTGGGCGCGGGCTTCTTCCAGGCTGATGAATCCCTCATTTCTTGCAAGGCGTACGGAGGCTTCCACGCACTCTCTTTCTGTCTTGCTCTCATCCAGATATGCTCTGTATGCGTCACCCATGGCCATGGCCTGCTGTATTTCATCTTGTGAAAGCTGGCTCCATACGTTTTTTCTGTACATCATGAATTCCTCCGTTTATGATCATTCCCGGGACGTCCCGGGAATTATATCGCATGATGAATTCCGGTACAAGCGGAGGCTTGATTTCCAATTTCCCATGCGATAGACTCATTCCAGGAGTGAAAGGAGCATCGCTATGGGAGAATTGTGCCCGAAAAAAAACATCCGGAATGTGGTATTTGATATCGGAGGTGTTCTTCTGGATTTTTGTCCCGTCCGTATTCTGGAGACCCTGTTTCCGGATCAGCCCGATCTCCGGGATCAGCTTCGGCTGATTGTCTTCCAGTCTCCTGGATGGCTGATGATGGACCGGGGAATTCTGACCCGGGAAGAGTTCCTGGAGAGGATCGCACACGCCCATCCTGAGCTCCGGGAAGCGGCCCGTGAACTCCTACAGACATGGGAACATCACATGCCTGCGCTGCCCCAGGGAGAAAGTGCCATGGACATGGCAAATTCCAGGGGTCTGAACACTTTTTTGCTTACCAATTATCAGGCCGGTCCCTTTGAGACGGCCTGTCATGAACATCCGTTCCTGCGCCTTACCTGCGGCAGTCTTGTATCTGCTCATGTTCATCTTCTGAAACCGGATCCGGTGATTTTCCGTATGATGGCCCACCGATTCAGACTGGATGTGTCTGAAACGCTGTTTCTGGATGACAGCGTGCCCAACGTGGAATCCGCCATGCTGTGCGGTTATCAGGCAGCGGTGGTGAGAAATGGCTGTACGCTGGACACCCTGTGTGCCTGTCTCTGATCGGGTGCATCCCAGACAATGAATCCCGGGAGGTGTTTTTGTGACTGGACGAATTCGTCAGGTGCATGTGCATACCATGCGCGGACCGGATCTGATTCCCTGGATGGTTCGCACGGTTCTGGAAAAAATCAGGTCACAGGATGTTTTTCATGCGCCTGTGACCGTTCTTGTGCCCCGTTCCATGACACTGGCTGTGGAACTGGCTCTGACTTCCGCCATGCCCGAAGGCGGCTTTTTCGATGTGGATGTCCAGTCCCCGGAAGATTTCCAGAAGGATTTGGAACAGATTCTGGGAAAGCCGGAACTGATTCCCATTTCAGAACTGGGCAGGAGCATGCTGATCGGAAAGAATCTGCCGGAACTGCTGGAAAAAGGAGAATTGGATTATTACAAGCACGCCGTTGCACAGGTGTCTCTTCCGCTACGGGTGGTGGAGATTCTGGATGAACTGGAAGACGCGGGTTTTTCGCCTGAAACGCTCCTGGAAGCGTCCCGTCAGGCTTCCCCTGCCACGGCGAGGAAATACGCTGATCTGTCCAGAATCTGGAGTCATTACCTTGCCTCCATCGAGGGCAGGTTCGAGGATCAGCCCATGCAGTGGGCGCATATGATTGCGCGACTGGCGGAATCGGAGTATCTCCGGGACCGGCATCTGCTGATCTGCGGGTTTGATGTAATCTCTTCCACTCTGACCAGTCTGGTCTCGGTTGCCTCCGGTCTGGCTGAATCCGTATCCCTGGGGCTGATTCTGGATGAGTCTGCCCCGGACAGCCGGATTTTCGCAGCCACATCCACCTCTTTCGGACGTTTCAGGGTGCAGATGAGCAAAGGTGGAATCCGGATCCGGATGCACCGGGAAGACGGGGTCCTTCAGGACCGGCATCCGGACCTGATCAGCCTGGAAAAGACGCTGTTTGCTCCCGGACAACCCCTGAAGCTGTCCATGGATTCACCCGTACGGATCCATCTTTCGCCGGATTCTTATCAGGAGTGTCTGTATGTTGCCCAGATGCTCCATAAATGGCACCGTTCCGGAATTGCCTGGGATGACATCCGCATTACATTCTGCGAGATGGATACGCTGCCTTCGCTTCTCCCTCTGGTGCTGGAAAACTCCGGTATCCCCGTGTCTGTGCACGTAGGTCAGCCGGTCCTGGTCAGTGATTATGCCGTTTATTTCCTGTCCACCATCCGCGCCGTCTGTCTCGGATACCGGAAGGAGGATATGCTGAGCCTGATCCGTTCTTTCTGTGCTCCCCTCACTCCGGTAGAATCCATGAGTCTGGAAAACTACGCCATCTCTCATGGACTGGACCGGAAAAAGTGGCTTCGCCCGATCACCGTGGACCGGCAGAAGCGGCTGTCGGAAACGGATCTGCAAAAGCTTGAAGACTGCCGTGCGAGGGTCATGAATGAACTGGAGAGTCTCCACAGAACACTGGCCAGGCGGAATATCAGCGCCCGACAGGCAGCAGCGGCCATCTATCAGACCATGGTCAGATCCGGCGCGTATGAGAAACTTCTGGAGAGAGGCAGGGAACTCCTGGAGAAGAACATGCTTCTAGCAGCGGATCAGAACCGCCAGGTTTTTGATGCCTGCAATGATCTTCTGAATCAGATTGCCCTGCTGATGGGTGACCGTCATATTGCCATGAAGGACCTGGTGATCATGATGGAGTCAGCGATGGCGGGCGGGTTCATCAAGTCTGTTCCCCAGCGGGTCAACTCTGTGCAGATCAGTGCCCCGGGGATGCTGCTGGCCAGTCCTGCCAGAGCCATGGTCATCATGGGTCTTCAGGACAGAACCAGTGACAGTCAGAATGGTCTGCTCACTCCCGGTGAGCGGCAGAAGCTGTCGGAATTCGTTCTGTCTCCGGTAGGGCTTACTGAAACGGAGCAGAACGCGCGCATGCTTCAGGGTGTGTATCAGGCAGTCTCCCAGGCTACGGAACGTATCCTCATGACCTGTTCTTCCTCAAAGCCGGACGGTACGCCTCTTTATCCCGGCAGTGTCTTCACTGCGGTTAAGGAGAGCCTCATCCGCTCAGGCAATGAGGAGGAACCCGCCGAAGACCTGGAACCCTTTTCCGCAACCCTGGCGATGGAACAGATCGCCATTCGCCTCCGTGCCATGAAGGAGCAGGGCGGGGATTTCCTGAATCCTCTTGACGGATCGGAAGATCCGGAAACGGGAATGATTCTTCCAACACCCGGCACCCACGCCTGGCAGCAGGCCCTGGCCTGTCTCTTCCACGACCCTGATCAGCGCCGGATTCTGGAACAGGTTCTCCATGGTCTGGACGCGCGGCCTGTCTGTCCTGCTCTGAGCCAGGAAACCGCTTCCGTGTTATACCGTACGGATTCCACAACCATCTCCCGGCTTGAGGCTTTTGCATCCTGTCCCTATAAGCACTTTGTGACATACGGCCTCCGGCCTGTCCCCCGACCCGATTTCGTTTTTGCCCGGGACGCAGAGGGAAACTTCTATCATGCCGTCCTGCAGCACTATATCCGGGAAGGCATGTCCCGCGCGGACTGGCCCAATCTTACGGATCGGGATATCCAGACAACCCTGGATGCGGTCATCAGGCAGGAACGTATTGCCTGGAAGGATGGTCCTCTGGAGATGGATGAAGCGCACCGATACATGGGTATGGAATACGTGCAGAACGTCCGCCGCACTGCGTGGGCGGTTACCCATTTTCTCCAGAAATCCTCTCTCGTGCCACAGGGAACAGAAGTATCCTTCGGTCAGTCTGATGCTTCCAGGGGTGTGCAGCAGTTGCCCCCGGTGTTTCTGGATCTCCCCGATGGAAGACGGATAGCTCTGGGCGGGATCATCGACCGTGTGGACGTGCTGAAAGCGGAGGACGGACAACAGTACTTCTGCGTGATGGATTACAAGCGTTCGAACAAGGAACTGTATGACGTGGACATGGCCTATGGTCTGCAGCTGCAGCTTCCCCTCTACCTCAGCGCTGTTCAGGCCGGCATGCCTTCCGTGATCCCCGCCGGCGCCTTTTATCAGAGGGTGTCCAATCCGGAGGTGGACAAACCGGACCAGGATGAAAACGGGATTGAGGATGAGAGCCTGAAGGCCATGAAACTTCAGGGCATGCAGGTGGACATCCCATCTGTCCGGGAAGCTCTGAAATCCATCGCCTCGGGGGGCGGAACCCGAGGCAGAAAGACCGAGAAGGTCAGTGTCAGTGTTGTGTCTCCGGAAGAAATGCAGGAGCGTATCCTTCAGGCAAAGTCCAAGGCCGGTTCTCTGGCTGAAAGAATTCTTTCCGGGGATATCCATGTGGAACCGGTCAACGGAAACAGCCAGAATTCCTGTGAATACTGTTCCTACCGTGCAGCCTGCGGTTTTGATGAGCGTCTGGGTAATCATCCCATTGACCTGAAAAAAGCAGCCCGGACCTCTTCCGATTCCCCGTGACGCGGGATGAAGTTCCCTTTGGTTTGGATCGGGGGCAGAATATACGCCCCAGGTCATGAACGAAATGGAGGAGGATGATTCTGATAATGACACCCTTTGATCCCCTCTCCCAGATGTATGTTTCCCAGAGGTTTCCGGTGTATGCCTGCGGCGGTATGGTGAATGCATCCAGTCCTCAGGCGGCTGCTGCGGGTCTGGAGTTATTGCGGCAGGGCGGCAACGCAGTGGACGCAGCTGTGGCGGCTGCCTCCACCCTGACGGTGACGGAACCCACATCCAACGGGATCGGTTCGGATGCCTTCGCCATCATCTGGTCAGAGAAGGAACAGAAACTCCTTGGCCTGAACGCCAGCGGGCCTGCACCGATGCTGGCGGATCCGGACCGCATCCGGGGGGATGGCAGAGACGGGAACGGAAAAATGCCCGTTTACGGATGGACACCTGTAACGGTCCCTGGAGCCCCGAAGGCATGGGCGGAACTCACGTCCCGTCTTGGACGGATGCCCCTTGAAAAAAATCTTTTGCCTGCCATCCGATATGCCCGGGAAGGATACCCCTGCGCCCCGAACCTGGCCTGGGCCTGGAAGACAGCCCACCAACGGTATCGGACGCTCTGGTCCGATTCCATGTTTGGTGCCTGGTTTCAGACCTTTGCTCCCGGCGGGAAGACCCCGGAGACCGGTGAACTGGTTCGTCTGCCCTGGCACGGGGATGCCCTGGAAGAAATCGCCTCCACCCATGCGGAATCCTTCTATACCGGCCGTCTTGCCAGGAAAATGGATGAGCGCAGCAGGAAGGACGGAGGATATCTGCGCTATGAGGATCTGGCTGCCTTCCGGCCCCGGTGGGTGGAACCTGTCCGTGTACGGTACAGAGACTATGAAGTTTGCGAGATTCCCCCCAACGGTCAGGGGATTGTTGCACTCATCGCGCTGAGCATTCTTCAGTTTTTTCCAATGTCCCAGAGAAGTCCTCTCACCTGCCACCGGCAGATCGAAGCGCTGAAAATGGCCTTCGCGGATGCATTCCTGCACGTTACGGATCCGGAGCACATGGAAGTGGATATTCCCACCCTGCTGTCGCCCGACCGGTGTGAAAAAAGGGCCATGGAAATGAATGAAACAGCCCGGTGCTGGTCTTCCACTCTTCCCAGAAAGAGCGGAACCGTCTACCTTTGCTGTGCGGACGCAGAAGGCAACCTTGTCTCCTATATTCAGTCCAACTATATGGGCTTTGGTTCCGGGATTGTGGTGGACGGCATAGCCCTGCAGAACCGTGGCGCGGATTTTTCTCTGAATCCGGGAGACATCAATTGCCTCAGACCAGGGAAACGTACCTATCACACGATTATTCCCGGCTTTCTTATGAAGGACGGAAAACCAGTGGGCCCCTTTGGCGTTATGGGCGGATACATGCAACCTCAGGGGCATGTGCAGTTGATGAACAATTTCATCGATTTTCACATGAACCCTCAGCAGGCGCTGGATGCTCCCCGTTTTCAGTGGATGCGGGACGGCAGTGTAACGGTGGAATCCCGGTTCGAACCGGCGTGGGCAGGAGAGCTGGAGCGTCGCGGGCACCGGATCCGGACAGACCTGAATACGCCGTCCTTCGGGCGCGGACAGATGATTGTGAGGCTGGATAACGGCGTCTTGGTGGGAGGGTGCGAATCCAGAACAGACAGCCTGATCGCCTGCATGTAATCACAAAAAAAAACCGCGGGAGAGCAGACCCACCATCGTCTGCTGTTCCGCGGTTTTCCGGTATGTTCTGTCATGGTTTACCTGCGATGCCCTTTGCGACGCCCTGTCTGGTGCTCTTCAAGGAAATGGCGCATGAATTCTTCAAAGAAAGCGTCATCGAAGTCGTCATCGTAGTCATCATCGAAGTCGTCATCGTCATCGAAGTCGTAGTCGTCATCGTCATCGTCATAAGATTCATCATCCGGATCGCTGAAATACAGAATCGGATCATCCGGATCCCATTTCCAGGCACAGGCCTTGTAGAGAACGGCATTTTTCATGCACTTGCTCTCTGTCTTCTCAGAGTTCCATTTTGCCTGCTTGTATTTCAGTGTGCCGTTTTTTATCCTGTCAAGGAAATCGGCGTAACGGGTGTGGATTTCAGGAAACTCGTCCAGGATGATTGACAGTTCATCGGACAGTACATCCCAATGGGTCAGGAGTTCCAGGGCGGCCTTCGCTCTGGCATCCTTCACAAGGTCCGCCTGATCGGAGTACCTTAACTCATACTTCATCAGGTACACAAGACATTTCCACTCTTTCCGGAGAGCGGGTTTATGATTTCCAAGTCTTCTGTCAGTGCAGAAGATGCCGATCAGCGCAGCGAGCTTCTCTGCCCCCTCACGGGTTCGAAGGTTCTGTTGCAGAGAATCCAGTTCCTTCAGGATATCTTCACCCACAGACCGACCTTCCAGATCAGCAAGGCACTGAAGAAGAGGTTCATATAACCATGACGGAGCCATGTTCCTGCGGTGGCGGGCAAATATGTATTTACTGCAGCAGTTAAGCAGGTCAAGGGCCGAAACGTTTCCGGACAGCAAAAGAATTCGAAGGTTTTCGCGAATCAGATTGTCTGCCTGTCTGTCTGTATCCTCCGCATGGGTCTGAACCAGGGCTATGCGGATTTTATTCGCCTGAGCGGGAGGATAGCCATTCTGTTCCAGACAGCAGGCATACGCGTTCATGAACGCGAGGGAACGATCGCCCATGTCATAGGCCTTCTGGCATGGTTCCAGTGCTTTCTTGAACCATCCCCGGTTCATGGCTCCGATGCCCATCATGGAATACCCCGCAGCATAATCCGGCATCTGCTGTGTCAGTCTCCGGGCTGCACTGTACCCCTTCTGGAAGTGACCGCTCTGAAGGAGATAACGGGCAAGATAGTACAGCAGAAGCGGCTGCTCACTCTCGTTGTGCAGAGCACGATCAAGAAGAGTACAGGCATATTCAAAATCTTCCCGTTTGGCCATATTCTGAGCCTGTTCAAAGTAAAAAATACTGAATCTGTTTCTCGGCTTGGGAAGATATGTGGCCGGATCCTCCCGGTTCTTTCCATCCTTCAGAAGTTCGAAAGCCTGACGGATTTTCTTGAAGGTCTCCGGTTCCTTTTCGGGAGGATGTTGACGGACAGCTGTGAAATAAGCCTTCTTGAGCTCCTCCTGGGTAAACGGTTCCTTACAGTTCAGCGTCGTCAGGGCTTCCTTCCATATCATTTCATTTCCCTCATTTCATCCAGGAGTGTCGAAATCTCATCAGCCGCATGCTTCGCTTCCTCTTCCCTCTCCAGAATCAGCGCTTCCTTAAGGCTATAAACGAGTTTCCCGACTTTATCTGCGAGATTCTGATCCTTGCAGCGGCTCTTGAAGCGTTCCGCAGTCCGGATCAGCGTTCTGTACTCCGAAGCACCCGGCGCATTCTTCCAGTCTGAGACATCCGTTTCAATCTCTTTGCCGCCGCCCATCCTGATGGAGATGGAGGCATCCTTGCCTGTGCTGGTGATCGTTGCCCTGACATCGAGGATTCCATTGACGTTATAGCTGAATTCCACATCGAGGGACTCTTCACCCTGCAGTCTGGGTGGAATCCCCCCCAGCATGAAACTGCCAAGCAGGAGGTTATGAGAAGCGATCTCGCTCTCACCCTGGTAAACTTCAATCTTCGCCTCTGTCTGAAAATCTCCGGAAGTATAGAAAGTCTCGGTTCGTGTGACAGGAATGGTGGTATTTCTGGGAATCAGAACAGCCATGTAATCCATGCTGGTATCCGTCACCGCATACACGCCCAGCGTGAAGGGATTGACGTCCGTCATGATAATTCCCTCTGTGGGGTCAATCTCACCGCCGATGATTCCGGACATGATGGCTGTACCTTCAGAGACCGCAAAATCCGGGTTGACAGCAGGATCCGCTTCCTTTTTCAGGAAGTTCTGAATATCCCTGTGCACCATGGGCATACGGCTGGATCCGCCCACAAGAATGATTCTGTCCAGATGGGAGGCATCAATACCGGCGTCATCCAGGACACGGGAAATCGGCTCATGCGTCCGTTCCAGAAGATCGCGCGTCAGCTTCTCAAATTCCTCTTTTGTGACGATCTCGTCCAGTTCCAGAGGCTTTCCTCCGCTGGTGGCGATGGCGGGAATAAGCACATGATACTGTTCCTGCTCACTCAGGGCAATCTTGCATTTTTCTGCTTCTTCCTTCACCTTGACCTGAGCGTAGCGATCCTGGGAAATGTCAGTCTTATACTTTTCAGTAAAGCGACGAAACAGCTCCTGCATCAGTTTTTCGTCAAAATCCTTGCCTCCCAGCTGATTGTCGCCGCTGGACGCCTTGACCTCCAGGACACCATCAAACATTTCCAGGAGTGTCACGTCAAAGGTGCCGCCACCCAGGTCGTACACCAGCACATGGCTGTTTTCCTCCATGTGATCCAGACCATAGCTGAGGGCTGCGGCTGTGGGCTCATTCAGAATGCGTTCCACGGTGAAACCGGCCATTTCTCCCGCCTGGATGGTCTCTCTTCTCTGAATATCATTGAAGTAGGCAGGTACAGAAATGACAGCCCGTACCACATCCTCCTGCAGATACTCGGAGGCATAATTCCTTACATAGGACAAAAGGCGCGCCTGAAGCTCCACGGGCTTGTAATATGACTTGCCCAGCTGGATTGTTTCACCGGAACCCGTTTTTCTCTTGACTTCCACCGCTGTATTCTGAGGAAGCAGAAGAGCCTGAGCTTTTGCACGTTCACCCACAACCCAGTTGCCTTCCGCGTCCAGACCGATGGCTGAGGGAATGATCACCCTGCCCTCCAGATTCGGGATCATTTCCTTTTTTCCGTTCCGGTAAACACATGCTTCCGTTGTCGATGTTCCCAGGTCGATACCAATCAAAAGACTCATATACGCTCTCCCTTTCCGTATCGATAAACCGCCACAACACCCTTCCGGATGATTTTTCCGTGATACCTGTATCCGCACTGATACTGCTCGGCTATGGTCATGTCCTTTTCGAGCCGGTCCGTGTCCAACACATGAATCGCTTCCATGGTGTCATAGTCAAAAGGCTTATTCGTCCCTCCCATCACTTCGATTCCGGTTTTATTCATAAGGTCTGACAGTTTGCTGTCCGTCATGCGGAACTGCCTGATCCACGCTTCATCTCCTGCACTGTTTGCCGCCTTGGACAGAGCAAACAGCTGGTCATAAAAGGACACCAACAGATCGAGAAGCGCTTTTTCCTGGTCCTGAGCGCACTGAAGCCTTTCAGTCAGTTCATTCAAGGGGGAATCCCTGAAATCTTCCAGAGTCTGCTGAAGTTTATCCTGCCACTCTTCCCATGAATCCAGCATGTCCACTACAGCCATGTCATGTTTGTCCACGGTTTTTTTCAAGTCCTGAAGCTCGGTCATGGCAGTATTTGTCCGCTGGTTCAGTTGTTCAAGTTCCGCACTTGTGCTGTCCGATTTGTGACCGATCCTTTCCAACAACTGCCATGCTTTTTTTCCAAAGAACATTCCCGATGATTCCTCGCTTTCCTGCAACTGAAAAATGAATCCCTTGTCCGGTACGGACCAGACTGCGAAGATTGTACTCTGTCAGAGTAACCACTGTCAAATGTATCTCACAAAATATAGGGGGACAGAGAGATATATAGCACAATCCTTCTGCTTTTCCCTCAAGGGATGGTGTTTCCGGCAGGCCATGTTTTCTTTTTTCCGCCGTCGAGGATCCATTCTGTCAGATTTCCGTCTCTATCATAGATCAGTTTCAGATCAAAACATTCACCGCCGTTTTCCAGAAGCGGAAGAAAAATCCGATCTCCCGCCCAGAGAGGCAACCGCATCAGATCCTGAAGCGTCACCCACCGGAGATCTCCCTCATCGCAGCCTTCTTTCGCGCTGTTCTCGGTCTTTGCCGTATACAGAAAGGTCATCTCATCTCCCCATGCAGGCAGAATGAAAGTCAGGATACCCCGCAGACGCAGGTCATGAAGACAAATACCCGCCTCTTCCATCGCCTCCCGTTCAACACATTCCCGTGGCGACTCCCCTGCTTCCAGATGTCCCCCCAGGCCGATCCACTTTCCTGCATTTTCATCCTGTTCTTTCCTGTTCCGGTTCATAACCAGATACTTGCCATCTTTCTTTGCGTAGACCAGCGTGGTTATTCGCATGTGCAGCCCTCCTTTGAGCTTCCGGGCGCCGTCAAGTTCTTTCCGGATTCCGGCGAGTGGATTGAAGTCAGAATCTTCCAGGATTCTGACATCATGTGAAATCTGACACGGCCCGCTCTGTCAGACAGGCGGGGTGCGTTTATTACAGGTTCGCTCCCGACTGTCCTGACGTTTTATTCCCGTGGCATCCAGAATCCGGTTCCGTGCATTCCCTGGAAATTCAGCCAGCGGGCACGATGGATTCGCGCCGGGACTTTTCAGTGTCAACGCTGCTCGTTTTCCTTCCGGTCTCAGGTATTTTTTATTGTCTTCCATGGAATCCATGCTGTGAAAGGCCACGTCCGGTCCGATTTTCCACAGGACAGCTGCCTGGCCCGATGCACTGTTATCCATGAAACGCTGTCATCCTGAAAGGAAAGCTGGAAAGGGATGACTGTTTCAGGCAATGAACCTGATTCATGTTTCCGGAGTCCGGACGCGGAGACACGCTGTGGCCCGGCCCTACCTGACGGGAAGTGACACCGGAAAAAACCTCTGTGCGTCCGCCAACCGGATGATCACCCCGGATGGTTTCTGATTCCGGACAGAAGTGGTCAGCATGTGGAGAAATACGTTTCTTTCCGGTGACAGGACTGTATCCCTTCAGGACTACGGGGGAATCATGGCCCATCCTGACAGAAACACTGGTCCGCCGCAGACTTCCCGCCCTTTTCCGGGCAGGGCAAAATCCCCGTGAAAAAAGCAGACCGGACATACTAGGGAAAAAATGAAGAGCAAACGTCAGATTCTCCCTTACCATCTGCCATATGGCAGCTTACAAAAGAGGCGTTGCCCGCTGAGAATCGGGTATGGGAGAAACCTTTCCGCGGGGATCATTGAGCGAAATCCCTGCAGTTCCGGCTTTGAGCATGATGCCCATCTGGGCGCAGATACGCGAGATCTGAACGAGGCGGCTGGGAAACGGTCAGAGAAGGCCTTGTCCGTCTTATCCTCTGCGTCTGACCGGTGGTCCGCTTCCATGCCGGGGTGCTGTTGTGCTTTCTGCCTGATCGGTTTGTTCCACTGATTCACATTTCCCTGAGAGGTTTGATTTCGTTCCGGAAAAGTGATACCATCTCGGGAGTTCAAAAAGCAGGGAGGCAACGATTGATGAAATCCTTACAGAAAAAAACAATTCTTTCCTTACTTGTTCTTTCTCTGTCTGTTCTGCTGTGCGCCTGCGGTGTCGTCAGCAGTGGGTCCTACAGTTCCGTCGGTTCCGTGGACAACATGTCGGACAGGAAAATCAATCACGTTTACTCCAGCTTCAACGGAGACCGGACCTATACCGCGGACATCAAAGCCGGTTCCACACTGAAGATGGAAATCACCACCAAGTCGGGTTCCCTTGCTGTCACTGTGACACAGGATTCCGGGGAACTGTTCCGCACGGAGGAAGCCGGGTCCTTCTCCGTTCCCATCGAAAAGGACGGCAAGGTATCCATCGCGCTGAAAGCTGTCAGCCATGAAGGAAGTTATCTCTTCACCTGGTAAGAACGCAATTCCGGTATGCTCTGTGGCATGCCGGTTTTTTTGTCCGCACTAACCATGCGCTGTTTCCGGATGCTTTTCCATTAAGCTGGAAAAGGCCCCAGAACCTTTCGGATCTCTTCATCTCCCGCGCCGGGAAACCGTTCCCGTACATGGAGGAGGATGCGCATACCCGCTTCCATGGGCGGCAGTGCATCCGAGGGCATCACGGCCTCGGTTCCCCACAGAGCCTCCGGGGGAAGGAGTGTGGCCACCGGCATGCCATAGGGGACTCCCTTCCGGCTGATTTTCTGCCGAAAACCCGAGATTACAAGAAAAGTCTGCATCTGCAGGCCGGTCAGGATCCCTGAGAAATTCTTCTCCCCACCCCTCCCAAACCCGGCACGGGAAGCCAGGTCTGAAGACAAAACCGGTGTGTTCCGGAAAATCGGCTCCCCTTCCTCATCTTCTGCGATGAAAACATCCATGATGGCCTTTTCCCTGCGCGTGGCCCGTCCGTCCTCCCAGCGGCCCTGAAAATCGTATCCGTCACGCCGGACACTGGAAAAGACCGGCAGCCATTTCAGGCTGATAAAGCCGGCTTTTCCCCGGAAAAACTTACCATAGGCCACCTCATGATTCTCCGCGAGGATTTCCCGCCATACCCAGGGATCCTCCTGCGGATCCCCGGTCCACCAGGAAGCGGCCGAAACGTGTTCCTCCACGGAAAAGCCGGGAATGTCCCCTGAGAACAGCGGGAGGAAACCCGTCTCGTTGATCAGCCGGACCAGCGCCTGGGGGGAACGAATCCGCCGGGGATGATTCCGACCAAGTCCCTTCATGGTCCACTGCCCGTCCCGGACATCCAACTTTCCCCACATCCTTTCACACTGCATGCTGAGGCAATCTTATCATGAGCCCTGTTGCCGGCGCAAGGTCGTGAGGGAGAATACCATTTGCCCGGCGCTCCAATCTGCGCTACAATCACGGAGAGCAGAATCCGTGGGACCGCAGCCGGTTTGACGCGAAAGGAAAGACAGCATGATCTTTTTTCAGCATTTTGATCTGGATCGTGAAAAGGATATCCGGGTGGATCTGTACATGGACGGAAGCCGGATGGATTACGTCATTCGCACACCCAATCATCACTCGGGAAATCTGATTACAAATCTGGCCAGGCTCTGTGGCCTGGAAACCTCTCTGGACGGGCAGGGGCTGAGGGTGATCCGTGGAGAGGTACCCGGCTATTTTGACGGAAACAACCGGAGAGTCTATATTCTGCGTCTGGGAAATACCAAGGTGGCCAACATCTACCCTGACGGCACCGTGGAGGTAAAAGCCTCCGTTCCCGCCATCTCCAAAACGCTCATGAGCCAGACGAAGGATTACCGTCTGGGGGTGGAGAAGACGATTGTCAAAACCTATATCCGAAGTGAATGCAAATTCCGTACGGACCTGCACACGCATATGAACGGAAATCTGCCGCCGGATGTTCTCATGGCCCTGGGGATTGTCCATCAGATCCGGTATCCCTATTACTACATCAAGAAACTGAATCTCTCATGTACCCCGGACCAGATCCGGCAGCTTGAGGCACGGCGTGTTCAGGTGGAAAAGGAACTTGGGGACATTCCCCTTACCGGCCGGTACCGGGAAAGGCGGATTGACGATTTTACCTTTATCAATTTCGCCGACCTGATCCTGGGGAATCCCCAGGGAGCGCAAAAGAACCTGGAGACTATCCGGAATTCCCTCACGGTTCCCAAAGACGGACAGGCGGTCTTCGCCAATCTGGAAAAAGTCTATCTCTACCGCTACGTCTTCACCCGGGGAAAACCAGCCGGAGACAGACTCAGCGGCATCAATCCCGAGGGAATTCCCGACCGGGACGTCCGCTCACTGGCTCTGCGTATGATCCGGGACAGGGAAAACCCACTCTACCGCCGAAACACACTGTTCCAGGATCTGCTTGTGTGGATCGGCCGTGAGTATCAAAAACACGGCATTGAATACGCTGAAATCACGGATACTTCCCTTCTGAACCGGACGGTGTTTCCCGCCCGTCTGCGGGAAATCCATGAGGTCATGCCCAATGTCACCCGGGAAACGGGCGTGCTGCTGCGGTTTCTGGCCGGGATCCGCCGCACGCCCCTGACCATTGTCAGGGACAGTGTGACCCCCAACGATTATCTTTCGGACAACCTCCGCTGCCTCAGGGCCATCGCGGGAGATCCCTATGTGGCAGGAAGTGACATCATTGGCGAGGAAATCAATGATATTCTGGAACTGCGCAGTGTCATCCGGGAACTGGTGCGCATTGCAGGGGAACACCCCGGGTTTGTGATCCGCATTCACGCGGGGGAAAATGACGGGCTCAGGGACAATGTGGCCAACAGTATCCGCTGCGTGTCGGAGGCCCTGGAACCGGGTCAGCCCTTCCCTCCTTTGCGGATCGGACACGGTCTGTATACCTGTGACCTGCGCAGTCCAAGGGGAAAGAAGCTCCTGGAGGACATGCTCCGCTGCCATGTCACCCTGGAGTTTCAGATCACCTCCAACGTGCGGCTGAATAATCTGAGTCATCTGGACCGCCATCCCCTCAGACAGTACCTGCGCGCCGGCATCTCCTGCGTACAGGGGACTGATGGAGGCGCGCTGTACGGGACCAACTCCATTGATGAGGAGCTCAGCCTTGAGAAGCTCCTGGACCTCACCACGGAGGAGCTCGTGCGAATGCGGGAAGCAGAGGATGAGATACTGGCTTTTTCCCGGCGTGCCTTTCAGGAAAGGCAGTCGGCCTTTCTGGATGCCTGCCCTGCCGGTGATACGGAACTGTATTACCGCCGTCTTCTGGAACAGGCGGAACAGGCCCCCGGAGCGCTCTGGGAAAACCGGGACCGGATGGACGCAGAATCCCTCCTGAAGGATCAGATCGGCCCTGTACCGGAAGGCCTCTTCCCGGTCATTGTCAGCGGTGGCAGTTTCAACAGCTATCTGCGTCGCACCGTCATGCATGACGCGGACAGAGAACTGCTGGACCGGATGTGCGAGAAATGTGACCCTGATAAGGTGGTATTTGTGGTGGGCCATTCCCTTACCGGGCAGGAAGGATATCTGGTCCGCAGGGCCCGGGACCGCTTCCGGATCCTTGCCATCGTTCCCAACAGGCTCACCCGCACGGAACTGAGCCGTCTGAAGCGGGCGGGGATACGGGTCCTGATTTCCATTGAGAGCTCGGGTATGGGACTTTACAAAAGCTTCGCCTATGAGATTTTCCGCCATCAGCCTTCCGCTCTTCTGGTTTTTGACGGCAATTCCGCGGCCCTGAATCTTGTACAGGAGGCCCGCAACGGGAAGGAACGCTGCCGTATCCTTGTCAACACCCATTCCAGGGGGCTGGCCATCAAGGCCCAGACGCTGAAAGGATATGTATATCCCCTTTCGGACGCGGAGGACGTTCTGAGAGACCTGGGCCTGCTGCTTCCCGTGACATCATGATGAGGTGCAGGGAGATTTCAGGATCCCGGACAATCCTTTTTCGACCCGGAGAGGTTCCTGTGTTCGTTCATCTCTTCAGCCCATCTCTCCGGGAAGATGGGTAAGGCATTGCATCGGCTCAATCATCCCGGGAGACACCGCGTGTGGATATGGAATGTCGTTTTCTGTTCAGACATGGAACGGGGCTTTTCCTCCGCCGCAGGGGTTTTCGGAATGAGCGGAGTCTCAGGCGGATTATGCATTAACAAGGCATACAGGGGAATGAAGGCCCTTCGCGGATCTGGAAGGACTGATGCATGAACGATACAGGTTTCCGAAAAGCACAGGACTGCTGATCCGCCAGGAATTTTGTTTTTCGGTCCTGCAGAGTGCCGCATGAAAGTAAATCCATGTTCAGCCCCCCGGAATAAAAAATGGAAACAGGACAACGCAAATCCGGCCATGCGATTCATGACGCATGGCCGGATTTGCGTTGTCTCCCCGGAAACACAGGACATCCCGGATGGCGGTGATACGGGAACGATCCCGGGTTTTCATGGATATCAGACCGGACGCCGGATGCCGGCATCTGTCCGGGCGGGAAACCGTACGGCGGATTTCAGTTCCATTCTTTACGTGCGCGTATATCTGCACTCACCCCGGACAATGGTTCGGTACACACGGCAGTCCTGGTCCATGAGGATCACATCCGCGTCCTTTCCGGGGGTCAGGGAACCCTTGGTATCTCCGAGATTGGCGGACTCGGCTGCGTTCAGGGAAGCAGCCCGGACAGCCTGGTACAGGGGGACATGTCCGTAATCACGGAAATTACGCACGCCCTGATTCAGGCGCAGAACACTGCCCGCTATGGTGCCGTCCGTGAGACGGCATTCAATGCCCCTGAGAATAAAGGTTTGTCCCCCGTTCTCATAGGTTCCGTCCGGCATGCCGGCGGAGCGCAGGGCATCCGTGATGAGTACCAGACGGCCCGGCTTCAGTCTGGCCAGCATGGGATACAGAGACCTGTTCACATGGAAGGTATCCGCAATCAGTTCCGTATAGACGTCACTGTTCAGGGCCGCGCCCACCACACCGGGCTTCCTGTGATGCATGGGCGTCATGGCGTTGAACAGATGTGTGATCCGGGTCATTCCCTGGCCGATGCCTTCCATGGCTTCTTCATAGGTGGCTCCGCTGTGGCCCAGGGACAGAGCGATCCGGGTTTCCTGACGCAGTCTGCGGATACACGCCCCGCCACCGGGCACCTCCGGCGCCATGGTGAGCACCCGTACCACATCGGCAAGGGGAAGAATCCTGTCCGCGTCAGGTTTCAGGATGTAGGCCGGATTCTGCGCGCCTTTATAGGCTTCGTTGATGAAGGGACCTTCCAGGTGCACTCCAAGAACCTCCGCACCGCGGAATCCCTTTTCCCGGCTTTGTACGGCGAGGACGCGCATTTCCCGACAGATGGACTCCAGCACCTTCCAGTCCGTGGTCAGCGTGGTGGGCAGGAAGGAAGTCACACCGTTTTCCAGAAGCATTTCAGCCATTTTCCGGACTCCGGGCGTATCGTCATCGCTTACATCGACCCCGCCATATCCGTGGATGTGAACATCCACCAGACCCGGGGACACAAAAAGGCCCTGAGCATCCAGGATTTCGTCCGCTTCCTCCCTTGCACGCTGCGTTTCCACAATGCCCTGAATCCGTTCATCAAACAGAAGGGCCCTGTCACGGACTTCTCCGTCAGGAAGAAGAAGGATACCATTGATGATTGCTTTCATTTCCAGATCTCTCCTTATCCAGATTTGCAGTGATCTGATGGGAAAATACGCATGAAGCGGTCATGCGGCGCGAAGTGAGAAATCCACGATGCATCTTGTCAGAATCGCGCCCTGTTTTTCCTTCCCCCTCCGCGGCGCCGCAAAGCCGGGAGAAGGCAGAGAAGGATCAGGGCAGATCCTCCCAGAATCAGGTACAGTCCGTCCGGGTCCCCCGTGGCGGGAATCCGCCGGTTGATGATCCGGCCCCCGTCATAGCACCGATCCGTCACGTCCGCGTAGGGCGGCAGATTCACATAGGTGACCACATATCCCTGCTCAGGGACTTCTACCACAAAGTAGTCTTTTTCCTCGGCGAACCAGGCCTCGTAAGTCCATGTGCCGTCCGCCTGCCGGGTCCGGTTGAAGCGATGGGGGTGAGCATTGCCCTTGGGGGTATAAACCAGAAGGTCCAGTTCCGGGTTGCCGGGCTCGCCTACCCATTCCTTGGTGAAGGAGAAATACACTCTGTTCTTGTCGTCCCGGGGCGGCGCGGAGGGCTGAGGAAGGGACAGTACCTCGGGATGATCCGCAGCCTGGTTGGTCAGGTATCGCCGGACGAGACCATTCTCCCCGGGAAGGACCGTCACCTTCAGGGTGCCCTCGCCCGCATCTTCCACCGCCACATCCAGGAGCAGGTCACGGGCATACTGGAACCGGTCATTCCGGAAGGGTTCTTCCGTCACGTTCAGGTCCCTGCCCTGCTCATCCCCTATGTATTCGTGGATCAGGTAGGAGAAGATGCGCCGGCTTTCATAACGGTCCTGTTCCTGGTCATACAGGTCTTCCTGATTATAGATCACCGGGTCAAACCAGACCGTTGTGTGGGTACTGTCTGCCACGGCACGGAGATACTTGTTTCCGTTCAGGGGAGCGCCGTTGACGGGATAAACCCGGATCTCAAACCGGTCCTCTTCCCCCCACTGAGTGCCGGCAAGGCGTTTGGAAACACTGAAGCGCTCAAGTCCGTGTGCTTCGTAAATGTTTCTGATTTCAGGAATCTCACTGCCTGTCTCCTTCCATTCCTCTCCCTCCTTCCAGGCGACGGAGAGGACACGGAGCGTATGATCCGGATCATGGGCTATGGAAACGCGGATGAGCAGGTCTTCTCCCCGCCGGGCATAACCCTTTCCCGGGGCATTCGTTTCTCTGATCAGATAATACCGGTTCAGCGCTGCTTCCGACAGACGGAGAGCAGGATGGAACAGATCATCATGGAAAAAGGCAAGAGGCTGAAAAACCACCAGACCATCCGCACTGCATACCGTCCGGTCCAGCCATTGGACAGTGTTTCCGCGTGCATCGGATGCGTACAGATCAAAGGCAAAATCCCCGGCCTTCAGAACACCGCCCTCCAGGGTCTTCCGTATTCTCAGCACCGCCGCGGCGTCCGGTGCCGTGCGGTTGGTCATCCGGACCATGGATCCCTCAGGATCGGTCCGGTATTCGATCACAGGCGTCCCGGGAATCCCGCTGCCCTCATCCGGAACCGTAACCCGCACGGCATGGACGCTCAGATCATACAGCACCCCTGCATCAGCGGGATGGGACGCGTCCACACCATCGGGGAGCTTTTCCGTGATGAGATAGTCGTAAGTCCCCGGGCTTTCATAACGGATGGGTCCGAATCCGGCTTCGGGGTTCTCCCCTGACAGGGTGATCTCCTCTTCCTCGGGGAGCGGCGCATCCCGCAGGGCATGCAGGGTGAGGGTAAATGTCCTGCCCTGCCAGTCGGTGAGTGCCTCCCCCTTGCCGTCCATGAGCGTCTTCCCGCAGCGGATCACGGCAGACTGCCCGGCGCGGGAGTGGTAGGTGTTCACCAGTTCCGGCACCATCAGAGCGTCCCAGCGCTCCTCACCATAGGTGACCATCAGCTGCCCGTTCTGCTCTTCCAGATTCACCTGGACCCGGACAGGGTCCGAAGGGGTAAAGCCCGTGTCCTCCTCCGGCATGACCTCCTCAAGGGTATAGAAAAAGCTTCTCGCGCCAAGCCCCATGAGATCTGAACGGGTGAAGAGAAGGGGCTCAAAGAAGGCCTCATGTCCTTCCATCAGCGCATCCATGCGCACCGTCAGTTCTTCCATGTCTCCCCGCACCGTCCTGAGAGGAGCGCCGTTCAGGGGCTTCAGGCGGAACTGAAAGGTATCGTCCTTATTCCATTCACGGCCATCGATGCGCTTGATGACACTGAGACTGGCAAGGCCCGGCAGGTGGTAATTGGTAAGGGTATATCCGTCCTCCATGTTCCCTGTTAATCGGGAAACATAGTCCTTTGAAGGATTCGATTCATATACGGAATAGTGAATTTCAGGATTCTGGTATCCTGTCGGAGCGGATTCCCCCTTCAGGACTGTCTGGGGCAGATCAAGCCAGGTTCCCGTCCAGTCATTTGCTTCATTCAGCACGAGGGAGCCGGGAATGGATGGATCCAGATCCTTCAGGGGAATCTCCACCCAGACATCCTCCAGCAGAACACAGGCCCGGAGAAAAACCTCAACCGCATCGGGGCGCAGAAGGTTCAGATTGTCCTGATCTTCCCATACCTTCCGTACTGTAAGATCCGTTTTCTTTCCCATGAGAACATGTCCATGGCTGGAAATGCCGCCCCCCTCTCTCAGGGCGTGATTGCCTGTGACACGCACACTGGCTGCTTTTTCCGCCTTCTGCCTGCTGCCCGTTGCGGCGTGGCTTCTGAGCAGGAGGGAGCCATATTCTGCCAATTCCGTGTTTTTCATGACGGTTCCGGAGGACACCGGTCCGTCCCCGTCCCAGCGCCATGCGGCTTCACCGCCCCCCAGCATGTTCATGGAGACAAAGGCGGTCATCTGTTCCGCTTCGTTCTTCCCGGGGATCAGTGCCAGATCCCGTCCCTCTCCATCGTTCAGGAGCCGATTCCCAAAGATGGCGGAACCGGAGGACGCGTACAGCCAGGTGCCTGAACCGGAGGACGCGTACAGACCACCTCCGGTTGAAGCCGTGTTGTCCCGGATCAGTGCCCTTGCCATGCGGCAGGAGCCCCGCAGGGAATCCTCGCCCTCCACCAGGATGCCGCCGCCGCCGGACCGGCCGTCCTCTCCGAGGGCTGAATTCTCTGAAATCTGTCCCCCGGTGATTTCCGCCGAGGATGTCCGGTCAATAAAGAGACCACCGCCGCCGGCACTGGCGGTATTTCCGGCAAGGGTGCCTCCTTCCATGACCAGGAGTGCCTGGTCATACAGGGCGATTCCACCTCCGAAGATGCCTGTGTTCCCCTGAAGGAGGGCACCCTCCTCCAGGAAAATCTTTCCGCCCCGGGAGGCAATACCACCGGGACCATCCTCGTTCCGGTTGTTCAGGATCCGGGCGCCCTTTCCCAGCTCCAGTGAACCGGAACACTCAAGGAAGGGGGATGCTGAAGTCTGTCCAGCTTCCCTGTTCCCGTCCATGGTTATGTTTTCCAGTCGGAGCCTGCCAGTCACACGCACCGGAAGACCTCTGAAAAGAGGATCCCGGAAAATCTTCAGAGACGGTCCCGCCTCCTGCAGGGACCACACTTCCTCACCGGACACCGTGACCGTTCCGGAGATGAAGATTCCCGCAGGAGAAAGGCCTTTGCGGACCGCCTCCGCCAGTAACTGGCGGGCACGGGCAAAAGTGCGGACAGGGGCTGCATGGGTTCCGTCCTTTTCATCATCGCCGGCTGTTCCGTCCAGCCATACGCCGGTGGGGAGCTGTTTTTTCATGCAGAAGCCCCCCAGGGAGGGATCATACTCGAAGGTCACAAAGGGACTTGAGATGCCGGAAAGGGTCACAGTCAGATCAGGATTATCCGAAAGCACCACAAGCCAGGGGGATTTCCGGGTCCACAGATCATTCCAGGAAAGGGCATCCCCTTCCCCAAGGGTCAGATGCAGGTCTGAAAAAGAGCCTCCCTTTTCCACGGACAGAGACTGACCTTCCTGCAGAGTCACATGGACATCCCCGGATTTTCCGGCGAACACCAGACTGCCCCCCAGATGCTCAATCGCGGCCTTCCTGACTCTTTCCAGACGCAGATATCCGCTGTTTTCAACGGTACCCTCCAGGGTACCGTTCCGGAGAGTAATCTGGCTGGTGTGCGGAATCTGAAGAATCTTCCCCCGGCTGCGCAGCGTGTGATCATTCAAATCCAGGATCATTCGCTTCCCGCTCAGGGTGAGATTGCTCAGACTGAGAACCTTCGGGCCGCCGTACTGCATGGATATCATCCGCACCGTATCTCCCGCTCCGGCACTCCGGAGTGCCTCTCCCAGGGAGAGATACCGGTTGCCGCCATTTTCCGCTAGATACAGAATCTGTCTGGCTTCATAACATCCGCTTTCCCTTACCCGGTTCCCGTCCTCATACAGAGCGCCGGAAGCGTGGTCATAGAATACATAGCCGGTAAAGACCGTTCCTCCCTGCGGCTGATCCATCATTTCCCGGGCAGGGGGAAGATCCACACTGCCCATCAGGTTCAGGTCCGGAGCGCCCTGGCTGGAGAGAGACACACGGTTTCCATGGACCGCGCTCCGGTCCATCTGAAAGGAGCCCAGACTGAAAACACCGCCGGTCAGGGCCTCCTCCCCGTCGGCCTGATTGTCATGGATGACCGTGTAATCCGAAAGGGAGCAGGTCCCTTCCTCTGAAACGGAAAGAGCACCGCAGAGATCACCGGTATTTCCGGAAAACAGGCAGGATTTCAGCTCTGCACTGCCGGACTGGACATGAAGACAACTGAGATAAACGGAATTGTCTGTAAAATCACAGGATCGGATCGTCAGAAGCGTTTCGGGATGATCCAGTGTCACAAGGGCGGATTCCGAAGATGTGTTCTTCCTGAATTCGCATGCTTCCAGCAGCACGCTCTGTCCATCCGCCATGCGGATGACGCTGCCCGCATTGTCCTCAAAGACACATTCCCGCATTTCAGCATTACCGAGGATTTCCACAAGTGCCCCGGATGGGCAGTTCATGCCGTATGCCGAGAGCTGAAAACCCTGGAATCCCTCCCCCGTCACCTTCAAGGCCTGCCCCTGACCTCCAAACTTCCCGTTGCGAACGGAGACATGTTTTCCTTCCACCCGCAGAAGGGTATCTCCCTCGCCCAGGAGGGTATGGGACTGCATTTCCAGGGTGACGCGGTCCTTCCGGATCACTGCGTTCTCCGTCCGGTCCGATGTCAGTAAAACGGTATCCCCTTCCGCGGCAGCGTCCAGCGCTTCCTGGAGGGTATCAAAGGACCGGTCACCCAGCCGCGCGGCCTCAGAACCAAGGGCCGTACCCCGGATCAGCAGAATCAGGCAGACCACGGCGAATAAGCATAAGTTTTTTTTCATCTGCTTCCTCCTGTGAGGTGCCCCTGTCCGGAAAAGAGGAAAGACAGAGGACACCACGGGCCTCACCGGTACAGTCAGCCATTATTCTGTCCGATCTTCCAGAGACCCTCCATATGATGACATTACCTTTTCACACTGATTTTGTCAATGCGGGAAGCGTTCATCGCCCTGCGGAGTGGGAAACGGAGAATCTTCCGCATGCTGAAGACGGCTCTGTACCGGGTTGATGAGGATTCCTTTTTATGGTACAACCTTCCCGTGGAAAGATCGCAAAAGAAAAGGAGGAATCCGCGGTTCCTGCCCGGGACGGTCCGGGGATCCGCGGTCTGATCATGAAAAAAGCCGCCACACTCCTTCTGGTGATGATTCTGCTTTCAGCCCTTATGTCACCGGCCCGTTCCGCTCCCATGACCCTTGGCCCTGATGAGGGCATTGTGGATCTCCATCCCGGCGATTCAGCGGTCTGGAAACCCTTCGGGGAGGCGGGTGAAACGGTCTATTCGGTGAGCGATTCCTCTCTTGCTTCCATTTCCTCTGCCGGTCTGATTCAGTGCCTTGCCCCCGGTGAGGTGACCTTTTCAGCCTCTTTATCACAGGAAGAGGAAACCATGCTCTGGGTCAACATCCTTCCCAGGGAGGACGGACTGTACCTGTTCGAATCCCAGGGCGTGTTCGTGAATGGAGGTCATCGCGCCGAGTCCGGTTCCATGCCCCTGAGCAGAGAAAGGAGCCTGTGCAGGAACCAGGAAGACCTCTGTTTCTACCTGGACAGATGCCTGCTTCCCGCCCTGCAGCGTATACAGGACCCTGCGGAGGCTGTTCTGACAGCCATAGCCAACTTTGGCAGACTGTGGACGTCGGAAAAGCTGTTTTTCGATCCCGCCATTGGCGGACTTGCGGAGGATGCTTCCGCGGACTGGATGTATCTTTTGATGTACCGGAAAGGCGCCTGTGTGCGGTTTTCCAGTCTCTTCTGCTATCTCATGTACCTTGGCGGGGCCGAGGCCTGTCAGGTGGAGAGCAATTCCCCGGGGCGGAGTCATGACTGGAATCTCATCCTGCATGACGGGTATGGTTATAATCTGGAAAACCACAACTTTCTGGTGAAGCCGGAGGAACGCCTTGTTCTGCCGCCCTTTTCCGCAGAAACCGCATCTTTCTTTGCCTCCCAGGTGTATTCGGACGCGTGGATGTATTACGGAAAGGACGGAAAGGAACAGGTTCTTCAAGGGATCCCGGAGCTGGGCCGGAATCTTTCGGAAGAATGTCCTCTCATGATCTCGGAGAGAGGTCCGGATGGACTGTACCGTGTCCGTTTTGAGGTCCTGAAAAAGGGACATATCCCATGCTTCCGGGATGGAACCCCGGTGACACTGCAGGATATCCGTTACCGGAACATGGAATCTGACGAGGATAACCGGGAAGCCGTTCTCCTGTTTGATCAGGCCACAGAGATGCTGCACCGTGTCATTCGTCCTCTGTTTGAATGACACGCTTCCGTTTTGCACATTCCGTTCTTCCTGTGATAAAATGTTCCGGTCATCCGCCGGGTGCGAGATTATTTCTGGAGAGGTTGTCTATGAAATCATATATTGAAGATGTGCTGGCTCCCCGGATTCAGGGAGACGGTGGCTGGGTGGAGTTTGTATCTCTTGAGGATCAGCGTCTGACCCTTCTTTTCCGTGGCGAGTGCTCCAAATGCCAGATCCTCTCCAGATGTCTGGACTGGATTTCCCAAAAGATCAGGGAGGATCTGGGACAGGAGGTCACGATTCTGCCTGTATGCAAAAAACCCTTTTTCTGGGACCGCTGAGACGGATGGGAGGATGCTTGAATGGCACATGTGAAAGTCGTACGCCGTTCCATGCGGCCGGAGGAATGGACTGAACTGCGTTTCGGATGGCTCCAGAGAGGCATCTATGAGGAGATGGAGGAGATTCAGGACCTGACCATCCGGGACGCGCGGCAGACGGGAGAAAACAGTTACGAATACCTGGACGGCGGCGAGAGGCCGCTGAAAAAGGGAGATGTCTACTTCACTCCGGACGGAACCGCGTTCATCCGGGGTTCCGCCCGCGTTCCTGAGCGTTTCAGAGGCAGGGATGTATATCTGAAGCTGTCCACGGCGGGGGAAATGATGGTCAGGGTCAACGGACGCTATGCCGGTGGTCTGGATCCCAACCGTGACCGCATCTATCTGAATCCCTTCCTTCAGGGGGAAGAAGTTCGGATTGAAATCGAGGGATACAATCGTTCCAAGCCGGACGATGAGCGCAATCCTGCATCCCTGGGTATCCGGGGCTGCCGGCAGATCTTTGAGGGGGCCTTCCTGGCCACCATCCGGGAAAACGTCCAGTCTCTGGTCTACGACTATATCCTTCTGATGGATATCGCCCAGTGCGAATACTTCAATGAGGACTACCGGCATTTCCTCTATGAAAAACTGAGTCATGCCCTGGACCTGGTGGATTTTGATACCTGGGAGGGTGTGGACGCAGCCGCTGATTATGTGGAGAAGTTCATCTACGGGAACACGGATTTTCACGGAAGCGGGGATGTGGCTCTGGTGGGGCACTCCCATCTGGATCTGGCCTATTACTGGCGCCGAATCCATTCCGTCCAGAAGAATGCCCGGACGGTCCTGATCCAGCTGCGCCTCATGGACCGTTACCCTGAATTCCGCTACACGCACACCCAGGCCCACACTTATGAGATGCTGGAAAAATATTATCCTGAGCTTTTTGAGGAACTGAGGGTAAAGGTGAAAACGGGCCAGTTCGAGCCGGTAGGGGCTATGTATGTTGAGCCGGACTGCAACATTCCCGCCGCGGAGAGTCTCATCCGCCAGTTCCTCTACGGACAGCACTATTTCCGCCGGGCCTTCGGGAAAACCGTAGACAATGCGTGGCTTCCCGATGTTTTCGGCAACAGCTGGATCATGCCGCAGATTCTGAGAAAATGCTGTGTGGATTACTTTGTGTCCAACAAAATGTCCACATGGAATGACACCAACCGATTCCCCCACAACAATTTCATCTGGAAGGGCATCGACGGCAGCACGGTCTATGCCTGCGTGCCTCCCACCCATTTCATCACCTGGAACATGCCCAGCCAGATCCAGGAGAACTGGGAGGCCTACCAGGACAAGGAAAAGGGCGGACAGACCCTGTCCATGTACGGATATGGGGACGGTGGCTCCGGCGTCACGGAGGAAATGCTGGAAATGATCCGCCGCTTTCCCAAGGTTTCTGTCATGCCCAGGGTGGAGGTCACCGGCGGCGCGGATTTCCTGCACAAAAACCTGCTTCATAACGAAAACCTTTCCGTATGGGACGGGGAGCTCTATCTGGAAATGCACCGGGGAACCTTCACCACAAAGTCCAATCTGAAGAAAATGAACCGGCTTCTGGAATTCCGTCTGCGCACCGCTGAACTTCTCTTTTCTCTTCAGGCCCTTCAGGGAGGGGCGTATCCCGGGGATGCGCTCCGGGACCTGTGGAAAAAGCTTCTGCTCAACCAGTTCCATGACATCCTTCCTGGATCCCATATCCATCCGGTCTATGAGGATGCCATGCAGGATTATTCGGACATTTCCGCTCAGATCACAGAACTGCTGGAACCTCTGAAAAGGGATGACTGGTTCAATCCCCTGCCCTTTGACAGGAAGAGCATGGTGTTCATTCCGGAGGAGGGAGGAAACGTGACGCGGGACGGCTCCCGTGGATTCTGGGCGGAGCCGGGCCTTCCCGGACTCGCCTCCGGGTCCGTAGCCCCCATGAAGGGAATCCCCGGATGGCTGAAGGTCCTGAACGGCGAAGATCACACCCTGAAAGTGGAAACCCCTGCTTACCGGATTCATTTCGGCCGGGACGGAAGTATCCTTTCCCTGTGGGACAAAACGCTCGAACGGGAATGGGTTCTGAAGGGAGCAGGATTCAACAGGCTGCATATCTGGGCAGACCATCCCGGCACCTATGACGCCTGGGATATTCTTCCCAACTACAGGGATGTGGAGATTTCAACATCGGTCACATCCCCCCTGTCCCTTACCTTCTCCGATGATGTGAGTGCGGAATTCACCGCGGTGCTCTCCTGCGGAAGCAGTACCTGGACCATGGTCCTCCGCCTCTTCGCCCGCTTCAGGGGCATTGAGGTGGAGCATCTGGTTGACTGGCGGGAAAAGCATCGCCTGGCCAAAGTGAACTTCGGGGCGGATGTGCTGACACGGGAGATTCTGTGCGACACCAGTGCCGGATACATCCGCAGGAGCCTTACCCGGAACACCACGTGGGAGCAGGCGCGCTTTGAGGTCTGTCACCACAAGTGGTTCGATCTCTCCGAGACCGGCGCCGGCCTTGCCGTGATCAACAGTGGCAAGTACGGGGTAGGCCTGGAAGGAACCGAAGTCAGTCTCAGCCTTCTGCGGTCCACCATCCGGCCGGACATTACCAGCGACATGGGGGATCATGATCTGAGGTACCTGATCCTTCCCCACGCCGGGAATGCCGTGGAAGCCGGGATAAACCGCCTGGCGTTTGAATACAATGTCCCCCTGGTGCAGGCCAGGCCTGCCGTGCCCGAAGAACTTCGGAACGCCATCTGCTCAAGCGGTCTGTACCTGCAGTCCATGAAGCTCTCGGAAGACGGAAAATGTGTCATTCTCCGGCTCAGTGAACAGGACGGGCGTCGCGCCCGGATCACCTTCCCCACCCCCGTGCTCTGCATGAACATGCTGGAAGACCCGGAGGGCGAAGCGCAGACGGTCCAGGTGCGTCCCTTCGAAATCGTCACCCTGGGCATTCCCCTCTGAAAGAAGGGCAAACCATGAGTCTGTATGCCATCGGCGATCTCCATCTCCATTTTGCCTCTCCTCTGAAGGCCGGGAATCAGACGAAAGGGATCTGGCGAAACCATGAGGAACGCTTCAGGCGGATCTGTCAGGATCTGATCCGTCCTGAGGATACTCTGGTACTGGCAGGAGACCATTCCTGGGGCCGTACGCTTGAGGAAGCCATGCCGGATCTGGAGTACATCATGCGTCTCCCGGGACGGAAGGTCCTTCTTCGGGGGAACCATGACATGTTCTGGGATGCCGGGAAAACCGAAAAACTGAACCGGGCCTTCAACGGACGCCTCACTTTTCTTCAGAACAATTTCGTGCCCTATGAGGATGGAGCCCTTGTGGGTACCAAAGGATACACCTTTGAGGGTCCCTTTCAGGTGGGATATCTGGGAAGGATCATGAGTTGGGATCCGGAGGCCAAGGATCATGCCGATCTGCTGGTGGAGCGGGAATCCCGGCGTCTACGCCGCTCCCTGGATATGGCCCGGGCCAATGGCAGAGCGCCGATAGTCCTCTTTCTCCACTATCCGCCCACCAGCATTCTGGAAAAGGATAGTATTTTTACCCGCATGGCGGCATCCAGTGGTGTCCGGCACGTGGTCTACGCCCACTGTCACGGGGAAGCCCGTTTCCATGACAGTCTCCTGGGTGAGCATGACGGGATCTGCTATCATCTGGTCTCCGGAGACTACCTGCGATGGATTCCGGAGAAGATTCTCCCATAAAATCCGGGAAACGGTCAAATCCCGGGGGCGTGAAGGACGCCTGAAAAAGATGGGTGGAACAGATCTGCAGAATCCCCCGCTTCCCTGGAAATCCAATGCACGGGGAAAAACCCTGATGATCTTGCTTTGAAATACCGACATGACCGTGAAATGTGTGACCTGTTTTCCTTCACTGAGGGACACGGAAAAGGGACGGATCCATGTGATCCGCCCCTTTGATCCCGGGAATCCTCTGAAAACCGGAATCTGTCAGTCTCCGGTTTTCAGGGGACGCTTCCTGTCCGGTGCTTCTCCGGTCCCGCCCGCGACCCATGCCATTTCCTCTTCATCCAGCTCCACGATCTCATTCTGTGCGCTGTAACGGCCATGTGTTGCGTCAATCAGAGCCTGCAGTCCGGCATCCCCTTCAAACTTCTGAAATTCCATCAGAGCACTTAATTGCTTTTCCAGAGGATCTCTTTCTTCCTTCTGACCCCATTCCATGAGCCATCCCTCCTTTTTCAGCCGGCTTTTCCCTGTCTGATCGAAAGGGAAAGCTCTCCAGTTAATCAGACGGATGAAAAGGCCCGATTGCACAGCGCTTCCGAAATAAATGCCAAACTTGCCATTCCAACCTCTTCATGGTAGAATAAACCGTGTTGCCGGAGTGGCGGAATGGCAGACGCGGCGGATTCAAAATCCGTTGGCAGCGATGTCGTGCGGGTTCAAGTCCCACCTCCGGCATTTCCCGGATCTTCCAAGGAAGATCCGTTTTTCATTCTGGTTTTTCGGAGGTGCCTATGCCGAAGCTGGACTGGGGAGAAAACCTGAATCTGAAAATTGACATGCTGCCCGAAAGCCCCGGATGCTATCTCATGAAGGACGATACGGGCACCATCATCTATGTGGGAAAGGCCGTCAACCTCAAAAACCGTGTCCGCTCCTATTTCAGGGATCAGACACACACCCCCAAGGTGGAGGCCATGATCTCCCACATCGCAGACTTTGACATTCTCCTGTGTGAAACCAATCTGGAAGCGCTGTGTCTTGAATGCAATCTCATCAAGGAACACAGACCGTATTACAATATTCTTCTGAAGGATGACAAGCACTATCCCTATATCCGTCTGGACCTCCGGGAGCCCTTTCCCAGACTCCGCCTCGCCCGGCGTATGGAGAGCGACGGCGCGAAGTATTACGGTCCCTACATCGGTGCCTCCGCGGTGCGCCAGGTCATGGATACGGTCCGGGAGGTTTTCCCCCTTCGCACATGCAATCTGGCCTTTCCTCTGAAAAAAACCGTCCGTCCATGCCTGAATTTCGAACTGGGCAAGTGTCCGGCTCCCTGTGACGGTCACTGCACACAGGAGGAATACGCCCGGACCATGTCCGGGGTACAGGCATTTCTGGAGGGAGATTATACCCAGGTTCTCTCTTATCTGGAACAGAGCATGCGGGAGTCTGCGGAGCGCATGGCCTATGAAAAGGCCGCGGTTTTCCGGGACAAGATCAAGGATGTCAGAGGCATGATGGAGCGTCAGATTGCCATCCGCACAGACCTGAGCGAGCAGGATATTCTGGCCATTGCCCAGGACGGACTGGACGCAATGGTCCAGATTCTTTATGTCCGGGGCGGACGCATGCTGGGAGGTGATTCCTTCACTCTCGCCAGGGAGGGCGGTGAAAACCCCGGGGATGTGCTGATGGCCTTCATGACCCAGTACTATACGCAGGGGGCTTTGGTTCCCCGTCATATTCTCGTACAGACCCTGCCGGATAGCGCTGAGAGAGAAATGGAAACCTGGCTGCGACAACAGAAGGGCGGGACAGTCACCCTGCGCGTACCCAAGCGCGGTGAAAAGCATGACCTGGTGCTTCTGGCAGAAAAGAATGCAAGGGATGCCCTGGAAAAAAGAAACGCCCGGACCAGTGTCCGGGATGAGCGTACAAGAGGAGCCGCGGAAACCCTTGGGCATCTTCTGGGCCTGGATCATTTTCCCAGGCGTATTGAGGGCTACGACATCTCCAACACCCAGGGAGTCCAGAGTGTGGGGTCCATGGTGGTCTTTCTCAATGGTGAACCGGCCGTGAAGGAATACCGCAAGTTCCGTATAAAAACCGTGGAAGGCGCCAATGATTTTGCCTCTCTGAAGGAGGTGCTGACACGGCGCTTTTCCCACGGTCTGGAGGAAATCCGCCAGCGGGAAGAAGCCGGACTGCCTCCCTCGGGAGGAAAATTCAGTGACCTTCCCGACCTGATCCTTATTGATGGCGGACCTCAGCAGCTGCGCTTTGCCAGGGAAGCTGTACAGGCCCTGGGGGCGGATGTGCCCATGTTTGGTCTGGCGGAGCGGCTGGAGGAGATCTATCTGCCGGACCGGGAGGAACCGCTGGTGCTGGATCACCGCACACCGGAGCTCCAGCTGGTCCAGCGCGTCCGGGATGAAGCGCACCGCACCGCCATTACCCATCACAGGGCTCTTCGGGGAAAAGCCTTTGTTCACAGTCAGCTGGAGGATATTCCCGGCATAGGACCGGAAAGACGGAAAGCGCTCCTTCGGGCTTTCGGTTCCCTGAAAGCCATTCGGGAAGCCTCTCTGGAGAGCCTCCTGGCAGTCAGGGGCATGAACCGGTCCAGTGCTGAGGCCGTTCTTGCCTGGGCCCGGAAAGAAGAGGAGCCGGGACGTCCCCATCCTGTCCCGGCGTCCGGAGAGAAAGCCTGAGCATTTCAGGCTTTCTTTTTTAATCCTGCTTTTCCTTCCCTTTAAGCCGCTTCAGCGCCGTTTTGATAGCGTTAAAGGATATATCGGACAGATCATGCTCCACCTTGCAGGCATCTGTCCGGGCGGTGTCTTCCGGCACGCCAAGAAGACAGAGCAATTCCGTGAGGACGGTATGACGCTCATAAATCCGGCTGGCGATGCTGCCTCCTTTCGGGGTCAGTACCAGAAAATGATCCGTCTCATTCATTTCAATGTAGCCGTTCTTGCGCAGCTGACTCATGGCAACGCTTACGGAAGGCTTGGAGACTCCCAGCATATAGGCTACATCCACGCTTCGGGCATAGCCTTTTTCAAGTGTCAGACGGAGAATTGCCTCCAGATAATCCTCAGAGGATTCATGGATCGTCATCTTCAGGTTTTCCCCCTTTCCCTGATAAACCCAATTCTTTTTCTCCACTTACCAGTGTAATAGACAAACAGAGTCATGGCCATGCCCAATACCCAGGACACCAGAAGCGAGGAGAAAATGGAATCCGGGTGTCCCTGCGGCCAATCCTGGGAAGTGGTCAGTCTTACCAGAAGATAAGCCAGAGGCATTCTCAGGATGACGGTGGAGATAATGGAAATCCACATGGGACGGACGGTTTCGCCCAGACCGCGCATGACGCCCTGAAGCACCTGGGTCACCGCAAAACAGATGTACCCGAAAGCCAGCCATTTCAGACCCCGGTCGCCCAGGGTAATCACCATGTCCGTATCCGTAAACATTCCAATCAGGGACCGGCCAAAGAGCAGAATGCAGGCTACCAGCACGGAGGAAACTGCCAGGGCCAGCTTCAGCATGGATTTCGTTCCGCTCTGGATTCTGTCGATTTTCCCGGCTCCGAGATTCTGTCCCACATAGGTGGTGGCTGCCGTGCCAAAGGTAAAGTTGGGCATCATGGCAAAGCCGTCCACCTTCATCACCGCCACACTGGCAGCGATCATCACCTCGCCCATGGCGTTGGTGAGATTCTGCACGATGATGGCGGACATGGAATAGATCGCGCTGGTTACGCCGGCGGGCAGGCCCAGCATGCACAGCTTCCGGATCAGCTTCCAGTCAGGCCTGAGGGTTTCCCGGTTGATATCCACAACCTGCTTCAGGCGGATAAGCCTCAGGAAGCACAGAGCACCGGACAGAAACATGGCCAGAATGGTGGCCCATGCAACGCCTGCTACACCCATGCCGAAATTCCGGACGAAGAGAAGGTCCAGTACAATATTGAGCAGAGAAGCTGCCACCAGGAAAACCAGAGGATAGAAACTGTCCCCCATTCCTCTGAGAACGCCGGAGAGAATGTTGTAGGCTGCACTGCCCAGCATACCGGCAAAAACGATCTGCAGATAGATAATTGCCCCTTCGGCCACTGCCTCGGGAGGATTCACCATGCGGATGAGAACGGGTGTGAGAAGAACGCCCACAATGCTCATGAGCACACCGGAACTAATGGTCAGAAAAATCGTGGAACCCGCCAGTCTGGAGAGATCCTGGCGCAGCCGTGCACCAAAGAACTGCGCGGACAGGATACTGGCGCCGGTGGCGATTCCCATGAAAAGCACCAGCATCAGGTTCAGAATCGGAAAGGAGGTGCCCACGGCTGCAAGCGCCGTATCGCCCACATACTTTCCTACAATGATGGAGTCCACTGTGTTGTACAACTGCTGCGCCAGATTACCGATCAGCAGCGGCGTGGAAAACCGGATCAGCACACGCAGCGGCGAATCCACTGTCATATCCTGTGTGCCGAAATATGTCTGCAGTTTCTTCCACCTGGCTCCTGCCATCGCTATTTCCTCCTCACCGGGAGTTTGTATCCCAAAATCTGTCAATCAACAAAGGCAACCTTATCAGAGGCTCTGACTCAGTCGCCTGCGATTTTCACACATTTTCGAAAAAAGGAGTTCCGTCTTCCCTGCGCAGCACACCGCTTTCGAAATGCAGGGGGGATGGACGGGAAATCATGTAGCGCAGGATTTCCTCCATACGCACGGTTTCCTGAAAGGTCACAAGAGAGAAGCTGACGCCGTGCTTTCTGGCCCGTCCCGTGCGTCCGATCCGGTGAAGATAATATTCGTTCTCCTGGGGAAGATCAAAGTTGATGACGGCTTCCACGTCATCCACATCGATGCCCCTGGCAGCTACATCTGTGGCGATCAGGACAGGGAACTTACCCTTCTTGAAGCCGTTCATGGTTTCCATCCTCTGCTTCTGGTTGATATCCCCATGGATGCACTCCACCGGATATCCTTCCTTCTTCAGACGGGAAGTAAGACGGTCCACCATAAACTTGGTATTACAGAAGATCATGATCCGACCATAGACGTCCGCATCCAGGAGATACAGAAGGTCCTCAATCTTTCTGCCGCTTTCCGTGGAAATCACGTACTGTGTTATCTGAGGCCTGTCTTCTTTTTTGGCTTCCACCGTGACCTCCACGGGATCATGCTGATACTTCCAGGCTATGGTCAGCACGTCCTGATTGGTAGTGGCGGAGAACAGCACCAGCTGCCGATCTGCGGGGGTCTTTTCAATGATGCTTGTGACATCCTTCACAAAGCCCATGTTCAGCATCTCGTCCGCTTCGTCAAGGACCATGGTATGCACAGCGTCCAGGCGAACATTTCCCCGCTGCATGTGGTCAAGCAGTCGACCTGGCGTAGCCACGAGAATCTGGGGATTCCTTTTCAGGGCATTGATCTGTGCTTTCATGGATTGACCGCCGTACACGACTGCGATCCGGCAATTTCGAATATACCTGCACAGATGGGTCAGTTCCTCTCCGATCTGAACAGCAAGTTCCCGGGTGGGGCAAAGGACGACTTCCTGGATTCTGGGATCCCGGAGCTGTACATATTCCAGCATGGGAATTCCGAAGGCACAGGTTTTTCCCGTACCAGTAGGGGCAATGGCGTTAATATCCCGCCCTTCCATCATCAGGGGTATGGTCTTCTTCTGGACCGTGGAGGGCTCAGAAAAACCCATATCACGAACCGCTCTGAGGATTTCAGGGCTCAGATCCATATCTTCAAACTGTAAGTTTTCCAGTGACTGTTCCTCCAAATCTGACTCCTTCCTCACATGGCCGAAAGGCAGGCGCGGATGGCATGACTCAGCTGATCCGGACAGGATGTATTTCCCCTGCATGGGACACCCTGGAGAAGGTCAGCGACTTCAGCTGCCTTCCGGCCGATAACCATTCTGGCAAGGCCTTCCGTATTTCCCTTACATCCGCCATCAAACTTGCAGTAGGTGATGACGCCTTCCTCATTGATCTGCAGATCCACACCGCGGGAACATGTCCCATGGTTCTCATAATGAAACATATCGATACCTCCCGGTCGAAAAAGAGGCGTCCCTTTTCCGGGACGCCTCCGGTGAATCCACGAATTATTCGATAACCTTGGCCACAACACCGGAACCAACAGTACGGCCGCCTTCACGGATAGCGAAACGCAGGCCCTGCTCCATGGCGATGGGGGTGATCAGGGTGATTTCCATGTCGATGTTATCGCCGGGCATCACCATTTCCACACCATCGGGCAGTTTGATGTTGCCGGTCACGTCAGTGGTACGGAAGTAGAACTGGGGACGATAGCCATTGAAGAAGGGCGTGTGACGGCCGCCTTCTTCCTTGGTCAGAACGTACACCTGTCCGATGCAGTGG
>CACYGY010000026.1 GCA_902774025.1 uncultured Eubacteriales bacterium
ATTGCCGTTCTTCATCCGTGAGATGTTTGCATCTCGTTTCACTGGTTACCATTGCGGTACACCTCCTTTTTCTCATAGTAAGGTCTACCGCGGAATTTTTCAAGTTAACGTCCACCCTTATCTCCACTGTGGACGTTACTCTGAGAATTTACTCTGAAAAAAATATCCAGGATTTCTTTCCCGTTTCTCTTGCATTTCCATGGCATGCTGTGATAGAATCTCCCTTGCGACAACGGACGGTCCGCTATCCGGAGCGCGAAGCGCAGACCGGGTATGAACGTCTATGAAGGAAGGAGGATCCCGACATGAATGAAATTATCCGTTCCATCGAAGCAAAGCAGATTCGGAACGATCGTCCTCAGTTCAACGTTGGCGATACAGTCAACGTGTGGGTCAAGGTCGTGGAAGGTTCTCACGAGCGGCTTCAGGCTTTCGCCGGCACCGTGATCGCCAAGCGCAACGGTGGCGTCCGCGAAACATTTACGGTTCGCCGTGTTTCCTATGGCATTGGTGTGGAGCGCACATTCCCGCTGCATTCCCCCCGTGTGGACCGCATTGAAGTGGTTCGCCGCGGTAAGGTCCGTCGTGCGAAGCTGTATTATCTCCGGACCCGTCAGGGCAAGGCTGCCAAGATCAAGGAAGTCAGACGCGTCTGAGGATCCAGGGAACCAAAGAGGAGTCTCTGACTCCTTTTTTTGTGCTCCTCCCTTTCTCCGGAAGGCTTTCTATGCCCTGACCGCGTTGACTTCCCATGATCCGTGTACTAAAATCGGTACGGGTTTTCCACAAGAACAAACTCGGAGGGATGGGTTATGACATATCCGATTCAAGTGGCCGGTCTGACACGTCATCTGCCGCTTTGCAGGCTTCAGGATGATCTGTACATAGGCGCGTTTGTTATCTTTGGCGATTGCGAACTGACCATCGCCTGCGCGCGGGAACTCCTGAAAAAAGCCCCGGATTATGACTATATGATCACATCGGAATCCAAGGGGATTCCGCTGGTATATGAAATGGCCAGACAACATGGAGATACCAAGTGGATCCTTGCCCGCAAGAGTGTCAAGCTTTACATGCGGGATGTCGTTTCCTCAGCGGTTCAGTCCATTACGACGGATCACCTTCAGACCCTGTATCTGGATGGTGCCGATGCCGAACTGATTCGCGGCCACCGGATCCTGATCGTGGACGACGTGATCTCCACCGGTGGTTCTCTGAAGGCACTTGAGACACTGGTCAGCGAGTTAGGCGGAAAAATCGTGGGCAGGATGGCCATTCTGGCAGAAGGCGATGCCCAGAAACGGGAGGATATCACCTACCTGGAAAAGCTCCCGCTTTTCAATGCTCAGGGGCAGATTATCGGATAAAACATCTGTCAGTAGAGCCCGGACAGGGGATTTCCTGTCCGGGCTCTTCCTGCATGCGAAACCATTCATGGCGGGCGTTTCCGTCCCGTCACTTTGCTGCCCTGTGCCCCCTCCGGGTACGCTGTCTGAGAGCAAGAAAAACCATCATCAGAATGGTTCCGACGTATGGGAACGTAGCTGTCAGGGTAGGATCAATGAAGCCCTGCATCCGCAGGCCGGCTGCCTCAATAAAGCCGAACAGCAGTGTTGCAAAGAACACTATCAGAGGATTGGACCGTCCGAAAATAACGCAGGCAACCGCCACATAGCCTTTGGAAGCAGACATGTTCTCCGTGAAGGTTGAGAGATAACCCATGGACAGATAGGCACCTGCCAGTGTACACAGAAGTCCGCAGCCAAGAGACGCGAAATACCGCTGCTTTTCAGGACTTCTGCCCACAGAGCGCAGGGATTCGGGGTGTTCACCGGAAGCATGAAGCCAGAATCCCTGAGGTGTTTTATACAGAAAAACCCACATGGCGAGTACAAGGAACCATGCCAGCAGCACCATGATGGAAATCTGAACCTGTGTATCGCCAACCCTTCCCAGTTGAAGCACCGGGATCTTGACCACCTCACCTGTGGTGGGATGAAAAGACCCGCTCTGACCAATAAGTGTTCGCAGGAGAAAAGTCGTCAGAGCCTGAGCGAACAGATTGAAAGCAACGCCAATAATAAATTCATCGCTGTGATAGCGGATCACAAGCACACCGTAAAAGAGTCCCGAAAGCAGTCCCGCTGCCAACGCGAACACCAGACCCATGACCCAGGATCCGCACAGCCAGGAACCCATTGCCCCTGCAAACGCGCCGATGATGATCATGCCGTCAATTCCGATGCACATGATCCCTGCCTGATCCGTCATCAGGCACCCCAGGGCCGCCAGGATCACGATGGTAGAGGTATTCACAGTATTGAGGAGCGTGCTCAGACTGAATATGGTTCCCAGATTCATGACTTCACACCTCCCCGCATCCGGTTAGCTCTTCTGGCGGAACTGTGCCGTCCAAGACTGGCCAGGAGTCCCTCCTGAGCCGCCATGAAGAAAATGATGACGGACTGGATGATCAGGATCAGTTCACTGGATATGCCGGTCTGTGACTGCATGCTCACAGCCCCGATCTTCAGCGCGCCGAAGAAAAAGCTCATCAGAATGATCCCCAAAGGCCTGTACTGCATGATCATTGCCACCAGCATGCCGTCAAAATAGAACTCATTGGAAAAGTCAGTCTTGAATCTTGTCTGAAGGCCAAAGCATTCAAACATGCCCAGCATACCGCACATGGCACCGGAAATCAGCATCCCCAGAATCCCCAGCATGCCAGCGTTCAGGCCAGCATACCGTGCGAAACGGGAATTCTCCCCGGTCAGCTTCATACCGAAACCTGTAGTGGTACGGGACATCAGATACCAGACAAGGAGTGTAACCACCGCAATCATGAATACCGTCTGTGTCAGATTGGAACCCTTGATCAGCCTGGAAAACCGGAAAGCTCTGTCCAGGGACGCGGTCCCGGAAACGATACCTTTTTCCGTGGTTTTCAGGGGACCGTTGGCGAGATACGTACAGAAATAGATCGCGATGGAATTCATCAGGATCGTTGTGATGACCTCACTGATATTCAGCTTGATCTTCAGAATGGCAGGGATCCACGCGTACAGAGCACCTGCCAGAATTGCGGCCAGAAGGCAGAGGGGAATGGCAAGCCAGGGAGAGGTTCCGTTCAGGGCAGCGCCCAGCCAGCAGGAAGCGATGGCTCCAAGGTACATCTGTCCTTCACCGCCCACGTTGAAGATACCGCCCTGGCTCGCCACTGCCGTGGCAATACCGGTTATGCACAGCTGGGCCGTTTTGTAGAGCGTATTCCCGATGGAGCGTTCCGAACCGAAGGCTCCGGTAATCAGAACCGCGTATCCCTCCAGTGGATTATGCCCTGACACCGCCATGATCACGGCACCGATCACAAGAGCCATCAGAATGCTGGAAAAGAGACTCAGAAGATACTTTTTTCTCGCATCACTCATGGCCTGCCTCCTCTCCGCGCCCGGTCATGTACAGACCAACCTCGCGCTTTTCTGTCACTGAAGGATCAAATTCGCCCGTGATACTGCCCTCATAGATTGTACACAACCGGTCACTGAGACGATACAGTTCATCCAAATCCGCGCTGATGAGCAGAATCGCGCATCCTTCACTTCTTTTCTCCATAATCTGACGGTGAATGAAATCCATGGCACCTACATCCACGCCGCGACTGGGCTGAGAGATAATCATAACCCTGGAACCCGAGCTGAATTCCCTCGCCACCAGGACTTTCTGCATGTTACCACCCGAAAGGGACTGGGTGGGAGTATGAATCCCACCGCCGCGTATATCAAAGTTCGCGGATAACTCCTCCGCATACTCTTTCATCCGCTTCTTTTTCAGATGAAAGCCCCTGATGGAGAATTGCGGCTCTTTCTCCCGGCCTACCACCAGATTGTCCACGATATCCGACTTTCCTGACAGTCCAGTCTGAATCCTGTCCTCCGGCACATGAGAAACGCCTAGAGCGCGTATTTGAGCAGGATCCATCCCTGTCACATCCCTGTTCAGAATCCTGATCTGCCCGGACTGGACATGACGCATTCCTGTAACTGCTTCTGCCAGTTCACTCTGGCCATTTCCCTCAATGCCCGCAATACCCAGAATTTCCCCGGGAAACACCTTCAGGCTCAGCCCCCGGACAGCCGGAAGTCCCCGGTTATCCAGGACAGACAGGTTTTCCACAACCAGTGCCGGTTCCGTTGCTTTCGTCTTTTCCCGTATGAAGGGTTCCATCAGCACGTCTTTTCCCACCATCATCGAGGCGAGAATCCGCTCGTTCACATCGCATGTCTGACAGACTCCGATCAGCTTTCCCTGCCGCATGACCCCAACCCGGTCCGAAATGGCCATCACCTCGTTCAGTTTATGCGTGATGATAATGACCGTCATCTGCCGTATCCGGACAATGGACCGGATGACATCAAACAATTCATCCGTCTCCTGAGGCGTCAGAACAGCTGTCGGTTCATCCAGAATCAGGATGTCAGCCCCCCGGTATAAAGCCTTGAGAATCTCAACTCTCTGCTGAAGGCCCACGCTGATGTCCCGTACCGTATCCGTGGGGCGCACAGCAAGCCCGTATTCCTGAACAAGTTCCTCCACAATCTGATTGGCACGCCTGAAATCATAAAACAGGCCGCGACGCGGTTCTGTGTTCAGAACGATATTCTGAGCCACGGTAAAACTCGGAACAAGCATGAAATGCTGGTGCACCATGCCGATCCCGTGGCGGATCGCTTCATTGGGATCAAAGCGGAAGAGTCTTTCCCCCCGAACCAGAACTTCACCGTCCGTAGGAGTATACATACCGTAGAGGATATTCATCAGTGTCGATTTGCCTGCCCCGTTTTCTCCCACCAGGGCAAAAATTTCCCCCTTCCGGATATCCAGGCTGACATCATCATTGGCAAGAACACCCGGAAACTGCATGGTGATATGGCGCATGGAGACAACCGGCGTCACTTCCTGCGACATGGCTGTTTCCTCCCTTTCTCGAAAAATGGCAGCGCACGCTCTGTGCCTGCGCTGCCGTAAACCCAGATTCCCTTGTCATTCAAGGGTCGTGGGAACCACAATCTCACCGGAAATAATCTTCTGCTTCAGCTCCTCCACTTCGCTCTTCAGTTCATCACTGACCTGCTGCGGCATATCCTCCGTTCCATAGACAACATCAATGAAGCCGGTGGCCATATCGGCCTTCCAGATGGTGCCGCCCTTAAAATACTCATCCGGGTGTGAGACTACTTCATAAATGGATCTTCCCACATCCTTGACCATGGAACAGATGATCACGTCCGGATTGATGTACTTCTGATCTCCGTCCACGCCGATGGCATAGAAGCCTGCTTCACGGGCTGCCTCAAAGACGCCCTCACCGGTTTTTCCGGCAATCTGGAAAATAATATCGCAGTCCATGGAATGGAGCGCCAGGGCGCATTCCTTGCCTTTAGCCGGGTCCTCATAGTCATTGGAATACTGCACAAGAACCTCACAGTCCGGATTCGCAAGGGCTGCGCCGGCCTTGTATCCCACAATAAAGTCATTGATGGTATCACTGTCCTGTCCACCCACGGCGCCGATCTTGCCGGTCTTTGTCATTTTTCCGGCAATGTAGCCCACCAGGAAGCTGCCCTCATTCTGGGCATAGACAATGGACATGAGATTGTCTCCTCTGTCCGCCAGTCCGTTATCCACAAACAGGAACTTCTTGTCCGGATAGTCTTCCAGAATCACGCCCGAATCCAGAGCGTCCCAGAACTGCCAGCCCACAGCCACGACGATATCACACGCCTGAGCTCCCTGATCCAGGCCGATCTCATACTGACTTGCATCCTCGTAACAATGAATAACCTTGGTAACGGTCCCGAAGTCAGCCTCGAGGCGGTCAATACCTTCCTTTGCGGAATCATAGAATGACCGGTCTCCCAGGGTGTTGGCCAGAACGATCGCCACAGAAGGCGTCTCAGCGGAGGCCGCCGTAGAGAACAACGTCACCAGCATCAGAACAAAGAGAATCCAGGACACACACTTTTTCATGATCAGGACACCTCCGACTTATGTAATCCGGTATACCGGATTCCCGTTTCTCTTCGCGATCAAAATGAAAAGTCCTGCCGGTCATGGTTCGGAAACACAAAAAGTGTTAAGATGGACGGAGAAAAGCTGAAAAAGGAGATGTTCCCCCATGAATCCGGTTCAGGTTCTTCTGGTGAATGCCTGCCCCCGGGGCAGCGCGTCCAGATCACTGTATCTGTCCGACTGCCTTCTCCGGTTCCTCCGGAATGAAGGAGAAATCCGGCTCCGGACCCATGATCTTTGCCGCATGGAGCTGAAGCCTCTGGACGGTCCTCATCTCATGGAGAGAGAGGCACTATGCAACCGGCATGATTTTCACGGACCGCTGTTCGCGCCGGCCCGGGATCTGATGGAATGCGAGCTTCTGGTCATCGCCGCACCTTACTGGGATCTTTCCTTTCCCTCTGTGCTGAAGGTCTGGATCGAACATATGTTTGTCAGAAATCTGACCTTCGTCTACCGCCGCAACGAGCCGCAGGGACTTTGTCCGGTGAAGCACGGCGTCTATCTCACCACATCCGGAAGTCCCATGAATGGAATGGACTTTGGTTTTCCCTACATCCGGGAAGCCATGCGTTTTCTGGGCGTTCCTTCCATGGATGTGATATCCGCGGAAGGTCTGGACCTGGAAGGCGCCCGAACAGAGGAGATTCTTCAGCGGGCCGTGGAAGAATCTCGGGAATGGGCCATCCGATACATGAAACAAAGGAAAAGCACGCCGCTCGATTGACAGCGGCCAGGGGGGCCGCTAATATGAAGCCGTTTTTCCGGTCTCCCGCCATCTGCCGGGATTTCGGGAAATGTCAAGAGTCTGGAGGGAACGTCTGATATGAAACGTTATCGGGTAGGAATCATTGGTGCAACGGGTATGGTGGGACAACGTTTTCTTTCCCTGCTTGACAGTCATCCCTGGTTTGACGTCTGCGTTCTGGCAGCGTCCAAAAGAAGTGCGGGGAAAACGTACCGTGAAGCTGTAGGCGACCACTGGGCTTTTTCCTGGCCGATCCCGCCACGTTTTGCGGACATGAAGGTTTGGGACGCCTCAGATCCCGGACAGTTCACCGACGCGGTGGATTTCGTTTTCTGCGCTGTGAATCTGCCCAGGGATGAGGTCCGTGTTCTTGAAGAGCATCTGGCCGGATGTGAAATACCCGTGATTTCCAACAACAGCGCGTGCAGAGGCATTCCGGATGTGCCCATGATCATCCCCGAGCTCAACGCGGACCATGCCCGGGTCATTGAAAGCCAGAGAAAACGCCTTCACACCCGGAAGGGCTTCATCGCCGTCAAGCCCAACTGTTCCATTCAGAGTTATGTACCGGCTCTGACGCCCCTTCTGCCCTTCGGACTGAAAAAAATCAGTGTCTGCACCTATCAGGCCATTTCAGGAGCAGGGAAGACCTTTTCCACCTGGCCCGAAATGGAGGACAATGTCATTCCCTTCATCTCCGGAGAGGATGAAAAGAGTGAAAAGGAACCCCTGAAAATCTGGGGCCATGTGGTGGAAGATGGCGGCCTGCTCCATATTGAGAACGCCCCGGAGCCTGTCATCTCTGCCCAGTGTCTGCGGGTCGCCTGCTCGGACGGCCACATGGCAGCCGTTTCCGTTTCTTTTGACCGGAAGCCTGAGAAGGCAGAGATTCTGGACAGGTGGAATCATTTCCAGACGCTCCCGCAGAAACTGGGGCTTCCCAGCGCGCCGGATCCCTTCCTCCAGTATTTCGAGGATCCATCCAGGCCTCAGACCCGCCTCGACAGGGATTTCGGCAACGGATACGGCGTATCCATCGGCCGTCTTCGGGAGGACAGCATCCTGGACTGGAAATTCGTGTGCCTGAGCCACAACACCATTCGCGGAGCCGCCGGCGGCGGAATCCTCAGCGCTGAACTTCTCTGCAGTCTCGGTTACATTGATGCGAAAGGATGATCGTTGAATGAAGCCCCTTTTTGAAGGCTGCGGCACAGCCCTGGTGACCCCCTTCCGCAAGGGAGAGGTGGATTACCCGGCCCTTGACAGGCTGGTTGAAGAACAGCTGGATCAGGGTGTTGATGCACTGATCGCCGTGGGAACCACAGGGGAGCCCGCCACCATGACATGGGAGGAGCATCTGAGCGTCATCCGCCGGGTGGTGGATATCGTCCGCCATCGGGTGCCCGTGATAGCAGGCACCGGTTCCAACTGTACCCGCGAGGCTGTGGATGCCGCCAGAGCCGCCAAGGAATTCGGCGCCGACGCGCAGCTGGTGGTCACACCCTATTACAACAAGACCAGTCAGCAGGGACTTGTGGCCCATTTCCATGCCGTGGCTGATGCCGCGACGCTTCCCGTCATCGTCTACAATGTCCCCTCCCGTACCGGTCTGAATATCGGTCCGGAGTCTCTGAAGGAGATCTGTCATCATCCCAGCGTCATCGGCGTGAAGGAAGCTTCCAGCGATGTCGCTCAGAGTCTGGAAAAGCTCCGCCTTGTGGGAGATAACGCTGCTTTCTATTCCGGAAATGATGATCTTGTGGTCCCGCTGATGGCCTGCGGGTTCAGAGGGGTCATCTCCGTGATTTCCAACGTGCTTCCGGCGGAGACGGCCCGGATGACGCATCTGGCTCTTCGGGGAGAATTACAGAATGCCGCTGAGATTCAGCTGCGTCTGCTCCCCATGATCAACGCGCTGTTCTGTGAAACCAGCCCGATTCCCGTCAAGGCGGCCATGGCCGCTCTGGGCAGACTGGAGAATGAACTGCGCCTTCCTCTGGTTCCCATGCAGGAAAAAAACCGGCAGAAAATGCTTGAAATCATGCGCAAACTGGGGCTGGAGGTCTGAATCATGGAACTGATAATCTGCGGAGCCCTGGGACACATGGGCATGGCAGTTGCCCACTGTGCCCGGCGCCATGACGTGCATATCCAGTGCGGCATTGACAGGAAGGCCGGGAAAGAAGATGCGGTGGGGGATTATCCGGTTTACCCGGACTTTGATTCCTGTCATGAAGAGGCGGACTGTCTGATCGACTTTTCGTCCAGAGAGGCTCTCGCTCCGCTTCTTGCCTTTGCTCTGAAACGTCGTCTGCCCTGCGTTCTCTGTTCCACCGGCTATACACAGGAAGACCTGGCTGCCATTCAGGAAGCATCACGACTCATTCCCGTTTTTCGTTCCTCCAACATGTCCCTGGGTGGCTCCCTGCTGAGTTTGTTGGTGGAAAAAGCCGCCTCCGTTCTGGACGCGTCCTTTGATGTGGAAATTGTGGAAGCTCATCACAGACGGAAGAAGGACGCCCCCAGCGGAACGGCCATCATGCTCCGGGACGCCGTGAACAGAGGCAGGGGCACGGTCTGCGCGACCAGGCACGGTAGGGAAGGAAACGGTCTGACCCGTCCCGCCGGTGAAATCGGCATGCACGCCCTGAGAGGTGGTACCGTAACAGGGGAACATCAGGTTTATTTTCTGGGCGATATGGAACGTCTCGTACTGTCCCACACTGCCGAGGACCGAAGTGTTTTCGCTGACGGTGCGCTTCGGGCCTCGGAATACCTGATAACCTGTCAGGCTGGTATGTACAGTATGCGGGATCTGCTTTCCTCGCTCCTGAACTGAACATAGTTACAATTCAATCGGATCTGCAAAGGCAGAGTAGCTGACGACATGTGAAGGCCATATGGACGGGGAGTTGCCATATGGGGAAGTGTTACGCGCAGTGTCGTCACGCGCATCCCGCTGCTGATTTGTCTGGCCTCTGTGGATCTATGTGACGGTGACATCTGAGGAGGTCAACATGCAGAACAAGGCAGAACAGGACCTTTCGGTTATATCCCGTACTTACTGGAAGATGGCTCTTCTTGAGTTCCGTTCTCCCAGAGTCAGGATCTTTGCGGCCATCTTCATCGCCCTGCGGATCGTTCTGAAATCCGTTGCGATCCCCATCGGACCGGATGTAAAGATCAATATCGGCTTTTTCATCAACGCATACGGCTCCATGGTCTACGGTCCCGTGGTCGCACTGCTGGGCGCCGCTGTCTCGGACACACTGGGATGGCTGCTGTTTCCCTCCGGCCCGTACTTTTTCCCCTTCATTTTCACGGAAATGGCGGGATCGCTCATCTTCGCCCTCTTTCTGTACAGACGGACGATCACGGCGCGCAATGTCATCCTCTCCAGATTCTGTATTGATTTTTTCGTCAACATCGTTATGAATACGCCCATTATGTGGCTGTATTATCAGATGGTCCTGGGAAAAAGCTATGCGATCTTTGACGCCCTCCGGGTTATCAAGAATCTGGTCATGTTCCCTATTGAGTCCGTGCTCCTGATCCTGTTCCTCCGCATGGTCATCCCGGCCACCGCCCGCTTCGGCCTCCTGAATCCCGACATTAACGGCCTGCAGATGAACCGCAGGGCCATCACCGGACTGGTCTGCCTGTTTCTTTTCGGGGCATGCACAACCGGCGGTTATCTGATCTATGACTATAATACCCGTTCTTTCAGCGCGGGCTATACTCAGCAGGAGCGTCTGGAGAGAAATCAGCTCATGGCCTCTCTCCTGGGATGCGGTCCGGACCAGGTCTGTATCGTTGAAAAAGCCACATCCCGCGTTTTTGATCCCCAGATGGTCTACACGGTAGCCGTCTATCAGGTCAATGAGGATGTTCTTAAACAGAAGCAGGAAGAGGATGCGTCCTATACACTGACGAGGTTGCAAAACTATTCCAGGTCCAAGGCGGCCGCCGATGATACCCTCACGCGAACCGGTACCGCCGAAATCATCCTGAACAAACACAATGATGAACTGATTTCCATCCGGTATCCATAATCCCGAAAAAAGAACGGTCTCAGGCGAGACCGTTCTTTTGGTCAGTTTTCCACAAAAAGCAGTTCGAAGCACGGGTAGTAAGTCGTTCCCTGATTCTCGTCCAGGATCTCGTAATTTCCCAGCAGGCGCCCGTAAATCCGGTACTGGCTGCCCACTTCAAAGCCCGGATCATGATCGGATGTAACCACCACATAATTCTTATACCCGCTCTTGGTGGTCTGCATGGCCATGAAGACGACCCATTCATCATTTGTCTGAGTGACCTGAGCAACATAAAGCGGGTAGGTCATGACACGGCCCACATAGTTTTTCAGCTTGGCTGTGAGATTGGCATAAGCCGGTTTGATGGCAGATGCCTTGATGCGGGCGATTCTTTCCTCCTCCGACATGACTCTTCTGGCGGTCCATCTGTATCTCCGCTCATCATACCCTTTTTTCTGGAATGTCAGGGTAACGGTGTAATCTCCCTCCATGGAGGTATCCAGTTTGAAGGAAAAAGCGCCGGAATTGTTGGTGCGGACCTGCTTGTCCATCGTCAGGCTTCCCGTGACAATGCACTGAATGGTCGTCTGTTTGTCCGTTGTCCCGGAGAGTACAAACTGGTCGGATGCGAATACCTCCGGAACCGCCGTCTGCAGATTGACAGGCAGCAGGGTCTGTTTGTAATTGGTGCTGTTGAAGACAGTTTCACCCACGGTTTGCCCGTTGTCCAGATAGGTGAGGGTCATGAGCCACACGCCTTCTTCCGGCAGCGTCACTGCGAAGGAGAAGGCACCCTTTTTCGTGGCATCCGTTTCCAGATGCAGGGGACTGGAACCAGACATACGCATCAGGGTGGCTATGATGTGCAGATTCGGATTACAGGTTCCCTTCACTGTAAACTTCCCGGTATTTGATTCGGCGGGAGGTTCCTGCGAAAAGACAGCGGTGAGGGATACACTACTGGCCGCAGATGTACCGGATGTGCCCGCAACTCCTGACTCACCTTTTACAAGAACTCTTGTAAAATGCCATGTGTCCATCAGCTTGTTCAGAGCTCTCAGATCGGCGTTCTTCAGTGCCCTGCCATAAACCTTGTAATCCACGGTAATGGTATAGCCATTCCGGACCGCCCGCCGGGCAAACCCCCGGTAAACGGTATCACCTACAGTCCGTTTGTATTTGAGCATCAGAAAACGCCCGTACTGTGTCGTTTTCTTCCATTCCGCCGAATCGAAGTTATACCCTTCACCGCCGTACAGCGTGCCTTTCAGGTGACCCGTCCGGTATTTTGACCGGATCTCCGGTGTCTGAGCATCCAGATCAAAGTAGGTGTCTGATGTTTCATCATGAACCGCCGTGAACTCCATGCACGCATCATTGGCGGTGGACCAGGCCTGCGCCAGAACACCCCGCGCATCCCAGTCCGACAGAAGGGACTCGTTTGTCATGCCCCTCGCGGACATCCACTCCTGATGCTGATCCAGATTTTCCCGTGTCAAAAGGATGTAACTGGAATCATCCAGTGTACACTGAGCATAGATGGATTCAAAGTTCAGCACGGTATCGGCCAGAGCAGGCACGGCGAGAAGAAGAACCGCGGCCATGAGCAGCGTCATCAGTAACTTACGCAATGTAACACCTTCCTTTACATCCAATCCGGGTTCATGGCAGATAACGCGACATATCCACGGGTTCCGGCTCCGGCCCCTGTGAAAGGGTCTTTTTCCTTCTTTTCAGGAACGCATCCCGGTCCATCATCACAATATGGTCGCAGCCCGAACAGCGAATCTTGATGTCCGCGCCCGTCCGGATCACCGTCCATTGATCCGATCCGCAGGGGTGTTTCTTCCGGGTTTGGATCACATCCCCGATTCGTATTTCCTCCACCATGGCAGACAGACCCTCCGTTCTATTCCCGACTGTAACGGTGCCATTATATCACATTCATCAAGCCCTTCAAATCTGCAGATGCAAAGATTCGTCCGGATGTGCTATACTGGACTTCCCATCAGGAAGGGGATGATTCAGAACATGTTCTTTCAGCCGATCGGGGTGTTTGACAGCGGGATAGGGGGAATCAGCGTACTGGACAGTCTGGTCCGGACGATGCCGCACTAATCGTTTCTGTACTACGGCGATAAGCTGCACGCACCCTACGGAACCCGGTCCAGGGAATCCATTCTGGACTGCTGCAATCTTGTCATGGATTATCTCATGTCCCGTCACGTCAAAGCAGTGGTGATCGCCTGCAATACCGCTTCCTCCGTCGCCGCAGCCCATCTGAGGGAAACGCTGAAGCTCCCCATCATCGCCATGGAACCCGCCCTGAAACCGGCTGCTCTCCTGCGGCAGAAGGGCCGGATTCTGGTTCTGGCCACTCCCGTCACACTCCATCTGGAAAAATTCGAAAAACTGTATCAGCAATGGGGAGAAGGTGCTGTCCGCGTACCCTGCCCGGGGCTGATGGAGATGGTTGAACGTGAGGATTTTACTGCCGCCCGGTCTTTTCTTCTGGATAAGCTCAGCCCCTGGATGTCCGAGACAATAGACGCTGTCGTTCTGGGCTGCACCCATTACGTTTTCCTCCGGGATCTTCTCCGGACCCTGCTGGATGATCATACGGCGATCATCGACGGCAACGAGGGGACCGCCCGGCAGACCCGCAGGGTCATGGAGAACCTTCACATCCTTCGTTCAGAGGGCCCTGGAGAAGTGGAACTTCACACAAGCGGCGATCCGGACACCATATTGCCGGTCATGCGGCGTCTGCTGGAAAGGATGGGACATGCTACCCTGTCCGGTTCGGTCATATGAGGAGATTTGGAAACAGTCTTTTCTTTTGGGCGCCTTTCCTGTATAATAGCACACAGGCAGGCATGAGATGCATATTTTTCATCTGATGTACTTTATCATCTGTTGAATAAGGAGGACTTCCAATGGCAGATTATTTGACGACAAGTATCCGGAATATCGCCCTCATGGGGCATGGCGGCGAGGGCAAGACCACACTGACCGAGGCGATGCTCTACGCCGCTCATGCGATCGATCGTCAGGGCAAGGTGGAAGACGGTAATACCACGACAGATTTCGAGCCGGAGGAAGTCAAGCGTCACTGCTCCATCTCCGCAGCTGTGGCACCGGTGGAGTGGAACGGCAAAATGCTGAACATCATCGATGTGCCCGGTTACTTTGATTTCGCCGGCGAGATTACCGGACCTGTGCGTGTCGTGGAAACCGTCGGCATTGTCATCAGTGCGGTGACCGGATTCAGCGTCGGTGCCGAAAAGGCTTTCAAGGCCGCCACCAAGCAGGGCAACTGCCGTATGTTCATCGTCAACCAGATGGACCGTGAACACGTCTCCTTTGATAAGGTGCTTCAGCAGCTCCGTGACCGCCACGGTGCCAGTGTTGTACCCGTCCTTGTGCCTCTCGGAGAAGGCCCCTCCTTCCGCGGCGTGATCAACGTGCTGGAAAAGAAGGCTTATGAAGGCGCCTATGACAAGAGCAAGGAAATTCCCATTCCCGCGGATGTGCAGGACAAGGTCAATCAGTGGTTTGAGGACCTGACTGAGCAGGCTGCTGGAGCCGATGATGACCTGATGATGAAGTACCTCGAAGGTGAGGAGCTCACCTACGATGATATCCTGCTGGGTTTCCACAAAGGCATGAAGGACGGCTCCATCGTGCCCGTGGTTTCCGTCAGCGCCACCACCGGCATCGGCATTGCCCGCATGATGGACCTGATGGCCAAGTACATGCCTTCTCCTTCTCACCTGGGTATTTCTCATGAAGGCGTCAATCCGAAGACCGGAGAAACGGAAAAGCGGACCTGCACTGATGATCAGCCTTTCTCCGCCTTTATCTTCAAGACCATCGCTGACCCCTACGTGGGAAAACTGTCACTCTTCAGGATTTTCTCCGGTCAGCTCACCGCTTCCACTGCTCTGTACAACGTCAACAAGGATAAGACGGAGAAGAGCGGCGGTATGTACATGCTCCGGGGCAAGAAGCAGATTGCCAAGCAGTCCCTCCACGCCGGGGATATCGGTGCTCTGTCCAAGCTGCAGTTCACCTCCACCGGTGATACGCTCTCTGACAGCGCCAGTCCCATTCAGTATCCTGCCCTTGAGTTCCCGAAGCCCTGCCTGAGCAAGGCGGTTTATGCCATGAAGCAGGGTGAGGAAGACAAGGTCTTCACCGGCCTGAGCAGGCTTATGGAAGAAGATCCGTCCCTGTCCCTGGAGAAGAATGTGGAAACCACCGAAACCATTCTCAGCGGTCTGGGCGAGATGCATCTGGACGTGGTGCGCAACAAACTGGAGAGTAAGTTCGGCGCCAAGGCTGACCTTCGGGATCCCAAGGTACCTTACCGTGAGACGATCCGCAAGACTGTCAAGGTTCAGGGAAGGCATAAGAAACAGTCCGGCGGTCATGGTCAGTTTGGCGACGTCTGGATTGAGTTCTCTCCCATCTTTGACAACGATGTGGACTTTGAGTTTGAGGATGCCGTGGTGGGCGGCGCTGTTCCGCGCAATTTCATTCCCAGCGTGGAAAAGGGTCTGCGGGAGAATATCGTGCACGGCGTACTGGCCGGATATCCCATGGTGCACCTCCATGCCAAGCTCTACGATGGATCCTACCATCCGGTGGACTCTTCTGAAATGGCTTTCAAGACAGCAGCCAGAATCGCCTATAAGAAGGGCTGCATGGACGCAAGTCCTGTCCTGCTTGAGCCCATTATGCACGTGGAAGTCACCGTTCCCGATGAGTACATGGGCGACATCATGGGCGATATCAACAAGCGCCGTGGCAGGATCATCGGTATGCAGCAGGAAGGCGGCATGCAGCTCGTGATTGCCGAAGCGCCCATGGCTGAGATGTTCAAGTACGCCACCGACCTTCGTTCCATGACTCAGGCCCGCGGCAGCTTTGTACAGACCTTTGAGCGCTATGAGGAAGTCCCTGCGAACGTTGCTGAGAAGATCATTGCCAACGCCGTTCGTTCCGACGAGGATGATGACGAATAATCGGTTCCATAAGAGAGACGGCAGTCGCCGTCTCTCTGTTTTAAAACCCCTGCCATTCGGAATGGCAGGGGACTATTTTATGCCTTCATGTCAGGCAGGGTGGTGAGGGTTACCAGGACGTCCGTCATGGATTCCAGCGCCTGAACTGTAATGACTTCTTTGCGGCTGTGGAAGTTGTATCCGCCTGTGGAGAGGTTCGGGCAGGGGAGTCCTTCATAGCTGAGCCGCGCCCCGTCGGTGCCGCCCCGGACAGGCAGGGTTACCGTCGAAATCTGATGCGCCTCAAAGGCTTTCCTGGCTCGTTCGATCATGTCCATATGCGGCCGGATTTTTTCCTCCATATTGTAGTAACTGTCCTTTATGGAGAGCGTTACCGTTCCCGGTCCGTAAACCTGGTTCAGGTACTCAGCTGTCTGCTCCATCCGCTTTTTCCGTGCCTCAAAGCGTTCCCGGTTATGGTCCCGGATAAGATATTCCATGTTCGTGCTTTCCACATCGCCCCTGATCCCGCACAGATGGAAGAATCCCTCATAACCTTCCGTATGCTCCGGCGTTTCAGCTTCCGGCAAAAGACTCATGAATTTTCCGGCAATCAGACACGCGTTCACCATCCGGTTCTTGGAGTCTCCGGGGTGGAACGAAAGGCCGCGGATACAGACCTTGCAGGACGCTGCATTAAAGTTCTCGTATTCCAGTTCTCCCAGGGCACCTCCGTCCACCGTATAGGCGTACTCAGCCCCGAATCCATTCACATCAAAATGATCCACACCGCTTCCGATTTCCTCATCAGGTGTAAAGGCAACGCACACCCGGCAATGGTCCGGGGCATCCGGTGCAAGAAGCCGGGATGCCATTTCCATGATTTCCGCAACCCCTGCCTTATCGTCAGCACCAAGCACACTATGCCCGTCTGTCACGATGAGCTCCTGTCCCACAAGATTTGAAAGAAGCGCTTCATCGTCCAGGACAATCCCTTCGTCCAGAATCACGGGGCCGCCCTGATAATCAGGGATGCAGCGCGGCCGTGTGACCCCGGGAACCGCATCCGAGGTATCCATATGGGCAATAAGCCCCATCCGATCCTGTAAACCGCCCTTTGCCGGAATCACGGCATAGACCGTACCGGTGTCGGAAACCCGTACCTCATGAGCCCCCATCTCTTTGAGTTCAGAGGCAAGCAGATTTGCCAGGTCCATCTGCCCCGGTGTGGAAGGACATGTGGATTTGTCCGGCAGAGAAGTCGTTTCAATCTGGATGTACCGAAGAAACCGTTCTTTTACACTCATGTCTTTCATCCTTTCTCTATACGGCATGTCCTGAGAAATGCCAGAAAATCATGCAGGTTCTCACAGCGTCTGCCGATCAGTCCCTGTATGTCCCGTGGAATCCGGATCAGGTCCGGAATGTAAACGGAATAGATGCCTGCCTTGTTCAGAGAGAGAAGGCCGCTGGGAGAATCTTCCACCCCAATGCAGGATGACGGTGATACCTTCATCTCCGAACACGCTTTCAGATAGGTCTCAGGGTCCGGCTTCCGTCTGAGTACATCTTCACCGGAAAATACCCGCTGAAAGTACCCGCGCCAGTTCAGCAGATCCAGATAATGATCAATAACAACCCTGCGATTGTTGCTGCAGAGAGCTGCGGGAATCTTTTCCTGGCGAAGATACTCCAGCAATTCCCTTGCCCCGGGTTTAATGGGAACACCGTTGTGCTCCACGTACCGGAAGGTCTCCCTCTGCCAGTCCTCCAGGAATCTGCGATGATCGAAAGCCGGATGAAACTGTCGAATCCCATCGCATGTCTTTTCAAATGAAGTGCCTATCAGCGGCTGCCACTGATCGTCCATCATATCAAACCCCTGCATACGGCAGGCTCTGCGGAGCATCCGTCCTCCTGTCCGCTCCGTATCGGTCAGCACCCCGTCCATATCAAGCAGGATCGCTCTGAACGTTTTCAATCTCTCACAACACCTCCCTGAAGAAGATTCAGTGCCTGACGGATCCCATCCACAGCAGCGCTTGTGATCCCTCCAGCGTATCCGGCGCCTTCACCTGCGGGATAGAGTCCCTTCACGCTGCAGGAAGAGCCGTCCTGGAAACGTTCGATCCGGACAGGAGATGATGAGCGGCTCTCCACACCAGTCAGAACGGCGTCCTTTCGGGAGAATCCATGCAGCTGCCGTTCCATTTCACGGATGCCGAACTGAAGATTCTGAATCACGTAGTCTGGGAGAACCGCTCTCAGATCACAGGGCGTAAAACCTGTGCGGACAGAAGGCTGAACAGGCCCAATCTGCCTGCTGGCACGATCCTCCAGAAAATCGCCTACCATCTGGACCGGGGCCGCGTAATGACCGCCACCGGCCTCAAAGGCACGTTTTTCCAGTTCTCTCTGGAAAGCAAATCCGGCCAGGGGATGATCCGAGGGATAATCTTCCGGTCGGATACCCACCAGCAGGGCAGCATTGGCGTTGGGTCCGCTTCGGGCATGATAGCTCATCCCATTGACACACAATCGTCCCTTCTCAGAAGCGGACAAAATCACCTCACCGCCGGGGCACATGCAGAAGGTATAAACACCCCTCTGATCCGGTGTGTTCACACTGAGCCTGTAATCCGCCGCGTTCAGCGCGGGAAGGGAAGGAACGCCCCACTGGGAAACATTGATCATCTTCTGAGGATGCTCTATGCGCACTCCCACTGCGAAAGGTTTGGGAACCATGGCGACACCGTCTTCATACAGATGGGTCATGGTATCCCTGGCACTGTGCCCGATGCACAGAATAACCGCCCTGGTCTCCATGCTCCTGTTCATGCCTTCCGAGACATACTCAATGCCTGTAACCATCCCGCAGCTTACCAGGATATGCTCCATGCGGGTGTTGAAATAAGTCGTGCCTCCCAAAGACTCAATTTCCTGGCGGATGGAAGCCACCACCGGTTTCAGGCGGTCCGTCCCGATATGAGGTCTGGCTTCCACCAGGATTTCCTCGGGAGCACCATGAGCCACCAGAGTTTCCAGGATGGTACGCAAATACGGAGATTTAATCCCTGTCGTCAACTTCCCATCCGAAAACGCACCCGCACCTCCCTCGCCGAACTGAACGTTGGATTCCTCATTCAGTTCCCTGGTCCTGATAAACTGCTCAACGTCCTCCGTGCGCTGATCCACACGCTGTCCTCGTTCCATCAGGATCGGCCTGCACCCCGCTCTCGCCAGGGTAAGAGCCGCCGCCAGCCCTGCGGGCCCCGCGCCTACCACAACCGGACGATACGAAAGGGAAGGATGGGGCAGGACCTTTGGGGGAGTCTTCTGCACAGGGACTGTATGTCCCGGCCGCCTCCTCATCACGGAAGCCTCATCCGGCACTTCCACGTCACAGGTCATGACATAATGGAGGTCACCCTTGTCCCGGGCATCCAAGCTCCTCCGAAAAACCCTGCAGGACATAATCCGGTCCGTACTGACCTTCAGCCGCTGAGCCACCGCGGCTGTCAGATGTCCCTGCGAATAGTCCAGCGGGATTTTCAGGTCCGATACGCGCAGCATGACAATCACCTCTCTGCCGGATCCTTATGCCATCGGTACTGTTCCGGATTCCACAAGGCATCTTTCGGATAAAACACATCTGTCAGCTCAAGTCCGTGAGCGGGCGCTGTCGGCCCCAGACTCAGCCGGTCCCCCGTTTCCAGTGCCTTTCTGAAAGCGTCTTCCGTTCTCTTCCCGTGTCCAATATCCAAAAGTGTACCCGCAATAATCCGGACCATATTGTAAAGAAAGGCATTCCCTTCAATGGTCATCTGAATGAGATCTCCCTGACGGGTCAGAAAGCAGGAATGAATGGTCCTGACCGTGCTCTTCGCAGTGCCTCCGGATGCCTGGAACGCGGAAAAATCGTGCGTGCCCACAAGATCATGAACACTTTCCGTCATCCGGTCAAGATCAAGAGGAACCGGCACGTGAAGCACCTGGTTTCTTCCCAGGGCAGAAGCATGTCTTCTGTTCAGAATACGGTACGTATAAATCTTTCCGCAGGAAAGAAACCGTGCGTGGAATCTGTCGGCGACCTGGACCCCCTCCGTAATGCGGATATCCGGAGGAAGCATCGTATTGAGGATAAAAGGAAACCGATCCGCCGGAATTCTCGACTGTGTATCAAAATGGGCCCGTTGACCCAGGGCATGCACGCCCGCATCCGTCCGACTGGCTCCGGTCACACTCACAGATTCGTGAAGGACTTCTGACAGCTTTTGTTCCAGAACTTCCTGGACGGCAAGTCCGTTGGACTGTCTCTGCCATCCGGCGTATGCAGTACCGTCGTATTCCACCTTCAGAAGAATCCGCATCAGAGAATCAGTCCCTTCGGAATGAAACGTGATTCCAGAATCACCAGAGCCAGAAGAACCGCCACCGCCACACAGGCCAGATAATCCATCCGGGTAATCCTGAGCACGCGCAGACGTGTTCTGTGCTCGCCTCCATGATAGCAGCGGGATTCCATCGCCAGAGCCAGATCTCCCGCCCTGCGGAAAGCACTGACGAACAGCGGTACCAGCAGAGGAATCATGGATTTTGCCCTCTGAATCAGGTTTCCGGATTCAAAATCAGCACCGCGGGCCTTCTGCGCTTTCATGATTTTGTCGGTCTCTTCCATAAGCGTGGGAATGAAGCGCAGGGCAATGGACATCATCATGGCAAGCTCATGCGCGGGAAAATGAATAACCTTCAGCGGGGAGAACAGCATTTCCATACCATCCGACAACTGAATGGGGGACGTGGTCAGTGTCATAAGTGATGTGGTCATCACAAGAAAAACAAGCCGCAGGGAAAAGTGAATCGCCTGACGAAGACCCTCCCGGGTAATGATCACGAATCCCACATGGACCAGTTCAGTGCCCGAAGTAAAGAACAGATTCAGAAAAAATGTCAGAATCAGGATAAAGCGTAACGGTTTGATTCCTTTCAGAAGCATCCGTACGGGAACATTCGACAGCCTTGCCACAAGAAGGCAGAAAGCCAGAATCAGTGCATAGCCGGCAAGGGTGCCTACCAGAAACACAGCCACCAGGGTCACAATGGTGAGGACAATCTTGATTCTGGGATCCAGGCGGTGCACGAGACTGTCCACCGGATAATACTGACCCAGAGTAATGTTATTGAGCATGCACCTTCTCCTTCCAGAGCCTGAGAATAGCGTCCCGGATCTCTTCCTGAGTATAGATATCCTCCGGAACGGGCAATCCTCGCTCCCGAAGTGTCCCGGCCAGTCTGGCGGCTTCCGTTATCTCCAGTCCTGCTTCACGCATGACATCCGCCCGGCAGAATACTTCCCGGGGTGTACCATCCATGGCAATCTGTCCATGATTCATCACAACGATCCTTGTTGCCAGGTCCGCGATATCATCCATGGCGTGACTGACCATGATAATGGTGGTCCCGGTCTGATGCAGATCCCTGATAATACCCAGAATCGCATCGCGTCCCTGAGGGTCCAGACCGGCCGCGGGTTCATCCATCACAAGGATTTCCGGCTGCATGGCCAGAATACCCGCGATCGCCACCCGGCGCATCTGTCCACCGGACAGTTCAAAAGGATTTACAGCGGCAAGCCTGGCCGGATCAAGATGAACCATCTCCATGGCGGCAATCACCCGTCGGTGGATTTCATCCTCCGGAAGTCCCATATTCTTGGGCCCGAAGGCGATGTCCTTTTCAACGCTTTCTTCAAACAGCTGATATTCCGGATACTGGAATACCAGTCCAACACGCTGCCGGAGTGCCTTGCGGTTCGTGTGCTCACCGTGGATATCTTCACCGTTGATCAGAACCTGACCGGAAGTGGGCTTCAAAAGGCCATTCAGATGCTGAACCAATGTGGACTTGCCGCATCCGGTGTGTCCCACAAGCGCCACAAATTCGTGGTCCTGAATCTTCAGAGATACGTCCTGAAGGGCAGTGTGCTGAAAAGCAGTCCCCTGTGAATAGACATAGTTTACATGTTTCAGTTCGATGGACATACGAGTCTGAGGACCTCCTCTGCCATTTCATCGACAGTCAGAACCTGATCGGAAATCGGTATGCCCTGTTCCCGCAGTTCAGCGGCAAGCGCTGTCATGTGAGGGACATCCAGATGCAGTTTCCTGAGCTTGTCCACCTGCTGAAATACCTGCCTCGGTGTACCTTCCAGTTCAATCTTCCCGTCAGAGACTACAATGACACGATCTGCCATGGCGGCTTCTTCCATGTAGTGAGTGATCCATACCACACTGATGCCTTTGTCCCGATTCAGACCTCTGACTGTATTCATCACCTCTGCGCGCCCGAGAGGATCCAGCATAGATGTTGATTCATCCGCAATAATGATTCTGGGCTCCATGGCCAGCACGCCCGCGATCGCTACACGCTGTTTCTGACCGCCAGAGAGGGTATGCGGACTGGCATCGGCATAGTCCGTCATACCAACGCTGTTCAGGGCTTCGTCAACACGCCGGACCATCTCATCGTGCTCAACGCCGAGATTCTCAAGCCCGAAGGCAACATCTTCCCGGACAACGGTTGCCACAATCTGGTTGTCCGGGTTTTGAAAAATCATTCCAGCATTCCGGCGGATGTCCCACAGGTGTTGATCATCCCTGGTATTCATATCACATACGAACACATCGCCCTTTTCTGGGAGGTACAGAGCATTAAGTAGTTTGGCCAGCGTTGATTTGCCTGATCCGTTATGACCAAGGATCGCTACGAATTCCCCTTCATGTATTTTCAGTGAAACATCTTCAAGAACAGGGTGTTTGGCTTCTTCGTACGTGAACCCGACCTGTTCAGTTCGAATTCGTTCAGTCTTCATGATATCTCCTTTCGGATCAATGATGCAAAACGATAGGATTGTAGCACAGAGTGTGACGCAAGACAAGAAATCAGAACGCATTGATCTTTTATTTATTGTTATGATCTTTCTCAAACTTCAAGATTGACTCTATTGTGTAATAGTTGTTATATTGATTTGTGATTAATTAAGCTGAATGCTGTCGGCGGATTTGAAAGGGCAGGGGAGTTTATGTTTGAAAAAGTATGGCAGCAAAAACAGACTCTGGCACTAAACAAACCGGAGTCTGGACGGATTTGGCCAAAGGCCGGCAACGAGGCCTGGCATAAAATTGACGAAACCAAAAAGAATCTGATCCTCTCATGGGGGGTTGAATCCATGGCCGCAGGATATCCTGCGCTGCTGGCAAGAGATTTTCTTTCATTCACACGCACTGGCAACCGTCGAGTATGGGAAACGCCCTATTTCGCCCGCAGAAAGGCGCTGATTGGAACAGCTCTTTCCGAATGCCTGGAGCACAGTGACGAGAAGATTGATTTTGTCATCGACGGCCTGTGGCTCATCTGTGAAGAATCCGGATGGATGATCAGCGCGCATAACAACAAAGGGAATGCTGGTGAGGAAAGCAAACCGCTTCCGGACAAATCGGACCCAATCATAGACCTGTTCGCAGCTCAGACAGCCGCAACGCTCTCCGTGATCGTCTATCTGCTCAGAGAACGTCTGGATCAGGTTACGCCCATGATCGCTGACAGGGTTCTGGCTGAAATCCGTGAACGTATTCTGGTCCCGTTCCTGACCAGACAGGATTATTTCTGGATGGGCTGGACCAGGAAAATACTGATCAACTGGACGCCCTGGATCCTTTCCAATATTCTTCTGACCGCACAATACAGCCTCGATCATACATGGGAGCTTGATGCACTTGTCCGTAAGGCATTCCTGATTCTGGACAGATACATGGACAGTCTTCCTGAAGACGGTGGCTGTGATGAGGGCACAGCTTACTGGAATATGGCCGGCGGATCACTTCTGGATTGTCTGGAATCTCTCTTTGAAATGAGCGGAAGTACCATGGACTTTTATCACGAACCGAAGATCAGGCAGGTCGCTCTGTTTCCAGCCAGAGCCCACATTGCCGGACCATGGTTCTGGAATTTCGCAGACTGTGATGCCAGGCCCAAACTGGATGGTGAACGTCTGTATACCTTCGGATGCAGAATCGAGAGTCAGGAGCTGAAGGCACTTGGTGCATACATGGGAAGTAACGTACTGTTAAGAGATACGCCTCAGATCAGTCGCGTGATGAATGCCCTTTTCAGCAGGATACCAGAGGGTTCTGATCCGGAAGCGCCTGATTCCGTGGATCTCCCTGACCTTCAGGTTTACGAGCGCAGAAAAAAACGCCTGATCCTGGTCATAAAAGGAGGACATAACGGCGAGAGTCACAATCATAACGATGTAGGAAATTTCATTCTCTATGCAGACGGAAATCCAATACTGGTTGATGCCGGAAACATGGTCTATACACGTAAAACCTTCTCAGAAGAACGATATACCCTTTGGAATGTCCGTTCTCTGTACCATAATCTGCCATTCTTCGGACAAGGCATTGAACAAAAGGCAGGGGAAGCTTTTCGGGCATCCTGTATTAAGGCAGGACCGGACCGCATTGAGATGGAACTGGCATCCGCTTACGGGTATCCGAATCTATTGTCATTGAGAAGGACTGTTGAGGTCTCTGAAAACAGGATAAGTCTCAGGGATTGTGCTGTTTTGAAAGAAGCAGAATCCATGACATCCGTCCTGATGACGTGGATACGTCCGGAGGAAAAGGACGGTGTTTTTCGGATCGGACCGGTTCGAATGGAAGGAGTTCATCACTGCAGCATAGAGATAATTCCGGTTCAGGATGAGCGGATGGCGGAAAACTATCCAGGTTGTCTGTACAGAATTCTGATCCACAATCAGCCTTCTGTGGAACACACAGAATCTTTCCGGTGGGTACTCGAATGAGAAAATAATCCCTGGGAAACCGCAATTCAGTGAGAACTGGCGGTCCCCTGAGTCCAACTATTCGTGAAACTATGGTTTAGCGAATAGTTAAGGGTATGCCTCCCCGTCCTGGAAAGGCCAAATTTCATCCAGGCCGTGCCTTGTCTCCGGGTCTGTAGCTGATACAGACAGTCTGAATCGATATTTCCACTGATTAGTCAACCTGACAACAGTTTTCAGATCCTGATTCATCTCAAAAACAGCAGCTCATGGCTGCTGTTTTTATGCGCTTCAGGTCTGTTCCGGTTTCCCGGTTTCAGGCGGCTTTTCCTTCTGATCTGCGGTTTTCTCCTCCGTCTCGTCTTCCCCGGGAGTGTTGATCTCTATGTATTCCTTCAGTGCGTCTGCAGCCTGGGCAACGGCAATCTGATACATATCCATAGGATTATTCTTCTGAATATGTACACAATGAACATGATGCTTTTGAATCTGAGTCCATAGAATAAACCAGAGATCCTTGTTGTGGATCTCTTCACCGGCCTCATCTTTCCACCCGTTCCGCTGCCAAAATGATAGCTTTTGTTCAGCCAGCGTGCTGCAAAGCATAATGGAATCTGTATACAGGCATACATCACACGGCTCTTTAAGAGCGCCCAAACCGGAAATCAGTGAAAACACTTCCATCCTTGTTCTGTCAGTTTCCGGCTGATATCCATTCATTTCCTTGTGATGAATGCCGTAAGCAAGCACACAGCCCCAGCCTGCAGGACCCGAAGTATCCTGACAAGTATTTGCGACCCATATTTTTACCTGTTTTCTCTGAGGAAGCTGTTTACTGTTCTGTTGCATTTCATTCAGCCTCTCCGCAATTCTATCATAGTAAGTTCCCTTCCCTGCGCCCCTGTTCCACCCTGTAATTCGGGATAACCACCACAGCAAGAAACCGCGTCTGCCCTTTTTCATGAATGACCTCTTAGCAGGTCTGCATCATCAGGTCATTCGATTTCCCTTTTGACTTGCGTTCATTTCCTGCGTGAACTTACTGTTCACCGGGGGCGGTCTGTGTCTCGTCCGACTGAAACATGCCATGCCTTACATGACGTCACATAGTTCAAATGGAAAACAACGGTATCTGTTGGCAGACAAAATCTCAGTCTCATGGGTTGAAGCCTTACGACGTTTTGCTGCAATTTGCCAGCCGGCAAATCAGTTTCTTTCGTGTATGACCATTTTTGATTCAATCTCAGGGGTGATCTGCGCAATTGTAGTAAAACGGTAGTCGACTTCTCAATCAACTGCCGCGATTTACCTCGTTTTGCCCATCAAAACCATGATCTGCCATGTACACCTTACTGCTTCTGTGACATCTCCCTGGATTTCCGGACGCATGCATCCATACCCTGAAGAAGAGCATTCCGGAATCCGGATTCTTCCATGGCAGCAACCGCTTCAATGGTCGTCCCAGCGGGCGAACAGACATGATCTCTCAGAACCGCAGGATGATCACCGGACGAAAGGACCATGAGGGCAGATCCCAGTACAGACTGCGCAGCCATTTCTATGGCAGTGTTCATGGGAATACCATACCGGACACCTGCCTGAGCCATGGTCTCAATCAGCATGAAAACATACGCCGGGCTGGAGCCGGAAAGCGCGATCACGCCATCAAACATCTTCTCATGCAATTCCACGGTGCGTCCAAGGGAATCAAAGATCCCCTTTGCAAAAGTGTAATCATCTTCGGTCATTGTGTGTTCCAGACAAAGCGCAGTCATTCCCTCGCCTACCATCGCAGGCGTATTGGGCATAACACGCAGGTACGAACATCCGTAGGGCGAAAGGGCTCTTTCAAGCATGCCGCATGTCCATCCCGCTGCAATGGAAACCACGGCTTTTCCCTTAAGCGCCGGACCCATCGCCTCGATAACAGAGCTGACAATCCCCGGTTTGACCGCAATAATAATGATATCGGAATTGCTGGCCAGGTCCTGCACATGATCACAGAATCCCAGCCCAGGGATTTCCCTGGACAGCGATTCCATCTTCTCGTAATCCGCATCATGGACGCTCACATTGGCCGGCTTCATGTAATTGGCATCCAGAATACCGTGGAGAAGCGCCGACCCCATGTTTCCGGTTCCGACAATGCCTACCTTCTTCACTGTAATCCCCCCATCTGAGAAAATCATATGGTACAACAATCAGCACCTGAAAATACAGGTGCTGACAACGATCAGAGAATATACTTGTGCATATCGGCTGGCTTATTCTCCCCGCTCAGATGTGCCTTCACATACTCTCCGTCAATTTTCAGTTCAAACATGGGCATATCAGGATCACCCGCATTAAAGGAAATATCCTCCAGCACCTGTTCAAAAATCGCATGGAGACGCCTTGCGCCGATATCTTCAGCTGTTTCATTTGCCATAAAAGCAGCATGGGCAATCTCGGAAATGGCACTTTCATCAAAAGTCAGAAGAACCTTGTCCACCTCCAGCAATGCCCTGTACTGGCGCGTAAGGGCATTGTCAGGCTGTGTCATGATTTTCCTGAAATCCTCCTCGCTCAGGCTCTGAAGTTCCACGTGAACAGGAAAGCGTCCCTGCAGTTCAGGAATCAGATCAGTAACCTTGGACACATGGAAGGCGCCTGCCCCGATAAACAGCATGTAGTCCGTGCGAATCGGACCGTACTTCGTATTGACCGTCGATCCTTCCACGATAGGAAGAATATCCCGCTGTACGCCCTCGCGACTCACATCCGGACCGCCCATTCCCTGCCGGCCGGCAATCTTGTCGATCTCGTCAATGAAAACAATCCCGTCGTTCTCAGCGCGACGGATCGCCTCATCATGAATGGCGTCCTGGTCCAGAAGCTTCTCGCTTTCCTGTTGTGTCAGAATTTTCCGGGCTTCCGGAACCTTGACGTGGCGAATCCTGGTTTTCTTGGGCATCATGCCACCCATCATGTCACCAATGGAAATCGTGGCGCCGCCCACATCAAGAGAAGGCATTTCCTCCTCTACCTCAATATCCAGTTCCCGTTCATCCAGTTCGCCCCTGAGCAGCTGCTGACGAACCTCATCCATTTTTCCATTTCCCTGTGCTTCCGCTTCCTGCACAGACGTATTGCTGCTCTTTTTTCCCAGGAGGAAATCAAGTGGATTGGATGCCTTCTGGGTCACAGGATTCACAATCATGCTCACAAGCCGGTCATCCGCCAGGACTTTCGCCCTAGGCTGAACCTGCTTTATGGATTCCTCCCGTACCATGCGTATGCTGTTTTCAACAAGATCCCGCACGATGCTTTCCACATCTCTGCCCACATATCCAACTTCCGTGAACTTTGTGGCTTCCACTTTGATAAAGGGGGCGCCTACCAGCTTTGCCAGACGTCTGGCGATTTCCGTCTTACCCACACCGGTAGGCCCGATCATCAGGATATTCTTCGGACTGATTTCATCACGCATCTCATCGGATACATGCGCGCGGCGGTAACGGTTGCGCAGCGCAATGGCGACCATTTTTTTAGCTTCTTCCTGTCCGATGATATATCGGTCAAGTTCCCGGACAATTTCACGAGGCGTCAGTTCTGCCATATCAGTCCACCTCCTCAGACATCTTCAACAATCACATTGTCATTGGTAAACACGCAGATCGATGCCGCGATATGCAGTGCTTTTTCCGCAATTTCATGCGCACTGAGATCCGTGTTCTCCACCAGTGCCCGGGCAGCGGCCAGGGCATAATTACCGCCGGAACCGATCGCCGCCACATTCCCGTCAGGACTGATGACTTCTCCTGTCCCGCTGAGGATCAGAAGATGATCGTGATCTGCGACAATCATCAGGGATTCCAGATGCCGCATGGCCTGATCCCCATGCCACATCTGCGCAACAGCTACCGCGGCTCTCTCAAGATTGCCTCCGCACTGCGTCAGTTTTTCCTCAAACTTGTCGCTAAGCGTGAAGGCGTCGGATACGGTTCCGGCAAAACCAACCACCACTTTGCCGCCATAGATCCGGCGGACTTTTCTGGCAGTGGATTTAAAAATCACATTTTCACCCATCGTGACCTGTCCATCGCCCGCAATGGCTATTTCTCCGTTGCGGTGTACGGCGCAGATGGTTGTTCCTCGAAAAGTCATACTCCTGATCTCCTTCCATACATGTGATAACCATCAGATGTGACCACGAATCCAGTCATCCAGCCAGTCCAGCGAACGCCTGGCGATTGCCTCATAGCGCTGTACCTTGTCACGTATCTTTGGATGATCCGCGTCCACCGGCAGAGGGTCCATAATGCCGATGGCACAGTTCATGGGCTGAAAACGCTGATTGGGTGTTGAAACATAACGTCCCATGGCCCCAAGGGCTGTCCAGCCCGGAAAATCAATTGTCCCTCTCCCCTGCAAATCCGATGAAAGCGAAAGTGCCGCCAGAAGTCCGCTGGCCGCGCTTTCCACATAACCCTCCACACCTGTCATCTGCCCGGCAAAATACAACCCCGGTCTGGTTATCACCTCAAAATGCGCGTTCAGGAACCCAGGGGATTGAAGGAATGTATTCCTGTGCATAACACCGTACCGGACAAACTCCGCAGATTCCAATCCGGGAATCATGCCGAAAACTCGTCTCTGCTCCGGGTATTTCAGCCTTGTCTGGAACCCCACCAGATTGACCAGCGTGCCTTCCCGGTTGTCCTGCCGCAGCTGAACGACAGCATATGGTCTTTTTCCCGTGCGTGGGTCCATGAGGCCCACGGGCTTAAGCGGGCCGAAAGCCAGGGCATCTCTTCCCCGCCGGGCCATGGATTCCACCGGCATGCAGCCCTCAAAAACCTTCTTTTCCTCAAAATCGTGAATCGGCGCTGTTTCAGCATGGATCAGCGCATCCACAAAGCGTTCATATTCTTCCCGATTCATCGGACAGTTCAGATAATCATTTCCCCGGTCATACCGGGACTGACGGAAAATGCGTTCCTGATTCAATGAATCCACTGTCACAATGGGAGCCGCAGCGTCATAGAAATTCAGCGTCTTCAGTTCAGGGATTCCGTTGATCGCCTCGGCCATGGCACTGCTGGTCAACGGCCCTGTGGCAATAATGGCAGGCGTATCAGGAATCCGCGCGCATTCTTCCCGATGGAACTGAATCCCTGGATGCTTTGCAAGTACTTCCGTGACATATCCGGAAAACGACGCTCTGTCCACCGCAAGGGCTCCCCCCGCGGGCACTCTTGCCTGATCCGCTGCTTTCATGATCAGAGAATTCAGGCGCCGCATCTCTTCCTTCAGCAATCCCACACCATTGGTGATCCGGTCGGAACGGAGGGAATTCGAGCATACCAGTTCCGCCAGCAGCGGACTGTGATGGGCGGGAGACATCTTCTCCGGTTTCATCTCATACAGATCCACCGTGCATCCCCGCTCCGCCAGCTGCCAGGCGGCTTCGGAACCCGCCAGTCCCCCGCCGATCACAGTAACATGCTTGTCACTCATGCGCATTCTCCGCTTCTTCCACTGCGGAATTCTCGCTGACTTCAACCCGGTTCTGACAGGTCTGATTGGTACAGACATGCCAGCATTCTCCGTGTCTTCCCCGTTTTTCGATCATCCATGTGCCGCACTTGGGACACCTGTCCGCCACCGGTTTGTCCCAGGAAACAAAGTCACATTCGGGATAGCGCTCACATCCGTAAAACTTCCGATTCTTCCTGCTGAATTTTTCCAGAAGTCTTCCACCGCACTTGGGACATGTGGCATCTATGTAGTTCAGGATGGGCTTGGTATTCCGGCATTCAGGGAAGTTCGGACACGCCAGGAATCTGCCGAAACGTCCCATTTTATAAACCATCCGGGCACCACACTGATCACAGATCACATCACTGGGCTCGTCCCGGATTTCGATCTTTTCCACTTCCTGCTCAGCCTTGTTCAGCATCCTCTGAAAATCAGGGTAGAAGTCCCGAAGGACCTTTTTCCATTCGGTACTCCCGTCCTCCACGTGATCCAGACGTTCTTCCAGGGATGCTGTGAAATCAACGTCCACAATTTCCGTGAAGTACTCCTCCATCATGGATGTGACCATGCGGCCAAGTTCAGTGGGATACAGGCGTTTCTTCTCACGGGACACATATCCCCGGTTGATGATGGTCGTAATCGTCGGCGCGTAAGTGGAAGGCCTCCCGATGCCTTTTTCCTCCATGGTCTTAACCAGGGACGCTTCGGTGTAGCGTGCCGGCGGCTGCGTAAAATGCTGCTGGATCTCCACATCCTGCACGTTGATCTTCATGCCTTCCTTCAGCCTTGGAATCTGAACCTGAGGCGCTTCCTCCGGATCATCCCGTCCATCCTCGTACAGAATGGTGAAGCCGGAAAAAACCTTGTGTTCCCCGTAGAAGCGAAGCCCCACGTCTTCGCTGACAATCTCCGCCATCATGGTTTCATAAACCACGGGCGCCATCTGGCTCGCAAGGGTACGGTTGTAGATCAGCTTGTACAGATTGTACTGGTCTCGGGTCAGAGAATCCCTGATGGATTCCGGTGTTCTGAGTATGCTGGTGGGCCGGATAGCCTCATGGGCATCCTGAGCATTCTTCCTCCCTTTGAACTCATTAGGTTCGTCCGGAAGGTATTCCTTCCCGAACCGTTCCGGAATATAGGCGCGCATAGCTTCGATGGCCTCCGCGGAAATCCTCACGGAGTCCGTACGGATATACGTAACGATGCCCTGCGTGCCCTCGTCCTTCAGGTCCACACCCTCATAGATCTGCTGAACGACCTGCATTGTTTTGGCCGTAGTAAAGTTCAGCTTACGGCTGGCCTCCTGCTGAAGAGAGGACGTGGTAAACGGCGGTGCCGGCAAGCGGCGTTTTTCATTTGTCTTCAGGCTCTGTACCTGAAAACAGCCTTCCTGCACTTTCTTTCGGGCATCTTCCGCTTCCTGCTGGCTGTGCAGCTCCGCCTTCTTCCCAGAAGGGGAGGCGAGAGAAACCTGAAATGACGTGCGACTCTTGTCGGACACAGAAGCAGTGGCGTGCAGGTCCCAGTATTCTTCCGGAACGAAGGCTTCGATTTCCTCCTCCCGCATAACCACCATCCGGGTAACTACGGACTGGACGCGTCCGGCCGAAAGTCCCTTTTTCACCTTGCCCCAGAGAAGCGGTGAAATCTGATAGCCCACCAGGCGGTCCAGCGCACGTCTTGCCTGCTGCGCATTGACCAGGTCCATGTCGATCAGTCTGGGATGCCGGATGGCTTCCCTGACCGCGTTCTGTGTGACTTCGTGAAACTCAATCCTGCAGGGTTTGGCCATATCCATGTGAAGGATCTGCGCCAGATGCCAGGAAATGGCTTCTCCTTCCCTGTCAGGGTCAGTGGCAAGATATACGGCAGAAGCGTTATGCGCTTCCTTGCGGATGGCGCTGATGATATCGCCCCGGCCCCGGATGGTAATATATTTCAATTCAAAATCATTTTCTGTGTCCACACCCAGCTGAGACTTGGGAAGATCACGCACATGTCCCTGTGACGCCTCAACTTTGTACCGGTTTCCCATGAACCGGCTGATGGTCCTGGCCTTGGCCGGAGACTCTACAATGATCAGCTGTTTTTTGGTTGAAGCCACGTTTTGATCCTCCGATCCGTGTTTCAATGCATCCTTTTTGCGAAAAGCCTGCCGCAGCAGGCTTCAGTGACGCGGTGATCATGCTATCATAGTTTTATATAAAAATCAACTTTGTTCTTATTCCGGGCGTTCACCGCACCCACTCAATCCTCCCGCTTTCCTACCGGAAGGAGATGAATTGATGCGCGGCAAAAAGAGTGTTATACTCAAAAAGACGAATCAGTCAGAGAACAGGAAGAACGGCGCGCACGGTCACCCGGGGCCCGTTCCGGACAGAGGAGAACCACCGCATGTTCAAGATTCTTGTTGTTGAAGATGATCTGCCCCTGCAGAAAATGATCTGCTCCTACCTGGGAATGCACGGATATCAGATGCTCAGTGCCGGCAGCGGGCAGGAAGCCCTGAATGTGGTGGACAAGGCCATTCCGGATATGGTCATCGCCGATGTCATGATGCCTGGCATGAACGGTTGGGAACTCACCCGTACCCTGCGCCAGATGTTTCCGCAGTTGCCCATCATCCTTGTGACGGCCCTGGATACACTCAATGACAAGCGGGAGGGATTCTCCAGCGGAGCAGATGACTATATCACCAAGCCCATGGATCTTGAAGAACTGCTTCTGCGGGTGGAAGCCCTGATGCGCCGGTCACAGATCATGGTCAGTCATCAGCTGACCGTGGGAGAAACCGTTCTGGATTATGATCAGCTCAGTGTCACACGCAATGAATATCAGCTCCTCCTTCCAAAAAAGGAGTTTTATCTTCTCTTCAAGCTCCTCTCCAGTCCCCGGCAGATCTTCACCCGGCGGCAGCTGATGGATGAAATCTGGGGCATGGACGCCCAGTCTGACGAGAGGACGGTGGACGTCCATATCAAGCGGCTTCGGGAAAAGTGCAGCATTTTTCCTGACTTCAGCATTGAAACCGTGCGGGGACTCGGATATAAGGCTGTGAAAAAGGATGACGAGCATGGCTGACCGTTTGAAAAATGGTTCGTATACCTCCAGAGTGGGGTTTGTGCTGATCCTCTACGCCCTTCTGTCTGCCTTCTGTGCTTTTTCCATCACGTCCCTGGCCAATATCTTCCGCATGCAGGAGGATGCCGTTGCCGGTGAGGTCGGAGTATCCCAGCTGATCCTGGACCTTTCCGCCACAACGCATATTGGCAGCCAGGAAATCCAGCAGATCGCCGGCAGCCACGCCATGCAGGCGGTTCTTCTCACCGAGGATGACAGAATCCGTCTGCCGGAGCATATACAGGAATATCTCAGAGATCACAGCATCGTCACCTCATATCAGGGATTCGGATCGTCTCCTGTGACCTATGTCCGTCTCCCGGACCAGTTGGTAAGCATTACATCGTTGAATTCATCGAATCTGTTCGTTTCCAGCTTTACGCGCATGTTCCTGTTTGCTCTTACAGGCGCGGCAGTTTTTCTCGTCTTCGCACTGCCCGGGGCCCGGAAGATCTCACATCCCATCACGGAGCTGACGGAAGCCACACGCCGGATCCGCACCGGAGACTTCTCCGTGCGCATTCCGGAAACGGACGAGGGTGAAGTGGGTGAACTGATGCACTCCTTCAATGAGATGACCGCGTCCCTGGGCAGAATCTCCTACCTGCAGAAAGACTTTATCGCATCCGTTTCCCACGAATTCCGCACCCCCATTGCCTCTATCCGTGGCTTCACCCAGATTCTTTCCATGCCTTCCGCTACAGAAGAACAGAAGCAGGAAGCCATTGCCATGATCATCAGTGAAACAGACAGGCTGTCCCGGCTTTCGGACACCATGCTCCGGCTCAGCGCCCTGGAACAGCAGGAAAAAACCACCCAGATCGTCCCCTTTCGGGTGGACGAGCAAATCCGCCAGCTGATCCTGCAGATGGAATCCGCATGGAGCGCCCGGCGTATCCAGTGGGATCTTCATCTGGATCCCATCACCATCCCCTCAGACCCGGACCTTCTGGCTCAGGTATGGAGCAATCTGATTCAGAATGCCATCAAGTTTTCCCATGATGATGGCATCATTCTCATACAGATTCAGGAAGGCAATCCGTTCCGTTTTTCCATACAGGATCACGGAATCGGCATGAGCGAGGAAACCATCCGCCATATCTATGACCGCTTCTATCAGGCGGACCAGTCAAGGTCCAAAGGCGGTGTCGGACTCGGCCTCAGTCTGGTGCACCGGATTGTGGTCATCCTGGGCGGCACCATTGAAGTTAGCTCTCAGGAGGGACAGGGCACCACGTTTACGGTATCCATTCCCATTACGGAGGAAAAGCCATGAATCATTTTCATCCTTCCGCACCCGCCGGCAATGCCCGGCTTTCGGAAGAGCTCGAGGGACTGATGGACCGTTTTTCCAGTGTTCAGTGCCGTTACGAAGCAGCCATCTCGGAGATTGAAACCCGTCTGGAAATCCTGAACAATGAATATCATCAATCCCACCACCGCTATCCCATTCACCATATGGAAAACCGGATCAAATCCATCCCCAGCATCATCCAGAAGCTCAGAAGAAAAGGCATTCCGCCCACCATTGAAAACGCCCTTCAGGAACTGCATGATATCGCAGGCGTCCGGGTGATCTGTTCGTACCTGAGAGATATCCAGACCATTTCCGGCCTCCTGACCGGCCAGGAGACCCTGAGAGTCGTTCAGGTCAGGGATTATATTTCAGTGCCCAAGAGCAATGGTTACAGGAGCCTTCATATTGTGGTGGATGTACCGGTTTACCTGGCCGAGGGAAAGATCTGGGTGCCGGTGGAAATACAGTTCCGTACCATCGCCATGGATTTCTGGGCGTCTCTTGAACACAACCTCCGCTATAAGGCATCGGATACAGTGCCGGTGCACATTGCTGAGGAACTGCTTCAGACAGCGCAGGACATCACCGTTCTGGACAGCAGAATGCAGTCCATCCATGACCGTCTGGAGGAAATCGCGGACCGTCAGGACCGGGAAGAATAAAGACCAAAAAAGCAGCGGCCCCTGCCTGCAGGGACCGCTGCTTTTCTTAGGCTGTTTCCAGCCCGATCTCAATCATTTTCCTGAAGGAGGTCTGTCTTTCCGCCGAACTCAGACCCCTTCCCGTCAGGGGATCGTCTGAGATGGTGCAGATGCACAGGGCGTTCTTCCCGGCCCTGGCCGCGTTGAGATACAGGGTGCTTCCCTCCATTTCCACAGCCAGCACGCCCAGTTTCTGAAGTGCCTCATTGTGGTCCTGCTCATCGTAGAATATATCCGAGGAATAGAGCGGACCGGGGAACATACGGTACCCAAGCTTTTCGGCAGATTTCATGGCTTTTTCAAGAAGCTTGTAGGAACAGCACGGGGCCATATGCCCGAAGATACCGAACTGATCCCCGTAGCGGGAATTGGTATAGCAACTCAGGCCCACCACGATATC
>CACYGY010000027.1 GCA_902774025.1 uncultured Eubacteriales bacterium
CAATTTTACGAAAATTCAAGTCAATGTCATTATTGATGCTAATTGTAACACGCTTGTTTTTAGACATACAATTAGATTGCGCGCACTAGTTAATAAATGCGTAAGTGTTTTTCAAGTCAGTTTTGCATAAAAAAAAGAATATTAATATGAATTGAAATCCATATGACAAGTTTAAAAAGTTTAATGTGAAATTTTACATTTGGCAAATATCGCAAAAACATTTCTGAAAAAGGAAATAATTGATTTAATCAATTTTTTCCCATTCATTGTTTCCTAAATGTTTATACTGATGACCATCTGGAGCCACCCCCGGAAGCGATTGCCTGGACGCCGTGCCCGCGGCGGCCAGACCATTGTCTTCCTTCTGATGGCGCTCACGATTCTCATCTTCGCCCTGCTCTGGAACATCGACCTCCACCGCCTCGTCGCGGGCAAGTCCCACGCCCAGAACGCGGGTGACGCCGCGGCCCTTGCCGCAGCCCGCTGGCAGGGTGAATCGCTCAACCTCGTCGGCGAGCTCAACCTCATGCACGCGCTCGCCCTCAGCGCCAACGACGGAGCGGCCGCCGGCGCCATCACCTCCTTCTTCCGCGCCGTCCTCAACCCCGGCGACGAGGTCATCTGCCCCTCGCCCTACTTCGTCGAGTACGCCTCCTACTGCGGCCACTTCGGCGGCGTCCTGAAGCCCGTCCCCTCGAAGCAGCCCTCCTTCGACCTCGACCTCGACGCCATCGCGGCGGCCGTCACGGACAAAACCCGCGCCATCCTCTTCAACTCGCCGAACAACCCGACGTGCTGCATCTACTCCGAGGCCACGGTCGACGGTCTCGCCGCCCTCGTCGCGGAGAAGAACAAGGGACGCGAGCGCCCGATCTTCATCCTCTCCGACGAACCCTACCGCTTCCTCGCCTACGACGGCGCGGTCGTCCCGCCCGTCCTCTGCCGCTCGCCCTTCGCCGTCGTCCTCGGCTCCTTCTCCAAGAGCCTCTCGATGGCCGGCGAGCGCGTCGGCTATCTCGCCATCAACCCCGCGATGCCTGACGCCGACAAGTTCATGGCCGCCGTCACGATCACGACGCGCACCCTCGGCTTCGTCAACGCCCCGATCATCGGCCAGCGCCTGGCGAACGCGGTCATCGATTCGGGCGTCGACCTTGAGATCTACGCCCGCCGCCGCCGCATGATGATGGAGGTCCTCGACAACGCCGGCCTCTCCTACGCCGTCCCGCGCGGCGCCTTCTATATCTTCCCGGCCGTCCCGGGCGGGGACGACATCGACTTCGTCGGCCATCTTCTCACCGAAAACATCCTGGCCGTCCCCGGCTCGGGTTTCGGCTGCAAGGGCTTCATGCGCCTGAGCTTCAGCGTCGAGAACGACGTCATCGTCCGCTCCGCCGACGCCTTCAAGCGCGCTGTCGCATCATACAAGGGCGTCCAAGCCTAGGTTCCTGGAACTTTGGGGAAGCAGCCATGCTCTCACAGCTTTTAAAATCGAAGCTCCACCATCTCCGCGTCACCTCGTGCGCCCCCGAATACCAGGGCAGCCTCCTGATCGACGAAGACCTCATGGACAAGGCCGGCATCGCCAACTGGGAGAAGCTTCTCGTGGCCAACCTTGAAAACGGCGAACGCTTCGAGACCTACGCCATCGCCGGCGAACGCGGAAGCAGGGTGGCCTGCCTGAACGGCGCCGCCGCCTGCGCGAAGACGATCAGCACATAGTGGAGCGTCTGGTACGCTTCGCGTTTGTTCGCGTCGCTGGAACTCTTCCAGAAGCGGCGGCGGCTGCGGCGGATGTACCAGTTGGTCAGGTCGTCGATGAAGCGGCTGAAGCGGTTGGCGGCCTTCTGCAGATTGTAGTTGTCGAGCTCTTCACGCAGCTCCTGGACCATCTGCGACGCGCTCGAAAAAGCCAGGGAACACGGTAGGAAGAGGAACCGTGCAGGCGTGAATGCGAGGAGAGAAGACCAAACTGAACCCAGCGTTTATATACATCGGCCGGTGCAGTGGATTCAAACCCTGAGATGTCATGACTCCAGTAGGCGAAGCCGGACTGGCTCATGGACAGTCCTGCCCGCAGGGTTTCCGCCATGGAAGGATAACTGGCGGAATTATCCCCGCCCCAGTGAACAGGGTACTGCTGACAGCCTGCCGTGGCGGAACGGGCAAACACAATGGCTTCCCCCTCTCCCCGCTCCTCCACAAGGAGTTCGTAGACCATCCGATTGTACAGGCAGGAATAGTAGTTATGCATACGCAGCGGGTCACTGCCGTCGTGGTAAACGATGTTCTTTACCGGAATGCGCTCACCGAAGTCCGTTTTCAGGCAGTCAATGCCCATTCTCAGGACAGGACGGATTTTGTCCTTATACCATGCCCGGGCTTCCGGGTTGGTGACGTCCAGGACGCCCATGCCGCTCTGCCACAGGTCGGTTTGCCAGACATTGCCGTCTGTGGTGCGCAGCATGTATTCTTTTTCCATGGCTTCCCGGAAAAGAGGACTCTGCTGGGCAATGTATGGATTCATCCAGCAGCACAGGTGAAGTCCCCTTGCATGATAGCGCGCCAGCATACGTTCCGGGTCCGGAAAGGTATCCGGATCCCAGGTGAAGTCACACCAGTTGTATCCTTTCATCCAGAAACAGTCAAAATGGAACACACTCAGAGGAATGTTCCGCTCCGCCATGCCATCGAGGAAGGAAGTGACAGTCTGCTCGTCGTAGCTGGTTGTGAAGGATGTGCTCAGCCACAGACCGTAGCTCCACGCGGGCAGTATGGGAGGGCGCCCGGTGAATGCGGTATACAGGTCCAGCACACCCTTGGGGGTCTGTCCGTAGAGGAGGTCGTAGACAAGGGTCTCACCTTCCGTGGAGAACTGGACGCGTTCCACCTTTTCACTGGCCACCTCAAAGCTGACATCCGATGCGTCTTCCACGAAGACACCGTAGCCACGGTTGGTCATATAGAAAGGTATATTTTTATAGGCAAGTTCGGAGGATGTGCCGCCGTCCGCGTTCCACATATCCACACTCTGACCGTTTTTCAGATAGGGCGTGAAACGTTCCCCGAGACCATAGACATATTCGCCCACATCCAGCATCAGGCTGTCGGACGTGTAGCTCTTCTTTGTGTTCTGGTCAACCATGTGCTGCATGCCGTGATAACCTGAGGATGTGATGATTTCTCCCTTCTCATTGAGGAAGTCAACCTGCCACGGAGGCTGGAGCCGGACTCTGGCGGAAAGATTTCCGCTGCGAAAAATCGCATATTCATCGTCCGTTGTGATCTCCACCTCAGGGTCTCCTTCATATGTCACAAAATGAGGACCGGGATCTTTCCGCCCGGCAAAATGTGTGATGCGGACACGGATGACATGCAGGGCAGGGGACGAAAACTCAATTTCTAGGATTCCGCTGTTGAGGGTGTCCCCCCGGTGCCGGACAGGAACGCAGGAGGAGAGAACAGTGAGGCTTTTCCCGGAAGGAATGACTCTCACACACTGGGTAGCGCTCAGAATTCGATAGTTTTCACGGTTCATCCAGCATCCTCTTGTAAACTTCATACAACCAGACACATTCCTGAGAATGTGAACTCCTTCCTGTATAGATTCTCCTTATCTGAACTATATTCGATATTGGATGATCTGTCAATGAATGATGGGCGGAATTGACAGGAAAGATAAATCCGGTATAATCTCAAAATGGTTTTTTGTGCGGAAGAGCCGCTGATGAGGAGGATGAATCATGTCAAAAATCCGGTATGGACTGCTGGTCATGACGTTTCTGGTTTTTGCGTTTTCCATTGCATGTGCGGACATTGTTCCGATTCCCCTGGACCAGCTCATCATGGAGGAACCGGATGAGAAATATTACGTTTCGGACAGGGAATATGAGGATCCGTCCATTCATGTGGTGATTGAGGAGGGAACCTATCTGGAAACCCGCTATCTTGTGGCGAGAATTCAGATTCAGGATCCGAGCCAGATCCGTTCATACATGACGGGAGGGAAGAAACTGGGCGGATCGGCCACGTATGGGCAGAAGATCTCCAAGAAAATCCATCCCGTACTGGCGATTTCCGGGGATCTGGTGTCCCTGGGGGAGAGCAAGGCGGGCAAGCATATTGTGCGTCTGGGAAAGACATTGCTGAGCCGGGCCAATGGAACGGTGGACTGCCTGATCATCGATGACCAGGGAGACATGACGATTCTCACCAGAGCTACGGAGGACGATATTGCGGCTTTTGAAGGGACGATCATTTCTTCCTACGGGTTCGGGCCTGCCATTGTGGTGGACGGAGTGCAGATGACGGATTTCTCTTATCGGAACAACGTATACGGAGGCAACAAGAATGCCCAGAGAATCTGCATCGGCCAGACAGGGAAGCTTTCCTACATCGCTGTGGTGACAGCGGGACCGGATCAGAAGAACCTGGATGGGAGCAAGTGCAGGGGGCTGACGATTTCTGAGTTTTCGGATCTTGTCTACGCGCAGGGAGACGTGATCAACGCCTACAACCTCGATGGCGGATCCAGTTCCTATATGCTGTTCAGGGATGAGAAAATCAATGCCTTTGGAAACAAATCCCTCAGAGCTATCAATGACGTGATCTATTTTGCCAGCGCTTATCATGAATAATTCCAAGATCGGAAGGCGGTCCATATATGCGTTTTAGGTGTTGTTGTGTCCTGATGGTCATGATTCTGGCGCTGAATGTTATGGCTTCCTTCCCGAAGGCACAGGGGGAAGCCTCGGGAGACGTGCCCGGACGTGCACTTTCCGGGGAGGTGACTCTGTCCTTTGTAGGGGACTGCTCCATCGGTGATGAGATCAAGCAGAGACGCTATTCCAAAAGTCTCACCACAAAGGTGGAGACGTATGGCTATGCATGGCTGTTTGAAACCGTATCAGCGATTTTTCATCAGGATGATCTGACACTGGCCAACCTGGAAGTCGTGCTGAGCGATTATACCGTTCCTCACAATGCAAACAAGTCCTTCCATCTGATTGCGCCGCCGGAGTTCCGGGAAATCCTGCCCATTGCCGGGATTGACGCAGTGAACACAGTCAACAATCACAGTATCGATTTTAACTATCAGGGATACAGGGATACCCTGCTGAATCTGGATGAGGCAGGCGTGAAGCATTTCGGCACACTGAATCCAGCACGGGATACAAACCGGTTTGTAGACCATCTGATCCTGGACATCCAGGGGATCCGGTTTGGGTTCATGGGTTATACTTATCCTACAAATAATGATCTGAAGACCATCCGCCAGGAAATCGAAGAGCTGAGGAATCAGGAATGTGAAGTCGTTGTGGTCAGTTTCCACTGGGGACGGGAGACATACAAAACTCCGCAGGCCACGCAGTTCAATTACGCAGTGGAAGTCCTGGAAGCAGGGGCTGATGTAATCTGGGGTCACCACCCCCATGTTCTGCAGCCTGTGTACTTCTATCAGGGCAAGCCGATTCTCTTTTCCACGGGCAATTTTGTGTTCGGAACCATTGCGAATCTGGATCCGGCTACGGGAATTTTCCAGCTCCGGTGGCAGAGAGATGAGACAGGGTCAGTCGTTCTGAAATCCATGACCATGATTCCATGCAGGACGCAGAAGGGTGGAGAATTTCAGCCTTTGCTGCTGACAGAGGAGAAAGATGCGGAGGAATGCCTGAAGCATGTCATGGGAAAGGCAAGGAAGGGCTTTACTGAGCTTCCGGCCGGTTTTGAAAAAAGCGGAACGGTGTATCTTCAGGCGGATGGCAGCCTGCTGACAGAACGGCCATAGAGCGGGATCACTGTCGGACAGATGAAAATCCTCCCAGGGAGAACGGTGCAGAGGAACAGACGGGAACGCTTTCAGGAATGAGACGCGACCGATCCAGGCCCGGAAGAATGCTTCCGGACGATGCAGGACGGAGGACAGATATCGGGCCGGAGCTGCATGCTTTGTGGCAGAAGATGAGAAAGGCGCGGATATCTGCGGACAGGAGCGAGCATGAATGAGATCAAGAGACGATGGCTTTCACTGAGGCGTGCCTACCGTGATCAGGGAATGAATGGACTCCGGATTCTCTGGGAACGGCAGTGGATCCGGCTGCTGAGTTATCCTCAGATTTACCGGATGAATCAGAGACACAGACTGGCCGCCCAGAAATATCAGAAATGGTATGAGGAGACTCTGCCGGGACCGGAGGAGAGACGCCGACAGGGGGAAAGAGTTTTCACCCGGACGCTTGCTTTCCTGGTTCCGGTTTACAATACACGGCCTGTTTTTCTGGAAGCGCTGGCGCGCAGTATGATCCGGCAGACTTCTCCCTGCTGGCAGGCATGCTTCTATGATGGCGCAAGTACCAGTCAGGAAACCATCCGGATGCTGAGAACCCTTCCAGAAATGGATTCAAGGCTGAAGGTGGGCTTTGGGACGAAAAACCTGGGCATTTCCGGCAATACCAACATGGCGTTGGAAATGACAGACGCACCCTTTGTGGCTCTGTGTGATCATGATGATATTCTCAGCGACGATGCAGTTTACTGGATATTGGACGCTGCGGAGCATGGCGCTGATTTCGTCTATTCGGACGAGGACAAGTGCAGCGGGGACGGGACCCGGTTTTTTGATCCGCACCTGAAATCCGATTTCAGCCCGGAAGCACTCCGGTCCGGGAATTACATCTGCCATATCATGGCCATGTCCACGGAACTGATACGTCGTGTTCATGGTCTGCGAACGGAATGTGACGGGTCCCAGGATCATGATCTCGCCCTTCGCGCCACGGAGGAAGCCAGGTGTGTCGCCCATATCCCGCGAATCCTGTATCACTGGCGCATGCTGGACTCCTCCTATTCCCATTCAGCCAATGAACGGTGCGCCCAGGCTGCACTTCTGGCCGTACAGGGACAGGTGGAGCGGCTCGGTATGGAAGCCGGCGTCACCATGAAGGACCTGAATCCCATTCTGACATACAGAATTCCGGAGCAGACGGGTGTGAGCCTGATCCTTTTCGGATTCAACGGTGGTCTGGATTCCAGGTGGTTCCGGAAGATCCGGGAACGCACAGGCAGCGCATGGAACTGGATCCGGGAGATCCTGCTGGTTGGCGCTTCCCAGACGCCGAAGATGAACGAGAGTGTTCCGGTCCGAACCGTTCAGTCCCTGAATGACGCGGCGGTTGTCGCCTCATCTCCCTGTCTTCTGTTTCTGGAGCATGGGCTTCTCCCTGTCTTTGATCAGGAATGGCTGGACAGTCTGGTCATGTATGCCATGCTTCCCTGGATCGGATGTGTCGGCGGAGGCATTGTGGATCAAAAGAACAATTATCTCATGTGCGGGTATGCGGTCGGAGGCTTGCAGTGCATGATCCGCCGCTTTTATGGGGAAAACCGCATGGGTGCCACCTATCAGATGTATGACCGGACCGTCCGGAATGTCACGGCGGTCTCCACATCCTGTCTGATGATCCGGAAACAGCTTTTTCTGGATATGGGAGGATTCAGTGACTTTCAGTCGGATCTTCGCAGTGTGGATCTGGGTCTTCGGTGCATGGAGAATGGAAAATACAATGTGGTGATTCCCTCCGCTGTGATGCGTATGCGGCACCCGGACAGAGGGATCCTGATGCTTCCGGTTCCTCAGCGGGATCAGGATCAGTTCCGGCAGCTTTACGGAGATCATCCGGTGGAGCATTTCTACAGCCCCCATTTTGAGAAGGAAGAGGGCAGCATGTGCATAGATTTTGAGCGACACACGGATGCCCCTACAGTTTATACAAGGTTCTAGATACAAATGTAACAAAGGACCGGGGATTCTTCTTCTGAGGATGGAAAATGTTGCAAATTTATGACAGACAGCGTATAATGGCGTCGGATTTTCGCACAGTAAAGGAGGAAAGATTGTGAAGCGTCTGATCGCGATTCTGCTCACCTGTCTCATGCTGCTGTCCGTCGCCGTGGCCGAGACAAAGATCAACCCGACGGAGAACAGAGGAATTGTTCCCGAATCTGTTCGGGATTATCAGGTGCCGGACGGGTACAGTCCCACGACCGGCCGGGCTCTTTCAGCCCTTGAGATTCCCAAGGGTGCTACCGGTCTTGCCGTGACGGGCCGCTATATGCCCATGATGGTACAGATCAGCAATCCTCTGGACGACAAGAAGACCGGAGTCTGCGGCTGCGGCAACAGGGCTCCCTGGGGTGTGCAGTATGCGGATATTATCTATGAACTGCAGCTGCATGTGAATGGTGAGACCCGTATGTCGGCTCTGTTCTCTGATATCATTCCGGAGGCGACAGGTCCCATCCGTTCCGCCCGTCTCGGAAATGTCTGGCTTCGGGAGGAATGGGATTGCGGGTTCATGTATTACGGTCAGCAGGAGTATAAGCAGACGAATGTCATTGACGCGCTGAAAGCGCTTGGCGCAGATGTGAAGGGCGTTCTGTTTCCGGGTACCGTTGGTTCCAGCAAGCCCTGGAAGCAGTATTATGAGCATTATGTTTCCAAGCGTCTGAACAACAGCCAGCTGGTTAAGCCGAACCATATCAGCGGAAATGCGGCTGAGATGTCCAAGATGATTGATCCTGCCGTGGAGCCGACCAATCATGCCTGGCTGTTCACCACGCAGAAATACACCGGTGGCGATTCCGGCGTCAAAGTGTTTGTCAACTGGGGAAGAAAGGATACCAATTCCTACTTCACCTATGACGCGGCAACGGATCTTTACACGCGCAGCGTGCAGGGAACCAAGAAAAACCCTGTGACCTGGGTGGAACTGGAAACCGCTCAGCCGATCACCTTCAACAACGTAATCATCCAGTGGACGCCTACTGTGTTCCTGGGCAATGATGCGCCGGTTGTGGGCAACGTGGCAACGGTGATCAAGAACTCCAAAGGAAAGACCATTGAGTTCAAAGGCGAAGGCAATGCGGATATTTTCATGAACGGACGCCATATTGCCGGTTACTGGAAACGCCTTGGCATGAATCAGCGGACGGTGTTCTTTGATGAAAACGGCAGTGAAATCCAGTTCCAGCAGGGAAAGACGTTTATTGTACAGATGAACACGGAAAAGGAAGTTTCATACGAATGATCTGATCTTCCGGGCAGCCATTTCGGTGGCTGCTTTTTTTGTCACGTTACGCGTTATGCTGTGAAGAACGGTTTGATTTCATTCGACGTGGCGCCGTACCGGCATGGGCATCTGCATTCTCTTCATCTCAGAGAATGGACTTCCCCGGAGACAGATGGTACAATCCGGAGGAAAGAGGAAACATGAAAATCACATGGAGGCGGCTATGCCCATGACTGCAAAGGAGCTGCGGAAACTTCGAAGGGAAGATCTGCTGGAGATCATGATTGAACAGCAGAAGCAGCTGAATATGCTCAGGCAGGAACTGGAAGATACCAGAAAGCAGCTGGAGGACAGACGCATTCTGATTCAGAATGCGGGGAGCATTGCAGAAGCAGCCCTGCAAATGCAGGACATTTTCAGCCGGGCTCAGAAAGCAGCCGACGAATACCTCCTGTCCGTGCAGCAGCAGGGAGAAGCTTTGCTGTCTGAGGCCAGACGGGAGGCGGAAGAAATCCTGAATCAGGCAGGGATGGATGCCGGAGGGATCAGAAGACGTGGAAGAAAACATGAGGCATGAGGGGAACGGAACAACGATTCCTTCACTGCAGGAGATGGAAGAGGAACTGGGGCGTGAACGTCGCAGAAGAAGAACAAGACAGGCTGTCCTGAATACGGTATGCGTTTGCGTGCTGATCACGGGTCTTTCAGCGATGCTTGCCTACTGGCTCCTGACGGTTCTGCTCATGTCCGGTGATTCCATGGAGCCATCCCTTCGCAGCGGGGATCTGCTTCTCGTATCCAGAACACAGAATGTGGAACGGGGACAGATCATTGCCTTCTATTCAAACCAGAAGCTGCTGATCAAGCGCGTTATCGGCATAGAAGGAGACATGATCGAACTTGGGGAGGATGGTCAGGTCTATGTGAACGCCATTCCTCTGCATGAAACCTATCTGACGGAAAAGGTACGGGGAGATTCGGATATCAGTTACCCCTTTCAGGTTCCTTCCGGACGGTTTTTTGTTCTGGGGGATCAGAGAACCATATCCATGGACAGCCGTCATAAAGCCTTTGGCTGCGTGGCAGGAGAACAGATTCTGGGGTGCGTTTTTTTCAGGATCTGGCCCCTGTCCGCCTTCGGACGGATACCATAAGCAGAGACGATGGACTGAGATATGAAAAAGAATCATTTCAGCATCATTCTGGGATGTCTGTTCTTTCTTGGACTGGCCATTTTTCTGTATCCCATGATCAGCGATGCTTATAACCGGTTCCATCAGTCAAGAGTGATTGATGGATATACGGAAACGCTGGACCATCTGACAGATGATTCCTACGCGCTGGAAATGGAAAAAGCCGAGGAATACAACCGGGAACTGGCTGCGTTGCCGGACAGATTTCATCTGACGGAGGAACAACTTCAATACTATAACCGCCTTCTGAACATGACAGGATCGGGGATTATGGGATATGTGGAGATCCCTGCCATACAGGTAAGGCTCCCTGTCTATCATGGTACGGATGATGCGGTTCTGCAGCTTGGGATCGGGCATGTGGAAGGGACGTCTCTTCCCGTTGGCGGAAAAGGCACACACGCGGTCCTGTCCGGTCATCGGGGTCTGCCTTCAGCAAAGCTTCTGACGGACCTGACGCAGATGAGAACGGGCGATTCGTTCATGATCCATATTCTGAACGAAACACTGGTCTACGAAACGGATCAGATCCTGACAGTTTTACCGGAGGAAACGGACGCGCTTCGGATTGAGCCGGATCAGGATCTGTGTACGCTGGTGACATGTACGCCTTATGGCGTGAATTCACATCGTCTGCTCGTTCGGGGGCACAGGATTCAGAACGATTCCGTCTTAGAGGATATCAGGATCAGGCCGGAGGCGGTTCAGGTGGACGCTTCTCTGACGGCACTTGTGATTGCGGTGCTTCTGGTGCTGATCTTTCTGCCGGTATTGTGGATCAGGCCGGCACCCAGGACACGGGAATGATGAATGAGGGGGCGCAGAACCATTCGAAAGCAAGTCTTCTGTTTCCTGTTTGTGCTTTTGTGTCTGCTTATCCCGGTAAAACCAGTATGGGCCCGGAGCCATGATTCCCGGAATCTCCGTGTGCTCATACAGTGGTCAGGGGACAGGGAAGCCATCCGTCCAGGGGAAGTGTCTGTATGGGCGCTGAGGGATGGGAATATGGTAAGGGCCGGAAAGAATATACTGACCTCTTCCATGGGTTGGGCACTGACCATGGAGAGCGATACGCGGGTGTGCTTCTGCCAGGAAAAACTGCCTGGTTATGAAACCTCATACAGTCCCTCCGACGGTTATCCCGACGAGAGCGGTCTGCTGATCGTTCACAACCGGGTAAAGGCCCGGCCGGCGCCCGAGACGGACAGGACAGTGCAGAAAAGGATGGATCATCTGTCACTGGAGGAAACAGTATCCCTTTCCGTGGCTCTGGAGTACGACGGACCCATTGGCGGAGCGAATCTGAATCTTTATCGGGTGGCGTCATGGACGGAACCGGACGCTCTGGAATGGACCGGACTGTTTCAGGGCACAGGTCTGAGCATTCGGGATATCCGGGAAGGCAGAAATTTGGAAACCGCATCTGACCGCCTGATGCAGGTGGCTGTCAGCGGAAACGGGCTTCCTGTGGCATCAGCGCTCAGTGACGGGAAAGGTCATATGACTTTTCAGAATGCACAGATGCTTCCGGGTCTCTACCTGCTGTGTGGGGAAACGCAGATCATCGGAGGCAGCCGGTTTGCATTCATGCCCGCACTGATCCAGCTTCCCGTTCAGGAGGGCAGTGACTGGCTGTACCATCGGACAGCCTATGTGAAAATGGAGCGACAGAGCGTTCCCGGTGAACTGACGCTGACATTTGAAATGGAGCGGGATACAGGCGCGGACGCACTTTCCGAACCGGAGGCTGTCCTGGTCTGTCAGAATCGGATCCTGGACAGGATCAGGCTGAATACGCAGGAGGATGGAGCGATCAGCCGGACGTATGTCGTCAGTGACGACTGGCAGGTCAGCACGCCGAGTTTTCAGTCTGCCTGGAAGTTTCAGGTGTCAGGAGGTTCCGGTGGTCTTCGGATTGTGATGACCTCAGTCCCCGGACAGACATCTGTTCCGGTCAGACCTGAGTCACCCGGGCGTTTTGTGATCGCGGAGATTCACGATGGGCGTCTGCCTCAGACGGGACTTGTCTGGTGGCCCGTCTATCTTTTGTCCGGCGCCGGTTTTCTTCTCCTCCTGTCAGGGATGGGCCTGCTGAGGCGGAGAAACAGAATCACGGGCGCTGTGGTCCTGAGCATGGGGATTCTTCTGCTGGGTATCGGCGCATTTCAGGTACTGCAGGAGAATCAGGAAGCGGAGGCAGCCGGACAGGAAAGCCGGAGTCTGACAGAGGAGATCCGGAAGGAACAGAGACTGACAGACCGGTTGCAAACGGAGGATATCCTGCCTGTTTCGACGGATTTCCCGGAGTCGGGGAATGCGGCGCCCACTTCAGTGCCGACACCCGAACCGGAGGAAGGCTTTATTCTGCCCGATTCCGGACCTGCCAGGCCGGCAGAGGACACTGTCCGTCCAAAGATGGAAAATGAGGAGATGAGGGAGTCTGTTCCTGAACCGGTTCGGTATGAGCTCCTCATTCCCGCGGAGGAACCCATGCGTGCGGACGAAACGGATCAGCATGACACAAGCGGGGCAGAAAAGGTAATCATTGAAATCAGAGGAGAGAAATATATCGGGATTCTGGAGATTCCCAGTCTCTCTCTGACTTTGCCTGTCCGGGCGGAATGGACCTATGCCGGACTGAAAAAGACACCCTGCCTGTATTGGGGCGGCGTGTTTCCGGAAGCCATGGTGATCCTGGCCCATAATTATCCGTCGCACTTTGGGAACCTGAGGTACCTGAAACCGGGAGATCCGGTCTGTTTTACGGATGCGACAGGTCAGCGCTGCGAATATGTTGTGGAACTTCTGGAAACACTCCGGCCTGAGCAGGTGGAGTCCATGATTCAGACCGGTTATCCTCTTACACTGTTTACCTGTACACCGGGGGGTGAGGATCGGGTGACCGTCCGGTGTGCTGTCCGGGGTTCGACATAAAAAACGGGGCAAATCCCATGTAAATGGGAATGCCCCGTTTTCAGCATTATGGGAGGATGACTTCCACCAGAGAGCCGGAATTGTTCTGTGTCCCGGAAGTTTCCTGAATTTCCTGGATGTCAGAGGAGACGGATTCTGCATTCTGCTGGTTCTGCAGACGATCGTTCAGACCGTTCTGCTCATTCATCTGGGCGTCCTGGCTGTCAACAGACTGTGGGGGATTGCCATCCGAAGACCCATTTCCGTTCTGGTCCTGGACAATTGTGGCCGGATCGTTTCCATTGCCGCCCTGGTTCTGAATGACAGTGACCAGGTCGACACCGTTCGTGTTTCCATTGCCGCTCTGGTCCTGAATGACAGTGATCGGATCGATACCATTCGTGTTTCCGCTGCCGTTCTGGTCCCGGGTGATCGCGACCGGATCATTTGAGGTGCCGCTCTGGCCGGACGCCTGGGAAGTTTCACCGATACCGGAGGTAGAGGCGTTGATTTCCTGGATCAGCGGAACCGAAGATGATTCAGAGGACGGCATGATGGCGGTAACAGGCTGTGCAGAGTCCGTGCCTCCGGTGCTCCGGGACTCAGACGCAATGCCGGAATCCTGCGCTGATCCCCGGTCTCCTGAGGAGGAGAGAGCACCCGAGGAGGCGCTGATGATGGAATAGTTGCTTCTGACAGAACCGGTGTACCCGCTCCCGCTGCGGGCGAATGCGGCAACCTGCAGATCCGAGCCCGCCTGAGAGCTTTGAGGCGTAAAGGATGAACCGGTTCCCGCCGTTACACCGTTTTCCAGCCAGACATAATCCACATCGTAACAGTTCAGTTTTACACTGACGTTGACACCAAGGGTCAGTGGGACTCCCACTTTGACAGTCGGGAGCACAATTGAACCCGCAAGCCGGGCGTCGGGAACGTTTTTCTGTACGTAGGCCGTTTTTCCGCTGGTGGCTGATCCGGACCAGTCACCACTTCCGGTGGCAACGCAGTACAGTTGGTATCCGATATCCTCTTCCCGGATCGTATACGTGTCCCCGCTGCTGGCGAAGATGGTATTCAGGCCGTTGACCCGGTACCAGATATAGCTGGCAGTGGCCCCCGACGGGGTGACGCTTGCCCTGACCGTTGTACCCACATACCCCGAGGTGTCAGAAAGTGTACATTTTTGGATCAGGAGGGAGGCGCTGATGACGGGCTGGGTATAAGAGGAAGAGACGGTTCCTGAATAGTCTCCCGTTCCGTCCGCTCTGACCCGGATCCTTTTTCCGATGTCTTTTCCGCTTACGGTGTACGTTTCGGCAGAGGAAAGGAGAGATCCGTTTTCATCCAGCCAGCGGGTTGTGTGGGCGGCGTTCTGGGGCGTCAGGGAAAAGGAAAGGATATCTCCGACCCTGGGGGATGTATTGAGGATGGAGATGTCCGTAAGAGGAATCTGCGCGGTTTCCCTGACGGACTGGGTGTATGAGGAGGAGACCGTTCCGGAATAGTTCCCGGTCCCGTCTGCCCGAACTCGGATGCGCTTTCCGATGTCGTTTCTGCTGACAGTGTATGTTTCGGTGGAGGCCAGCAGATTTCCGTTTTCATCCAGCCATCGTGTCGTGTGGGTGGCGCTCTGAGGACTCAGGGAAAAAGAGAGAATGTCTCCGACTCTTGGAGCTGTGTTGAGGATCGAGATGTCCGTAAGGGGTGTCTGTACAGCCTCTCTGACGGGCTGGGTATAGGAGGAGGAGACGGTTCCGGAGTAGTTCCCGGTCCCGTCTGCCCGGACCCGTATTTTTTTCCCAATGTCGTTCCTGCTGACGGTGTATGTCCCGGTGGTGGCCAGCGTATTGCCGTTTTCATCCAGCCAGCGGGTTGTATGGGTGGCACTCTGCGGCGTCAGGGAGAAGGTAAGAATGTCTCCCACCATGGGTGTCTGATTCGGGATATTGATATCGGTCAGAGGAATCTGAACGGCTTCCTTGACGGGCTGTGTGTAGGAAGAGGAGACTGTTCCGGTGAAATAACCGGTTCCGTCCGCCCGTGCCCGGATTTTTCTGCCGATATCCCTGCTTTGTACCGTATATGTGTCGGTAGTGGCCAGGGTGTTCCCGTTGCTGTCAAGCCAGCGGGTGGTGTGAGAAGCGTTCTGAGGCGTGAGGCTAAAGGTCAGGACATCGCCGACACTGGGAGCGGTCTGATTCAGCTGGATATCCGTCAGAGGCGTATAGGGCGGAATTTCCGTGGTGAGATAGGAATGGAGGATCCATCCGGTATGGTTGCCGATGGTCACGTAATCCCAGCCGTTCTGGTTTTTCAGAACCCTGACTTCCGTGCCGACAGGATAGGCATCAATGACGGCGGAGGAAGTGGAGGGGCCCATACGCAGGTTCACGGGATTTCCGTTGGCGGAATAGATATATGCCGTGTAGACAATGGGTGTCGGAGGATCGTAGGGACTGGGAGGAACGGGTTCAGGATCGCGGTAGGAAAGAAAGGCATCCATCATGTATCCGTTCACGGTGCCGATGTTGACCGTGCTCCAGATCGCGCCGCGATTGATTACGGTGACCGGTGTACCCACTGCGTAGAGGCCAAGGATACTGAAATTAGTGCCGGGACCGGAGCGAAGACGCACAGGTTTCAGGTTGGCGCTGGTGACATAGGCGATCAGGGAGCCGGAGGGGGAAGGAACGGTTCCGGGGGATACGGGTACCAGCGGAGCGGTGGTTGTCAGATACTTATGCATCATGTAACCGGTTCTGCTGCCAATCCGGACATAATCCCATACGCTTCCCTGGGACAGGATGGTGACCTGTGTCCCAACCTTGTATTTGCCGATGATGCCGTATCCTGTTCCGGCACCGGTCCGGAGATTGACGCCAGCGCCATTGGAACTGGTGACATAGGCTGTGATGCTCAGTCCGGAAGGCGTGACAGGAGAAGAAGTTGTGAGATATTTGGACATCATGTACCCGATTGTATTCCCGTACTGGATCTTGTCCCAGGTGCTTCCCGCTGACAGAATCTGTACGGAAGTTCCCACGGACAGATAGGCAAGGGCCCGGTATTTTGTGCTGGCACCTTCCCTCATGGCAACGACGCCCCCGTTGGGTGAAGTCACATAGACGGTCTGAAGGGAAGGGGATGACGGCGAACCGGGTGGAGAGACGGACGAAGGCGCAGAAGTGCTGAGATAAGCTGAACTCATATATCCGAGTTTTCCGTCCTGGGTCCTTACATAGCTCCAGGAACCCGTGACTGAAAGCACTGTGACTTCTGTTCCGGTGTAATAGCTGGCCAGGGTGACGGCATTACCGGAGGGCATCTGCCGAAGCCTCAGCCACCCGCCCACTACATAGGCTGTTGTCGCGGCGGAAGCAGGAGGAATGACAGAAAGAAAGATCAGAGAGACTGTGCACAGAAAGATCAGAAATCGTTTCATGATGGTAATCCTCCTCAGTGGTGTGAGCATTGGGCAATCATCCGTTCAGGTCGGTGTTTTCCGTAAGAATGGTGACAAAGGTCTGATTGCACAGCGCCTCAAAATCGGGATGGAGTTCCATATTCCATCGCATCTGGGCGATGAGCACATTTTCCCCCTGAAGGGATGCTGTCCATATAGTCTGAATACCATTCAGGTAATATCGCAGCGTACAGGATTTTCCATCGTCACTCAGCTGTGTGTCATAAGACTCCAGACCGGAGGTCTCATCCCGGATCAGGTCATCCAGCGTGCGGTTGCTGCGGCTGACCATGAGGACGGACAGGGACGCGCTTTCATCCGGAAGCATGGAGGAGATTCCCTGAGGCAGCTCAGTTGCGTGCTCGGCAAACAGAGAAGGATAGAGGACAGAAAAACCATAGGTTTCGTTATAGTAAGGGGTGGTGGGCATGGAGGACTGATCAGCCAGGTCCGTATCTTCGGCGTACATATCCGCCTGGTAGACAAGAGAGGCGATCTTCCAGCCGCAGGGGGCTGAATCATCTTTTGTCAGTGTGACGACAGCCTGCATATCCAGCCAGTGGATATCGGATAATTCCTCTGTGCTCAGTGTGTCAAAGCGGTCAGGAGCCTGATACAGATATCCGATGAAAGCGATCTGATTCCCGTCATGATCCGGCTGGATATCCAGCATCAGAACCCCGGAATAGGGAGAACGGTCTGCTGTTTTTTCCGGCAGGGTAATGGCATCAAACTGAAGGCTGAAGTTGGAAGCCAGCCAGGAAATCCTGCTGTCCGGATCCTGAAGGGAATCACCCGTCAGTCCCACCTCGCTTCCAAAGGTGGGAGCGAGGCTTAGCAGATATCCGTCGAGCCGGTCATTCATGGGCTGATCCGGAAGAATCTCCACAGGTGTGTCGGAACAGTTCAGACTGGATGCAACCGTCAGGTCCAGGAGAGGCCGGATCTGGGAAAAAACCATATCCTGTTCATAGACGGTCATACTCGTTCTGGAGAGTTCACTGACCTCGGCTGTGGACAGGGTCAGGGGCAGAAAACATGCGAATATGAGGAGCAGGATTTGGATCAGGCGTTTGGCGGTCATGGAAATCCCTTCTTTCCGCAGGTGCGTGTTTCATCCTAGAAAACGGATTGGCAGGAGCATTTCATTCCGTTGGAAAAAGTGTTTACAATCTTCATGGTATCACCAGACCGCCATTAACCCCCAGCACCTGTCCCGTCATGAAACGGGCGCGCTCAGAAGCCAGAAAAGCTACAGTTTCGGCAACGTCTTCAGGCGTTCCGATGTCACGAAGAGGTGTTTCTTCCCGAAGATCAGCCAGTTCGGCATCCGACAGAGAGCGGTTCATATCCGTTTGAATGACGCCGGGTGCCACACAGTTGACGCGTATACCGGACGGCCCCCATTCCTTGGCCAGGGACCGGGTCAGGGCGATGATTCCGGCTTTGGAGACTGCGTAAGCGCTTTCGCAGCTGGCGCCTACCTGTCCCCACATACTGGAGAGCATAACCACAGCCCCGGAGTGCCTGGACAGCATGGATGGCGCAACCGCGGAAAGGCAGCGGTAAAAACCAGTCAGATTTGTGTTGAGAATCTGATTCCAGAGCTGCTCATCCGTATCCGTGAACAAACGGATGAATGAGATACCGGCACACAGAACCAGACAGTCCACGCGATGCCACGTTTGAAGGATCTGATGGAACACGGACTGAACGGACTCGGCACAGGCAATGTCACAGGACAGCCAGGCGGCACTTCCGCCGCTGCGGAGGATATGATCCACGGTGTTCTGCGCGTCTTTCCTTCGATCCCTGCAGGTCAGGATGACATGATATCCCTCCTGACTCAAACGCAGGGAACAGGCTCTGCCAATCCCACGGTCTCCACCGACGACCACACAGATTTCAGGCATGGATGTATCCTCCTCTCACCCTGTGGAATGGGGTGAAATATTTGGATAAAAGAAAACCCCTGTGCCCTGGGGCAAGGAGTTGTCTACGACTGGAAAAATCAGACAGCTGCTTTATTCAGCTGCTTTGCCATACGAGCCTTTTTGCGATTCGCGGCGTTCTTATGGATCACGCCCTTGGACGCGGCCTTGTCAATCGCGGAGGTGGTCTCGCTCAGCTGGGCAGCAGCATTCGCAGGATCAGCAGCATAGAACTTCTTCACGGAAGTACGCATGCCATTTTTAATCATACGGTTCTGAAGAGCTTTCTTTTCGCTGACCTTGACGCGCTTCTTTGCGGACTTGATATTAGGCAACTCATTTCACCTCCCTTTCTTTCCTGATGATAAAATCACCGTCAGGAATCTTATCATGAAAACGAATGAAAGACAAGGGGGAAAAGAAATTTTACATGGCAGATCCCCCTGTCACGGATCGGAGCGGTTGGTTCATGATTCCTGCTTGAGAAGGGTTTTATGGACAACGACCGTACCCACGCTCAGGTTCGTAATGCGGTAGGGACCGAAGGTGGCGGGGACAACGGCAATTTCCAGCATATCCAGATCAAAATGGCGGTTCGGGTCTGTGAGGGATTCAATACGGACACGTTCTCCGTCCACCAGGGCCAGGACGTGGAAATCTCCCTGGGTGTCATCCCGGATTTCATGGTCGAAGATCAGGTTGCGCAGAGAAAAATACAGGAGTTCATGCTCACCCACAACCTTTTCACAGAAGCCCTCACCCTTACGCAGTATCCGGCCGTGATTCACCAGCTGGGACTGTACATACTCCGCCGTTCTTTCCGGGTGAATCACAGCCCTTCCCATTCTCAGGTGGATTGGCCTGGGCAGGCCCGTCTGAGGATCAATGCGCTGATAATCATACAGCTTGTAGGTGTAACTTCCCACAGTCAGGCTGCCGATCTCCAGAATCAACTGGTTTTTTCCGGAGGCATGAACCGTTCCGGCGGGAATCATCAGCTGTGTTCCCGGGATGGAAGGCACGGCGTGAATATACTTTTCGTAATCAATGAGTTCATGCGTTTCCTGTGCATGTTCCGCCTCCTCGAAAAAGGCGTCACAGCTGCCTTCTTCCCTGAATCCAAGAAATGTCCTGGCACCCTGACCAGTGACGCAGACATAATAACTTTCGTCCTGCCGACCCAACTCACTGTGATGCTTCACCACATAGGCTTCATCCGGATGGCACTGGACGGACATGTTTCCATTGGAATGCCAGGTGTCATCATAGTTGAAGCGGATGGGAAAATACCCGCCGAAGGCTTTCATGGCGCGACGCCCCAGCAGTTCCTCGCCCATAACCTGGACAAATGTATAGAAAGGGACCTCAAATTCCGTCTGGTCAAGGACAGCGGCGAGGGAGACTTCCATGGGGATCAGATCGAAGATCCAGGCACAGTTCCGCATCCCGGACGGGAGATGCCGGAGATGATGCATGTAATATCCGCCCCAGACACCTTCCAGATAAACGGGACGGCACCGGAACGGAGACTGATTGATGGTACGGAACAGAAGAAGGAGATCCTCATACGGAAGCATCTGCATGGATTCAATATGCTCCGAGGAAATATACAGGTCCAGAGCGTTCTGACGGATCAGATCCCAACGGGCGTTCATGGCCGTCTCAAAGTCCACATAATAGTTTCTGCGCATCAGCTGACTGTAGGGGAGAGCATGGGATGCGCCATAGTTTCCGCACAGACCGTTCTTGAAATTCAGGGTGCTCTGACGGGGAGTGATATCCATCCAGATTTTCAGATCGTAGAGATCCCGCAGGGCGGGACACAGGGCGCCCATTCCGCAGACAGCCACCGGATGATCCGTGCTCTGAAGAAGGTTTTGCAGGTTTCGGATCTTTTCCGGGCTCTGCAGGCCGGGATATCCTTCCTCGAATCGTCTCCCGTAAAGCAGGACAGGGTCCAGTTCACGGTCCTGGGGAAGAAAAGGCAGCAGCTTCTGATTCAGTTCTTCCTCCTCCAGAGCCAGGGACCGGGCGTCCACAACGATCAGATCAGGAATGGACTGCTGGAGAATCCGGGAAAATGAAACCGTATCCACACCCGGATAGGCATCCAGACCGATCTTTCTTTTCCCCTTCCCGACCTCACGGGCGAGGGACTGGGCAATCTTCTGCGGGCCGGTGATGAGATGGGATCTGACGGAGACAGGCGGAATCACAGGATTCACAGCCTTCGGATCTGCAAAAGGATAGGGATGAAACATAAAACTCACAGATGCCACACTTCCTTTCTGAATTGAGCTGCGGCCTGATCGGGTACGATGTTCAGACAAGTGTCCTCACAGTCTGTTCCGGCATAGACGGCTGCGCCCTCCAGGGGACGCCACCGGGGCTCCTCACAGACATACCAGGGAAAGGGGAACTGAAGGTCCATGAGATCCGATGCGAGGGCGATCTGTCCGCCGAGACAGATTCTTTCACAGGGAACGTGTTCGGAAAGATTTCGGATCATGGCACTGAGCGCTGCGCCAAGCGTGCGGAAGGAATGGAGTGCCCGTTCATCGCCATTCCTTGCCAGTCCGGCGAGTTCATGAATGGGAAGCGGTATCCCATAATCACACTGGAGGGCCCGTGTGGAAACGGCGTCTTCCGCGATGCCCTGCCCCCAGGGACACTGCCAGAGAGGCAGCAGGGGAGAAAGACTCTCATCCACCAGGATCCGGCGGTCCCGCATCATGCTGAACCCCAGGCCTGTGCCCAGCATGATGCACAGTGCATTCTTCACATCTCCCAGTCCTCCATGCCGGCTTTCCCCCAGGAGGAAAGCGGTGGAATCATGCAGAAACATGGCGCGGATTCCCAGGGACGCGAAATACTCTTTCAGAGAGTACCCCATCAGGGACGGGAACTTGTGCGCCATCCGGCTGATCCCATTCCGGAAATCGAAAGGCCCGGGAATGGATATGCATACCTGGTCGATCCCGCAGGAGCTGGAGGCAGACAGGAAAGCGTCCCGGAGTGAGCACAGGACACTGTCCAGACCGGCCCCGGCGTTGGAAGGAAGCATGCCTGTACTCTGAAAGTCCAGTTTTCCCTGATTATCCGTGCGGCCATACTTAATCATGGTCCCGCCCACATCCATCAGACACCACTTCGACAATGGAATCCCTCCTGTCGCTTTGCAAGATAATCATCCGTCATGAGCAGCAGCGGGCTGTCCAGAAGCGGAAGATGGGAAAGCTCTGTCAGCAATCCCTGTTGTCTGCCCAGCATGGTGTCAGGCAGGGTAAACAGATTGCCGGTCATAAGGTCGGCCAGATACAGAGTACGGTTTTCCCCCGACAGCTGAAGGGAAATCGTTCCGCTGTAGGTTTCCCGCAGCAGGTCGCAGGATTTCCACCAGGCCGCGCACCATGCCCCATCCGGGTCCGAAAATCCCAGAATCCTGACATCCGGTCCGTCATCATCCCTTGCGAAAACACGGGGAGAATCCGAGGCGGCAAGACGGATTGGCAAAGCGCATGGCTTCTCCTGTCCGCGGAAAAGGGCACACAGGTATTGAAGCGCAAAGTAGCTTAATTTGGGTGTATACGTGCCCTCCGCAAAGCCTTCCGGATTGAAATCAGCGTGGAGGACACCGAAGTAGCCGAAGTCCATCCGGCTCTTCAGGTCACCGGTTTTCCCGTTCAGGGCTTCCACCATGTCCACGGTGGTGAAGTGGGAGGTAAAGAGAACTTCACTGTACAGGTCCAACAGTCTGTGCCTGAGCAGATACTTGGCCTGAATGACTTCCGTCCAGGCTCCTCCTGACAGAGCTCCCGCGCCGCAGTCTTCACTCTGTGTTCCGCTTTCTCCCTGAATCAGGTCAACTCTGCCCGGATACCGGTTCAGCAGAGCTCTCAGGGAAGCGATGTCTTCCAGAACATGATGCTCATGGGTCTGGTAGCGATGAAAGGAAAGGGCATCAATATGGGTGGACAGTCCTTCCTGAAGGAGCTCACGGAAATAGGGGAGATGAATGGAACACAGGGCGCCTGCCGCCACCCTGGCTTCAGGGTCGGCTGCGTGAATGCAGTCAGCAGTGCTCATGGCAAAGCGCGCGTATTCCCGTGCGCTCACGCCATGCTTCCAGCACCACTGCCCGTCCGGTTCATTCCAGATTTCGTAGAGACGAACACGTCCCCTGCAGTGGAGGACAAGCGCTCTGACATAGGCAGCCCAGGCCTCTCTCTCTTCGGATGTGAAAATGGGGGGAACACCTACGGATCCGAAGTACTGCGCAGCGGAGGGAGAATAGGCGGAATGTCCATAGCACAGGCAGAGCCAGGGCTCCATTCCACGCCGGACCAGAGATGACAGGATTTCATCAAGCCATGCGAAATCATAGACACCTTTTTTCGTTTCCGTTCTCTGCCATCCGGACTGGAGACGGACATAACGGACACCGGAGGCGGAGAGAAGATCAAAAGCCGGAAGCGGGTCAAAGACATTCCGGTCCAGTTTTTCAAGGCCCAGCCCCAGCCGGGAATCCGGGGAGATGGGCATGGGTTTCAGACAGCCCGCGGGATGCAGTCTTTTCATCCGTCAGACCTCCTCAAGGGGAAGACCAAGCATTCCGGAAAGATCCCTTACACGCTGCCTGTGGTCCCCGTCCGTGATTCCATAGTGCTGTGTGACGCCGCAGCGGATCAGTGCGTCAAAGAAATCCCTGCAGTTTTTCCCGACAGGCCGGAACAGACTGTGGGAATAGGTGGCCAGGAACGGTTTTGTGGGAAGCGCCTCCACCTGTCCCATCACCAGATGGAAGGATTCCCCCCGCTGAGAGCAGTGCAGCATGGTCTTCTCACCGCTGGGGAACACATACCACGCAAAGGGGGCTCCCGCATACTTCCATTGAGTCCTGGCAAAGCGTACATCAGAGGAGATCCTGCAGATCCCTCGGGGGTCCGTATAGTCATTCGGCCCGGCGTGACCCGCGGCAAAGCATTCATTGGGCAGATCCACATGGAAAGGTTCGATATAATTTACGTGCTGTCCGGTCAGGAGTTTCAGGATCATGCAGGCAACCCCGCTTCCGATGTCCCCCTCCGGGACGATCAGCGTCCGGACGGAGGGGGATGTTGGCCAGAAGCCAGGTCTCAGGCCGATCCGGCTGAACAGAACCGTATCAATATCATTGAGTACCAGAACGTCCAGACCGCGCTCCTCGGCCAGCCTTTCCATGGCGATGGAAGCGCGGACCGAGGCGATAAACTTTTCCGTGTCCACATTGGGCAGAACCTCATACTGCCCGCTCAGACGCGTCACTGTCTGCTCTGCGTCCCCGATTGAAACGGATTCAACGGCCGACTCCAGCTCTGCAACGGAAAGGAAGCGCATCTCGGGTCCCACATGCTGGAACAGGGAATAGATGTCCACGTAAGTGGACCACATGACCTCATTCATGCATCCAAGAAGGCCGAATGTGCTCTCCTGCAGAAGTGCCCGGGCCCGGGCGGCCAGTCCGAAATCCCTTGCCCTGTCCAGAATGGCATTCCAGGTGCCGGTGAAGGTTTCCAGCATGGGACGATGAAAGCGCTGAACGGAACCGCTGGCTTCCAGTGTGCCCACAAGTCCTCCGCAGCACAGGTACTCCGTGAATTCATCATCGTCGTGGGTATCTTTCAGATGAATCATGTCCCGCATCCTGTGACAGAAGAGGACCGGGCAAGGGGGCATATCCCGGAGAAAACGGATCCAGGCAAAGTCCTCAGCCCAGCTGAGAAAGACGGCCAGTACATAATCCACCCGATCCCGTACGAAAACGTCTATGGACCTCAGGATATCCTCCCTGTTCCAGACAATACCGGAATAGGTGACATGCCCCAGGGCACTGGCATCTTTCAGCATGCTGAGGGCTTCCCTTTCCTTGCGCTCCCGGTAGGAACCGCGTGCAGTGCCCTCACCGATGGCGGAAAACCTCTCGGGGGATATGAGGAGAAGTCCAAGGCGTACCTCACGATCCGGATCAATCATAAACGGCCTCCATAAAATCAGTAATAGATATGATGATATTCTTCGGACGGCTCCAATGGCAGAACCAGAATCTGCCAGTGGGATGTGACGCGAAAGCCTGCACGGAGATAGATCCGCTGTGCATGGTTCTCAGCGCCGGTAAAGATGGAACAGAAGAGGGCATCTTTTTCCTGAAAAGCACGCAACAGGAGATGAAACAGAAGGGTGGCGATTCCCCGCTTTTCAAACAGAGGATCCACACAGATGCCCGTGAACCATCCCCGTCCGCTTTCCTGACGATCCACGGGGCCGGTAAATCCGATGATCTGACCATCCCGGACGGCGGTAAGAAGAGGGCGTGGTCCGGCAGGTTTGCGTCCATCCGGCCACAGGTCAGGGTCAGCGTTGGGGGCCTGACGGATCCAGGCATCGGTTTCAGTTCTCAGCACATGGCGCCAGTACTCACTGCCCACCCGGTCACACATGCCGTCAAAATCTCTTCCCATGGACGGATGCCAGGTCCCCGTAAGGATACCTTCCGCCTCCAGCTTCTGCTTGAGGACATCCAGTTCCGGATTCCAGCGGAAAGACGAAAGAGGCAGGTACAGGGAGATTTCTTCCCCGTGGACATGAAATCCATGACTGGTCAGCCAGGCACAGAAGGGTCCTTCCTTCCATACCCCAGGTGCGTTGTTATGATCATGACCCTGGGTGCCGGGGATCAGCCAGGTGAGATGGCAGGGACTGTCACCACTGATGACAATGTGCTTTTTCTTCATCTGCCGGGCGTGGTTTACCACCACCTGAAGGAGCTGCTTTCCGATTCCCTGCAGGCGCATTACAGGGCTGACCATGAGCAGGGTCAGGAACAGGGGCGTGTTCTCCGGGGTCTCCCCCGGGAGGAAAACCGTTTTCTCAGCGGTGCAGGCTATCCCGCAGGGATTCCCCTCCAGGGAAGCGATCCATCCGGTCATCCCATCCCCCGACAGGACGGTCTGAACCAGATCAGGCATCCAGGGCCGATACAGGGTTTCACCTCTCTCCAGGCAGAGCTGCATCAGGCGGGAAACAAAGGGTGCGTCCTCAGGACGGAAAAGACGAATTTCACTGCGCATGAGCATGAACCTCAGGAATACAGAAGACAGGGCTGGACGGTCTGACTGAACTTCCGGATGCCGGCACGGCCTTCCTCAATGACCTCCATTGCGCTCTTTTTTCCTGTACGGTAGACATCCGTGCCCATGAGCTTGTCGATGGCATACTTCGGATCCTGATTCCATCGCAGGAAGGAGAAAGCGTTACCGGCCTGCCTGCGGATTTCATCCATTAGAAGCAGTCCGCCTGCGAAGGTATCACAGACAAGAGGATCCGTGATATGCATCTGAACACCATGACAGACTTCTCCCTGATATTTGCTGAAGGTGGGAACGAAGGCTGCGGGACGGAAGTGAATGCCTTCAAGATTCAGGGCGTTCATCCGGTCAGCAAGCAGGTTCGCGTTCAGGAACGGTGCGCCGACCAGCTGGAAAGGCTGCGTGGTTCCCCGTCCCTCTGAGATGTTGGAGCCTTCAAAGATACAGGTACCCGTGTAGCAGAGGGCGGCGGCCAGGTCGGGACAGTTGGGGGAAGGAGCCACCCAGGGAAGGTCTGTATCCGACAGAAGCATGGAACGTTTCCAACCTCTGAGGGGGAGAATGGTCATATCCAGATTCAGGTTCAGGTACCACTTTACATAACGGGCATACTCGCCGATGGTCAGTCCATACTGGGTGGGCAGTTCATAGTTTCCGACAAAAGAGGCAAAGGCCGAATCCAGGATCGTCCCGCTTCTTTTTTCCCCTCCGAGAGGATTTACGCGGTCCAGGACGATGATCCTCTTGCCAGCCCTGGCGCATGCGATCATGGCATAGCTCAGGGAATAGAGATATGTATAGAATCGTGCGCCGACATCCTGCATGTCAAAGATCAGCGTGTCAAAGGCATTCAGCATTTCCTCCGTGAAATGGCTGGCGGTGCCGTAAGCGCTGTACACCGTGACATTCGTCACCGGGTCTGTGGTATTGCCCACTGCATCTCCGGCCTGCTGCATGCCGCGGATTCCGTGTTCCACAGCAAACAGCGCGGAAAGACAGCCTTCCCGGAAAACAAGATCAATGGTGGAACGGAACTGATGATCAATCCCTGTGGGATTGGTCATCAGGCCGACCCTGCAGCCGCGGAGTGAGGGGAGGAACGCGGGCAGCTGATCGACGCCGCTGAGAACATGATTGACCATAGGACACCTCCTGTGAGAAAATGAGGGGAGAACTGGCAGGAAAACTGAATCAGGCTTCTGAAGGGGGTTACAGGTATGTGCAGTCAGTTTGAGATGGGCGGAACACTGCCCCGGCGAATCAGCATCCATTCCGGAAGCGGGGAGAAACCGGTCCTGTATGCCTGCCGTGAAATGGGCAGATACCTGGAAAAGGCAGGACATGAGGTAGTATGGGAAGGAGAAGCATTCCCCATCCGCTTCACCCGCACGGAGGATGAGTCCCTCAGGGACGGTGCTTACCGGTGGTGCGTTTCCGAAACCGGTATCAGCCTGGAATTCGCTCATGGCGCGGGGGCTGTATATGGGTGCTATCATCTACTGGAAATGGCCGGATTCCGGTTCCTGACGCCGGATTGTGAAGTCTGTCCGGGGTACCCGCTGAGGTTTCCCTCCGGTGAGGGGGAAGAACACCCGGCGTTCCGTGTGCGGGAGGTTTTCTGGCGGTCTGCCATCGATGGGGTCTTCGCCGTCAAGATGCGCCTGAATGGTTCACGGTCCAACATCACGGAGGAACAGGGCGGAAAGGCCATGTTTTTCAATTTCAGCCATACCTTCAACCAGCTGGTTCCTGTGGAAAAGTACTTTGATACGCATCCGGAGTATTTTTCCATGATCCGGGGAAAGCGCTGCCGTGACCGAACTCAGCTGTGTCTGACCAATCCGGATGTGCTGAAGCTCTGTATTGAGGGCGTTTTGGAGTGGAAGAGGGCACATCCGGCATATCAGGTTTTTTCGGTAGCCATGAACGACTGGTATCAGAACTGCCGGTGCCCCGCCTGTCAGGCCGTGGACATGGAAGAGGAGAGCGGGGCCGGCACGATGATTCGATTTGTGAACGCTGTGGCGGAGGAAACAGCAAAGGTCTTTCCGGACATCCGGATCCATACCTTCGCATATTTGTACTGCAGGAAACCTCCCCGCCACACAAAACCCAGAGAAAACGTGATCGTACGGCTGTGTGCCATCGAGAGCTGCTACAGCCATCCCATGGAAGCCTGCGGATGCGAAACGGGCCCTATCGATGTTCAGTATACCGCAGCCCAGCCGTTTTCAGAACCGGAGCAGAACAACGGGTTCCTGGATCATATGAAGGAATGGAGCCGGATCTGCCCGCATCTTTATATCTGGGATTACACCACCAACTACGCCAACTATCTGCAGCCTTTTCCGAATCTGGACGTGCTCGGCGCAAACCTGCGGACTTTTCGTAAAGCCGGGGTGGAAGGCGTCCTGGAACAGGGAAATTTCTCACGGGGCCGGGCCTCGGCCTTCGGGGACCTGAAGGTCTATCTGCTGGGTCATCTGCTCTGGGATCCTGATGCGGACCAGGAAAAACTGACACGGGAATTTGCACAGGGTGTATGGGGGCCGGGAGCCCCTTTCATGCTCCGGTGCGCTGCCATCATGCAGGAAGCAGCTTCCCATGGACACATGGGTATTTATGATGCCCCGGACGCTTTCTATCTTCAGGATACGGTTCTGACAGAAGCGGAACGGAATGTGTCGGAGGCGCTTCGGGTTACCGAAGGCACCCGGTTTCATGAAAGCGTGGAGCGGGAGGCTTTGTCCTTCCGGTATGTCCGTCTTGTACAGGAGAAGCCGGACACCCCCGGACACGGGGAGCGAGTGGAGACGTTTGGCAGGGATGCGGAGCGGCTGGGCATCGCGGAACTCTTTGAGCGGCGCGACTTTCAGGGCTCTCTGGAAGTGATGAAGACAAGCTATCTGACAAGGGACAGGCATCTGGCCTGTCCGATTCAGTACCCTCTGTGAGGGAGAAAACTGAAAAAACAGAGGAAGGCACCGGCGGCACCGCCGGTGCCTTGAAAAATGGGCTACTTTCCAGTAGCCCATTTTCCGATACAGGAGAATTACTTGCCGCTCAGCAGCGCATAGGCGGCGGAACCGGCATCGATGACTTCCTGGAGACCACGATCTTTCAGCGTTTTGTAGCTTGCGAAGAAATCATCCACAGAGATCTGCCCGGCAATGCACTGATCACGCAGCGTGCAGACACCGGTCTGAATCAGCTCGGCACGGTATTCGGTGTATTCTTCCGTGGCGATGGTCTGGGGCATGGAATAATACTTTCCGTTGTTGATAATGGCCAGACCGGAGTAGAATTCGGCGGAAGGAGCGTCCAGAGCGTCCATGGGCTGGCCCGCAAAGAGGCACTGCATGAAGGCGTTGGTCTGCCATTCGTTGCCGAAGGGCTCGAATTCGCAGCCGCTCTGACGGTAATCCACGAAGCCGTTGGACACCATTTCAGGCTTCAGCTGCGCGACGCCGTCCACCATGTCATAGGAAACGCCTTCGATGCCATAGTTGTACAGGTTGTTGCCTTCTTCGGCGAACCACCAGTCAAAGAAGCGGAGAATATCCTCAATCTTATCTTTGGCGGCAATGGTGATGCACCATACGGAGGACACAGCCTCACGCTCCTGGGTCATCTGATCGCCGTAAGGTCCGGTGATGGGAGGCACAGCTTCCCACAGAGCATCTTCGTCTCCAAGGTCGCGCAGCGCGTTGGCGGAGATTCTGCACCGTTCGGCCCAGGTCATGCAGGTCCCTACCTTGTTGCTGTCCATAATGGTGAAGAGCTCGGCCTGGGTTCTGGTCGCGAATTCCTGATCAATCAGGCCCTCGGCGTAAAGATCCCGAACGGCCGCCAGGAACTCGGGATAGCGGGGATGCTCATAGACCATGGTGTAGGTGCCGTCATCCAGAACGCAGAACTGGCAGTCGGAAGAAGCCCGGATGCCGAATGCGTTCAGAAGGGAAGCCATGCTCCGCTCACCAGTGGCGCCCTGTTCCAGAGCCAGAGGAATTTCATCATTGGGATCGCCGTTTCCGTTCAGATCATTCGCCTTGATGGCACGCCACAGCGCGATCCAGTCTTCCCATGTCTGGGGTTCAGACATGCCCAGGGCGTCCAGCCAGTCCTTGCGGACCATGACGGTCTGGGAACCGGGCACGTTCACGATGGTGGGGAGGGTGTAGATGTGCCCGTCCGCCTGACGCCACTTGGCCATACGATCCTCACCGACGGCTGCCACCACATGGGGGATCAGGTCAAGGTACTCGTCCAGCTCGAGGATGGCGCCTTCGTTGACGAGGTTGGAGACGCCATAGGCACCGGCGGTGAGCAGGTCCGGAAGCTTGCCGGATGCAAGCACGGTGGCAACCTGAGTGGAATAGTTGTCTTCCACGCGCCAGTCCACAGTAATACGGGTGTTGGTCAGCTTCTCCACGGCAGGCCAGAGATAGCAGCCGTCGAATTCCGTGGGATAGTTATTGAAGATCATACCCATGGCCGAAATCTCAAGGCCATTTTCGAAGTACAGTTCCTTGCTGGGTTCCAGGGTCTTGGCGGCATCAATCAGCGCCTGCTTCAGCGGTGGATCATCGGCCAGCGATGAACCGAGACTCAGTACCAGGACAAGGGAGAGGAACAGAGCCAGACACTTTTTCATACGGAAACCTCCTTAAGTAGAATGATATCGCATACGGCTCCCTGCCGTATGAAGACGTGAATCAATCAGCCTTTGACGGAACCCAGCATAACGCCGCCGACAAAATAGCGCTGAACAAAAGGATAGAGAATGCACATGGGAATCATGGCTACCACCAGCACGGCATTCTTGGTTTGCTGTCCCAGGGCGGCGGCTATATTGCTGCCCGAGGATGTGCTCATGGAGATGTTCATGGTGGAAGTCTCCGCGTTGAGGACCATTTCCTTCAGGACAAGCTGCAGGGTATACTTTTCGCGGGATGAGATGAACATGAGAGGGTAGAGATAATCATTCCAGTGGCTGACGATGACCCAGAGAGCCACAGTGGCCAGAACGGGCTTGGACAGCGGGATGATCAGCTGAAGAAGAATCCTGAAATCATTGGCGCCGTCCAGATGGGCGCTTTCCACGATGGAAATGGGAATGGACTCAAAATAACTCCGTACGATGACGACATAATAGGCGGACATCAGGCTGTTGAAAATCAGCGACCAGAAAGTATTGTGGAGTCCCAGCCGGGTCATGGTCAGAAAGGTGGGAATCATGCCGCCCTGGAACCACATGGTGAACAGAATGAAAATGTTATAAAGCTTTCTTCCGTAAAACTTGCCGCCGAAAGCCAGGGGATAGGCGGCCATGCTCAGGCCGATCAGACTCAGACCGCATCCGATGCCCGCCACAAAGATGGTGTTTCCGAAGGAACGCCACAGATCGGGGGATGTGAGGATGGAGCTGTAGGCTGAGGTCTGAAAACCGATGGGGAAAAAGGTGACCTGCGCTCCGAGAACAGCTGAATCCGCGCTGACGGAAATGGAAATCATGTTCAGCAGAGGATAAAGAAAGAAGCACAGCAAAATGATCATCCAGATATTGATGATGATGTCGGCGATTCTGTCTCCGCGGCTTCGGCGGATATACTCACCGCTTTTTCTTTGATTGGCTTTCTGTTTCATGCTGAGCCTTCTTTCCGTCAGAACAGTGAGATCTCATTGACCTTGCGGCTGACCATGTTGGCGATCACGACCAGAATCAGCGAGATGACTGAGTTAAACAGACCTGCCGCAGTGGCATATCCGTAGTTATGGCTTTCCATGCCCGTTTTGTAGGTGAAGGTGGGAAGCATTTCGGAAACGGAAAGGTTCAGGGTATTCTGCAGAAGATAGACTTTCTCGAAGTTTACGTTCAGCAGCTGGCCGACCTGCATGATCAGGAGCAGCACAAAGGTATTGGCCAGGCCGGGAAGGGACACATGAAGAACCTGCTGGAAACGGTTAGCTCCGTCGATCTTTGCGGCCTCATAGAGGACCTGATCAATGCCGGCAAGGGTGGATATGTAGATCACGGCGTCCCATCCCACACTCTGCCAGAAGCCTGAGATCACGTTGATCATGACGAAGTAGCGGGGTTCACTCAGATAATTGACAGGCGTCCCGCCCATGAGCTTGACAAATCTGGCAATGGTACCGATGCTGGGCGAGCAGAGCGTGGTGATCATGCTCACCAGCACCACGGTCGACACAAAGTGAGGAAGGTAGGAAATCGTCTGGATGCCCTTCATGAACTTCTTGTTTCTCAGCTCATTGAGAAGAAGGGCAAAAATGAGAGGCTGAGGAAACAGAATAAACAGCGCGGCAAAATTCAGTGTCAGGGTGTTTTTAATATATCGGAATAAATCCGGATTGGTGAGAAGCCGTTCAAACCATTTGAAGCCCACCATCTTGCTGCCTTCAAAACCCTTCAGCAGCTTGTAATCATAAAAACCGCTTCTCAGAAACCACATGGGCACGTATTTGAAAATGATAAAATATGCCACAACGGGCAGGATCATCAGATAAATGTAACGGCTGCGCCATATGCGATTCCAGATCAGCTGACGTCTCCGGGGACTGTTTATCACAGACAATCCCTTATGTTCAGCCGTTTTGCCGGTTTTGACCACTAGTGTTCTTCCTTTCTGTCGGAAATCACCATTCAGTTGTACAACAAATCTGCGGGTATGATACCCTGTTTCATGCAGAGTGTCAAGATGGATATCTTCAGTGGAAACTGCAGCACAGCCTGATAGGAAGGACATTCTTGACGCAGGGGCGGCTTTCCGTTATCTTACCTGTAGCAGCACGAGACAGATAACGGAAGGGGACATCCCCGGGAGCGCAGATATGAAATACATGATCGCATCAGACCTGCATGGAAGTTCGCTTTACACAGACTTTCTTCTTGAGGCATTCCGCCGGGAAAAAGAAGACGGCGGCAGATGGATGCTTCTGCTTCTCGGGGACCTGCTCTATCACGGGCCAAGAAATGATCTGCCGGAAGCATATGATCCCGGAAAAGTGAACCGGACCCTCTCCGTGTATGCGGATGAAATCATCTGTGTACGGGGCAACTGTGACGCCGAGGTGGACCTGATGGTCATGCCGTATCTGTTCATGACGGATTCCCTGATGCTGGAGTCGGGAGATCACTGGATACTGGCCACTCACGGACATGTCCGCAATGAAGGGAACATGCCCCCGCTGCGTCCTGGAGATGTACTGCTCCACGGACATACGCATGTGCCCTCGTGGAAGAAAACCGAAAAGGGCGTCTGGATCCTGAACCCGGGTTCCGTATCCATTCCCAAGGAAGGGTCCTGGCATGGGTACATGACGCTGTCAGGGCAGACCTTTACCTGGAAGGAACTGACAGGCTCCATCCGTCACCGGATGAGCCTCTGAGCTCTGAGCGGACCGGAGCTGTTCCAGATTCCGGGTTTTCGTCCCTGTCCGATCGGGATCCGGAGTTTTTCGCTGATTTCACAAAAAAACGGAACGACCACGAAGATCGTTCCGAAGGGTGGTTTCTATGACGGGACAGGCGTTACGCAAGCCTGTCCGTTTTGCGGTTGATGGATTTCAGTTTCATGGTCATGGCCTGGGTGGGCATTTTTCCGATGCGCCAGCGCCAGTTTCCGCCCACAGTGGAAGGGGTGTTCATACGGGCGCTGTTGTCAAGCCCCAGGAGGTCCTGCATGGGGACAATGACCAGATTGGCGGGAGAATGGAATACGGCACTGACAAAGGCGTCCGGACCGTCTTCAAGGGCGGTGAAGCCAAGTTCCTTCCGGGCGCGTGACACTTCTTCGGGATCCACCCGTTTAAGATACCCCAGGACAGTGTCGTTGTCGTGTGTCCCGGTATAGGCCACACAGTTCTCCACCCAGTTGGAGAGGGCGTGAACATTGGAATCATCTCCGGAAAAACCAAAGACCAGAACCCGCATGCCCGGATATCCGGTAGCGGAGATCAGCTTCTTGACCCGGTCGCTGACGACACCCAGATCTTCCGCGATGATCTGCAGCCCTCCGATATGCTGGCGCAGCGTCTCAAACAGGCTGAATCCGGGAGCATTGATCCATTCGCCGACTTTGGCGTTGGTGGAGCCGTAAGGGATGGAATAATAGTTTGCGAAGCCGATAAAATGGTCGACCCGGACAATGTCATACAGCTCAGCCATACGCTTCATGCGCATGACCCACCAGTCAAAGTGGCGGGATTCCAGATAATCCCAGCGATACAGCGGATTTCCCCACAGCTGGCCGTTCTCGGAAAAATAATCCGGTGGCACGCCGGCGACCTTGGTGGGAATGAGGTTTTCATCAAACTGGAATACTTCCGGGTTTGTCCAGGTGTCAGCGCTGTCCTCCGAGACATAGATAGGCATGTCGCCAAAGATGGAAATCCCCAGCTTATGACAGTAGGCGCGGAGCCTCTGCCACTGTGTCTCAAAAAGGTACTGGCAGAAAATGTGGTAGCGGATCTCCTCGTCCAGTTCACGGCGATACTTTTCCATGGCCTCAGGTTCCCTGAAGCGGATTGCCCGGTCCGGCCACTGTCCCCACATGGTCTGTGAAAAATGGTACTTAACAGCCGTAAACAGAGCAAAATCCTCCACCCAGGGGTGGCTGGAGCGAAAAGCTGAAAGTTCGGCGGAAAGCCGTTTTTCGCTTTCGCTGAAGCAGCGGCGGAGCAGAGCTTCATGAAGTTCCTGAACACGGGGAAAATCAATGTTTTCCTCGGAATCCTTCACAGTCAGTTCCGCATCCGTGCAGGTGAGAAGGCCGTCATCCCGGAGAGATTCAAGGGAAATCAGCATGGGATTGCCCGCATAGGAACTGCTTGATTGATAAGGTGATTCTCCATAGCCAGTGGGCCCCATGGGAAGAACCTGCCAGACTGAGCATCCGCTGTCGTGGAGAAAATCCGCAAAAGCACAGGCTTCGGCACCCAGTGTACCGATTCCGCCGGGACCCGGGAGAGAAGAAATGTGCAGGAGGACACCACTGGAACGCTTCATGGAAAAACCGTCCTTTCTGACGATGAGATCACGAAGAAAAACAGGGAGAAATGCCCGGAAAATGATGATTCGCCTTTTCTTCTTCCCGGTCATTCTACATAGCGCGCAGCACCGTGTCAAGAAAGCACCGGGCAGGGGCATAAGCAGAGGCGGAACAGGTTTTTAACGAAACTTTTATCTTCTCTCAGGAAAATCCGTGTATAATACAGGTGCGGGTCATGACAGGCTCCCGGAGAAAGGAGGGATTCCATGGCGGAAAATGAAAATCTGAGCATACCGAGAATGATCTGGAACCAGGCCGTGAAGGCAGTTCGCGGAGATGACACGAAGGAGCTGATTGAGTCCTTCACCTCGGAGATGACGCTTGTGGCCGAAGGCCTTTGTGAGGATCAGAATCAGCTCCGGGCAGCCTGTGAGGATCTCAGGATTAACCTTGACAGGGTAAATCAGGAGAGCATGGCTGAATTTCGGCATTTGGAGAAAACCCTGACGGACTATCAGGAAAGGACAGAGGATACCCTCCGGGATCTTCGGACACGCCTGGAAACGATGGAGAAGAAGTCGGAAAAGGAGAAGCGGCAGGGAAGGTTTCTTTCCGGGCACTTCATGAATCAGGTGATCGTGCTTGCTGCCATCCTTGCGGGAGGAAGCATAGGAACGCACGTGCAGATGGGCATCGGCGATGGTCTGATTCCCGACATACTCAACACTGAAGTCTATGACAACACATGTATAATCCCTGA